>JBBCAX010000117.1:0-11784 GCA_051382335.1 Deltaproteobacteria bacterium TL4
ATGGCAAGTCCTATCACCCCATGCAACGGTTTCCCAACAAATCGAGCAGAAAGCTTATCCCCCTTTTCAAGAAATCCTGAAAGGGGAAGGCTTTTGGCTTAAAATCAGCCAGGATGCGATTCCCTTAGCCTTGGAATCGCCACCAGAACAACCGGTAGTTTCTACAATACAATAGGGGGATCCAAAAAGACTTCTTAAAGTACATTTGCGGCAAGTTCTGCTAACGAAGAGCGTTCTCCTGAGACTAAAGTCACATGTGCCGTCAGTTTGTGCGGTTTAAAGCGATCAACCACATAGCTCAATCCATTTGAGGCGGCATTCACGTAGGGGTTATCAATCTGATGAGGATCTCCGGTCAATACAATTTTGGTTCCCTCACCCGCACGCGTGATGATGGTTTTAATTTCGTGGGGTGTTAAGTTTTGAGCTTCATCAACAATCATGTATTGATGCGGAATGCTTCTGCCCCGAATGTAGGTCAGCGGTTCTATAATCAATAAGCCTTGGCCCAGAAGTTCCTGATAACCTTTTGTTTTAGTTTGGGCTTGATCCGCAGAGGAACCAATCAACAAGTCCAGGTTGTCATAGATCGGCTGCATCCAAGGCTCAAGTTTTTCCTGGATATCTCCAGGGAGGTAGCCCAGATCCCGTCCCATGGGAAAAATAGGTCGGGAGACCAACATTTTAGTATATGCCTTTTCAACTAACGTTAACTGTAACCCTGCCGCCAAGGCTAATAAGGTTTTGCCGGTGCCCGCTTTTCCAATCAAGGAAACCAACGCGATTCGGGGATCCATCAGTAATTCTAACGCTAAATGTTGTTCAGGGTTTCGGGGGGTTGTGCTCCAGACACCAAATTTTTTATCAACTTTGTGAAATTGCTGTATGTGCGGATCAAAGCGCCACATGAGGAAATCTTTGGGATCGTCTTGATTTACCAAAAGCAACGCCTCATGAGGAGCAAAGGAAGGATCGAGGCTCAACTTTTCTTTTTTACGGTATGGTTGCAGTTTTTCCGCAGTCAAGCTTTGCCGCCGAATTCCTGTGTAAAGAGTACTTTCCTGTTTTTCTTCTTGATAGGGGATTACAGGAAGATCAAAAGAATTGGCCTTGACACGCAGGTTGGTATCTTGTGTAACAAGAGTTGTCGGGATCCCCTGCTTTTGCAGCTGTAGCGCAACAGCCAAGACTCTGTTTGAGGAACGATTTAGATCGAGGTCGTAAAGTTGTTCTTCCTGAGATCTTGTCGCAAAAGCGACCCTGAGTTGTCCTTTGTTGGGTAAGGTGATTCCTTGCGATAAATTTCCTTGTGTGCGGAAACGATCCAGCATGTGAGAAACGGCTCGGGCATTGTTGCCGGTCTCACTCAACACTTTTTTAAATTTATCAATTTCCTCAATGACATGAAGAGGAAGGACAACAACAGCGTCAGGGAATGCGAGTAAGGCCTCTGGATCATAGAGAAGAACGTTGGCGTCTAAAACGTAGATTTTTGATTCGGGCATAAAATCGGTTAATTTGTTTAGTGTCTAATTCGTATAATTTCAGAATAAGGCTTGATTTCAATAATTTTTTTAGTATCTTTTCAGAGTGAGAAGCTTTGAAGATGGCTCAATGCCTCTTCCCTCAATTTGATTAAGACACTTTCATTTTTTTTTAGATATGAAATAGGAATCTCCTGCTTGATACTTACTCTACTTACTCTACGAAATTGTGTATTGCAACTCTAAAGAGACTATGGCTAAACGACGAATAACTTTTGATGACATTTATAACATGAAGTTTGAGGAACTCAAGCGTCTTGTCCCTACTGAAGCCCATCCCTATTTGGAACGTTTGCGTCCCAATTTAAAAGCGATTGATGAAAAATATGCGGCGCTATACGCCCAGGCGGCAGCAAATTCTCAGCCCGATACTTCCATAAAAGATTCCTCGTTCATCAAGGTCCAAGGGTCTTATCCCATCAAAGATCAACTTGACGCGTATGTGATCGGCCAGCATAACGCGAAGAAAGTTCTGGCACAGGTTTCCTATTACCATATGTCGCATTTGAAACGGGAATTGGATACAGGCAGGATTAATGAAGATTACATCAAGTCCTCGATTTTAATGATTGGCCCCACAGGTTCCGGAAAAACTTTGCTGGCTAATACCTTAAGTCGTATTCTGAAGGTCCCCTTTGTAAAGGTGGATGCCACCTCTATGACCAAAACCGGATTTGTCGGTGATAGTATTCAGGATGCTGTTCGAGAGTTGTACTATACCACCGGAGGTGATTTAAAACGAGCAGAGAGTGGTGTGATTCTGGTAGATGAAATTGATAAACTCGCGGGAGGTTCTCGTGAAGATTATGTCGCCAACTCTATTGTGATAGGTCGAGGGGTACAGCAGGAGCTTTTACGTCCTATGGAAAATTCGATGATCGATATTTTCTCACAGAACAATATTCACAGTATCCGTGAGATGCTTCAGGGAGGAGATCTTGAGAATAAAAAAATATCGACCCGAAATATTCTCTTCATCTTGGCGGGAGCCTTTGATGGTTTGGAGGAGGTCATTTTAAAAAGAAAACGTAAAGAGCAGGGGCAGTCTATTGGCTTTGGTAGCCAAACCGTGTTAACCGCTCATGATATCAGTCTTGAAGAAACCTTACCTCAAGACTTGATCGAATATGGATTAATCCCTGAACTGGTAGGACGTATCAGTTATATTGTGCCTTTGGAAAAGTTGGATCAACAAAAACTATACGAAGTCTTAAAGGATTCCAAAGGTTCGATTTCTCAACAGATTGAAGAAAATATTTTTAAAACTACCGACAAGCGCGTCACGTTTACAGACGAGGCCTTGAAAACGGTTGCGAAAGAAGCGTCTAAAGTCCAAACAGGCGGGCGGGCGTTAACGGAAATTTGTTTCCGCATCATGAACGAATTTATGTTCCACCTCCCTTCACTGGAACTGGAATCTTATGAAATCACATCTGACTTTGTTTATCATTATCTTCCCAAAACTTATGAGTTGATTGTAGCGCCTCATATCGAACAAAGTTTGAAAAAATTTCCATTCATTGCCGATAAGCTGGAATGGGATCGAAGTGCCAAGGATTACATCATTCAGCAAATGGTTGAGCGAAAGATCAGTTCCATTCATAAATATGTGAGTGATTTTATGAGTTCATGGGCACCGATCATTGGCAGAATCAATACGGAACAGCAACGAACGTTGGTGATTACCGGAAGTATTTTAAGCGATTATGATCAACATACGGATGCGGCCAATGAACAGCTTTATCAACTATTGAGTGAGCGCCATGAAAGCCCTCAAGAAACCCCTTTTTGATGAAAGCGCCCCATGTCATTTAAAATATTACATCCTGATGAGTTGAACGCCTCACAAAAAAACTGGTTGGCGATTGCCATCTGTGGAGCGATCCTTGCGGATGGGAACATTGCGCCGGAGGAAATGTCTTATTTGCAAGAAACCTTGTCTTTCCTTCCCTCCCAAGCTCAAGTAGAGACGTTAATTCAGGCGGTCAAAGAACAGAAGTTGCCGACTCTTGGACAATTGCCTGACGGATCAAGAACGCTCGAGGCCCAGATCTTTATTGAATTGGTTCTGGTTTTGACTTCGGATGGTTGTTTAAGTATCCGAGAAATGGAATATTTATTCAATATTGGAGCAAAACTCGGTTTCGGGAAAGAGTATACGCGCCTTGTGATACGCTGGGCAAGTGAGGAGATTGTTTTGCATCGCAAAATGCTCCAATTAATTCAATCCGGTAGTGAACTTGAGGCCGAATATGAGTGATTCACAATTCAAAAAAATTGAATATTGGCTCAAAGTCTTAACCGTCTTTATGGGCACGCTTCTCGTTGGCTTGGGGTGTCTGGTTTTAAAGGCCTTGCAAAGCATTCTCCTTCCCTTTTGTATCGCCTTGTTTATCGTCTACCTGGTGGAGCCTTTACAAAAACTTCTCGTTCGGTTACACCTCCCTGTAGGGTTGCGTGTCAGCATGGTTTTGGTTTTTACAGGTTTGGTACTTTTTGATGTGGGACAGTTGGTTTATTCCAGCGCAAGCGCTCTGGGTGACAACATTCCCCGCTATGAACAAAGAGTGTTGGGATTGATGGACCAAGTGATTCAATCGCTGGCGATACCGGCGGAAGAGGTCAAAAGTTTTACCAGCAATTTTAAATGGAGCGACCATGTTAAACCAGGTACGGTGGCAACAATGTTGGGCCAAGGCTTTGGAACGTTTTTAGAGTTCATGACTAATTTGTTCATGATCTTGCTCTATATGGTCTATCTCCTTTTTGAAAGAGAATCGTTTTTTAGGCGTATTGACAAGAGTTTTTCTAAGGAGCGCTCTGAGCGGATTGTCTCGATTTTAAGCAAAATCAATCGTCAAATTGGAAATTATCTTAACATTAAAACAGGCCTTTCTGTGCTGACCGGAGCCATTGTCACGATTGTGCTGTTAATTTTTCGTGTGGATTTTGCGCTATTTTGGGGGATATTGACCTTTTTGCTAAATTTCATTCCTTCGGTGGGTTCTATTATAGCAACAATTCCTCCCGTTCTGGTTGCGTTTTTGCAGTTTGATACCTTTGGAATTCCAGTTGCGGTGCTGGTAACCTTACTTGTGATACAAGGGGTTATCGGGAATGTCATTGAACCTAAAATGATGGGCACCAGCTTAGGACTAAGTCCTTTAATTGTCATTGGATCCCTTATCTTTTGGGGATGGTTATGGGGGCCCGTAGGAATGATTCTTTCAGTCCCCATTGTTTCAGCTTGCCTGATTATCTTTGAAAATATTGAGATCCTGAAACCTGTAAGTAAATTGCTTTCGGAGCAAAGTTGATCTTCTAGATCCCTTTTGCGAGAAGTGATTCTCCATTTTCTTATCTATTTTTACCAAACATTTGGAAGTGTTTAATGAAACAGCCATGTTTTCAAGGTCTTTAATGATGTTATCCCTCAAGAACAGGAATTTCATAACTTCCCCATGGGCGTCCTCTCACTGTTTGTCGTTTCCACGTTTCGTTTGGGAAGGTCTATCCGGACGATTGGGGAGGGCTTATCCTTGGCTAAGAAACTACATCGTGTTTCTCTGTTTCCTGCTTGTGGGATGTAAACCTTCTTTACCGCAGGAAACACCAACATTAGTGTTCCACACTGCAACTTCTCAAGATACAGGTGACGACTTAGAAAATTGGGAATTGGTCTGGGGTGGAACGGATTATGATGAGGGACACTCGGTCTATCTCTTGGATCAGGGATATCTCATCCTAAGCACTACGACTTCAAGAGGGCAGGGCAAGAGCGACGTGTCTCTTCTAAAAATTGGTAAGTCTGGAACTCAGGAATGGGAGACCTTAATCGGGGGCATCGGATGGGAAACAGCAGCGGGACTTCAGATCACACAAACTGGCTTTATGGTCTTTGGAACGACAAATTCGCAAGGAACAGGGAGTGACGATGCGTGGGTTGTCAACTTGAACCCACAAGGGAAGGTTTTGTGGGAAAAAACCTATGGCGGGAAGGGAACAGACCGTGTGTTGAGCATGACACCAACCGCTGATAAGGGTTATATTTTAGCGGGAAGTACCCTTTCTCAAAATGCTAAAAAAGAAGAGGCCTGGATTGTTAGACTTGATCAGGACGGGAATCTTCTTTGGGAAAAAAGCTATGGCGGAAATGGGGAGGACATTGCCTATTCAATTATTCAGTCCCGTGATCATAACTTCGTTTTTGTCGGAACGACGGAGTCCAATAGCCAAGGTAGAAGTGATGCCTGGATGGTGAAGTTAGACAGTCAAGGCCATCTTCTCTGGGAAAAATTCTTTGGAGGTGCCGCTCGTGAACGGGCAGAACATCTGATCGAAACTCATGATGGGCAGATTGTTTTCACAGGATATACAGGCTCATCGGGGCAAGGTACCAACGATTTGTGGGTAGTGAAAGTAGACGCCGACGGAAACAAGTTATGGGACCCTACCTTTGGAGGTACTGAACGGGATGAAGGACATTTTATCCTCGAAACACACACTCAGGAACTTCTGGTCTTAGGACACACCTATTCCAAAGGAAATGGAAAGAATGATGTTTGGGTGATTAAGTTGGATGCCCTTGGGAATATGATTTGGGAAACGACCTTAGGCGGAGATTCATGGGACAATGCCTTCCAAATGCAAGAGACTCCTGATGGAAGAATTGTTGTTGCTGGAGTCACCTCATCAAAAAGCGAGGGTAAAAGTGGGGTCTGGGTCTTTCAACTCAATGCCAAAGGACAATTCCTGCTTTCAGAAGACAGCCTGCGAAAAAAACCGTTATAAGTGTCTATTTCAATAATCTTTTATGGAGTACATCAATGCTCGATTCAGGAAAGGTACAACTCAAGAACTTCATTGCCGCTCCATTGCTTTTAAGCGTTTTTTTGGTATCGCTCTTGGCCGTTATGCTCACACTCTTTCACATGGCCGGAGAATACATACATCAACGATACACGGTAATGGATCAATTGAAGTTCGTCCATTTAACTCATCAATCCTCGTTGGAGGTTGTGTCTTTGGAGGCAGATTCAGAACGCTGGCAGTCTATTTTGGCAGAGATGTTGGAGCATTCTATTATATCAGGAGTGAAAATTGAGGACCTTCAAGGAAAAGAAATTGCTGCGGTGGGATCTACCGTTGATTGGCCATTGAAGCAGGAAGCTGTATTCAATATCAAAAATGGAATGGAATGGTTTGTTTATCAATTCCCTATTACTTCCACACCTCAACCTAAAGGCGAAAACAAAACATTCCCACTCTTGGGACGAGGATCTATTTTTTCAAATTCTGCTTCTATTATGCGTCAAATTCAAGTGGGATACGCCGTTATTATGGTGACCTCTCTCATCAACGCTTTGATCTTGTTGATCGTGTTTTCAGGCTTAAGGCGAGTTTTTTTAAGCCGATCACTTGCGGGTCTGAGGCGTACAGTCAACAATGTTGCCTTGGCTCACTTTGGTGGATCACAAGCTTATATAAAACCCCGAGGACAGAATGAATTATTTTTTTTGGAAAATGCGTTCAGACACATGGCTGAGGAGTTGATCCTCGCAAGAACCCAAGGGAAAGAGTTGGACACGCGACTGACTCAGAGCCGAGACTGCTTGCAGGCAGAAGTTGATAAACGTACAGCGGCGTTGAAAAAAATCAGTCAAGAGTTCGAAAGGGAAGTTCTACAGCGTCAACACATAGAGGCAGAATTACAGAAGCATCAAATGGAAAGGAAGGTCCTTTTAAGTGCGATTCCGGACTTAGTGTTCCGCGTTTCAAAAGAGGGAACTTTTCTAGATCATAATGCAAATTCAGAAAGAGATTTATACATTCCAGCGGATCAAATACTTGGTAATAATATTAATGCCATCTTTGCTTCTGAATTAGCAAAGCAAATGCTGAGATGGATTAATGACGCTTTAAACACTCAGGAAATGCAAATCCATGAATATCAATTACTTCTATCGCGTGGTCTAAGAGATTATGAGGCACGGATTGTTGTCAGCGATGCCAACGAAGTCTTATGTATTTTGCGGGATATTACAGAGCGGAAAGAAGCAGAAACTCAGATAAGGAAGTTGTTTCACGCCACGGAACAAAGTTCACTGGGGATTATGATTAGTGATACCAACCATGTAATTGAATATGTCAATTCCCGGTTTGTGAAAATGACAAGCTATACCGGTTCAGAACTCGTGGGACATCGAGCGTCAGACTATTGTGAGTGGCTACCTAAGGATCCTGAAAATCTTTTAAGAATGTTGGAATCAGGAAATGCCTATAAAGGGGAGCATTCTACTGAGAAAAAAAGTGAAGGGGTGACTTGGTTTGCGTTTTCAATCGAACCGGTAAAAGAGTCAAACGGCCGTCTCACTCATTTTGTTGTATTTCTTGAAGACATTACTGAACGTAAAAAAACTGAAGAAAGACACCAGCAGTTAGAAATTCAGTTACGACAATCACACAAAATGGAAGCCTTAGGAACACTTGCAGGAGGAATTGCCCATGAATTTAACAACATTCTCGGAGCGATTCTGGGATATAGCAGTGTGCTGTTAAAACTTTTTCCTCAAGAAAGTAAAGAAAAAAAATATGCAGAAAATATTCGTGAAGCCAGCCATAGAGCGGCTGACCTAATTAGGCAAATTTTGACTTTCAGCAGAAAAGGTGAAAAACGACAGAGTATTCAAAATATTGCTCCAATCATCAAAGAAGCCTTAAAAATGATTAAAATTACGGTTTCTAGTCATATTGAAATCATTGAGCACGTAAAAAATGACTGTGGAGCGATCATGGCGGATGTGACACAGATTCATCAGGTCCTGATGAATCTGTGTATCAATGCGGCACAATCTATAGAAGGTGAAAGTGGAACAATAGAAATTAGCTTAAAGGAGGTTTCCCATGAACACACACAAGGCTTATTCCTGGGCGCAAAGGATCAAGAATATCTTGAATTAATGATCAAGGATACGGGAAAGGGGATGGCCTCTCATGTGAAGCCTCACATTTTTGAACCGTTTTTTACGACTAAAGAGGTGGGACAAGGTACAGGGTTGGGGCTTTCCGTAGTTTATGGTATTGTAGAACAACATAGAGGGAAAATTGCATTCACAAGTCAGGAGGGGGTTGGAAGCGCTTTTTTCGTATACTTTCCTATGGTAACTCAAAAACCCAAACCTTCACCAAAAACAGAGATAGTTCACTTGAGTGGAAGTGGGCATATTATGATTGTTGAGGATGAGCACACTTTGACCAACTTACATGCGGATTATCTCAGAAGTCTCGGTTATGATGTTACGGTTTTTAATAAAAGTACCCAGGCGTTGGAAGCCTTTTCTTCTAATCCGGAGCAGTTTGATCTGATCTTTTCTGACATTGCCATGCCTGAGAAATCAGGAAGATCCTTAACTCAGGAAATTTTGAGTATTGCTCCTCATCTTCCAATTATTCTAACCACAGGCTATAGCAGCATTATTTCAGAAACCGAAGCCCTTAAAATGGGAGTTCGAAAATTTATGATGAAACCTGTAGACCTCAATGTACTGAGTGAAGTTATTGCTGATTGCCTGCGAAAAAATCGTTGATTTGTTAAAGCTGTTATTTGATTTTATAGGGATCCGCCAAACATCACGACTAATTGGAAAAGTCCTACTAAAAAACCAAGAACGGCTCCTAGCGCGACAAGCTGCCATTCATCCTCCTTGAAGATGGGTCTCATCATTCCTTCAAATTCATCAGGAGTCAAAGCTCCCAGTTTTGTACGAATGATGTTGTCAATATCCATAGCTTCTGCCGTATAAGCATGGACGTGTCTCATAGTTTCAGGCATATGGGCAACAATACGTTCAACCGCATGATCTTTTATATCTCTATAACGTTGGGTTCCGATTGTTAGCGCAATGAACGGTTTTCCTAAACCGACATAAGAGTCAATGCTTCTTTTTACGTTTTTCTGGATGAGTTTAAATAACTTGTCGGAAGAAGGGCCTTTAATCAGATTTTCAACCACATTTTCAGGGCTCATGATTTCTTTTGCAATCATGTTTCCCATATCAATGGCGACTTCCTGTCTACGAGCAATGAAGACTCCCTGTATGACAAAAGGACCAATTGTAAACCCCAGAATATTAAAGGGACCCACAACAATAGGGGTTTTAGGTTCAAAAACCATATTCAGCGCTAACCAATTAGTTGCTGTTCCCACAAAAACACCCACGGCAGGTAAAACCCATGCGCCCTGATAAACCATCCATGCGAACATTTGAATTAATCCAAACAAAAAGCCAAAGTAGCCTCCTGAATTTTGAATGAATTTGAATTCATTAGCTCCCATTTCTTCAAACAATTTAACCAAAGTCGCCTTGTCTTTGACAAAAGCATCCATCAACATTGCTCTCAAATCAAAAATATCTTCAATATTGTTTTTGATATCATCCATCATCTCATGGATGATCTTAGGGGCTCCTTTTTTGACTTGGAGATAAATTTGATCTTTTATTTGGTTTGGAAGCGATTCCCACATTTCTAACGCTTGTACTTTCATGATGTCATTGATGATGGTTTCAATCATGGTCAGCAAGGCGGGTTCCATTTCCTCGGTCAAACGGTCAGGATCCATTTTTGCGAAGATTTCTTCCATACTGAGTAATTTGGAGGTCATCATATCAACTTGCATGGAGGCAATATGAGCCGCTCTACGGGGAATAACCCCCTGCCATCCCAGCCAGGGTTCCTTGATGCCGACGAACTCAAGGGGATAGGACATCATTTTGATACAAACGACATTGGTGCCCCAACCAACAAAAGCACTCACAATGGGCATGCTTACGTACAGCCAAAAATCTTGCATGTCAATCCTTACTAAAAGTTTACTGAATCCCAATCACATCTTCTGCTGTGAAGTCTTTTATGTTCATAACAAGAATATCATGATTTGGGTAGAGGAGACTTCAAATAGATACAATTATTGTAAGGATATCCTGCTTCGCTTGAAAGAGAGCCTTATTCCTCATGAACGTCACAAGCTTCACAACCTTTGCTCCAGGCTGAAGACCCATAGCTAAAGTGCGTTTTTTTCCAAATAGGAATGGTATGTTTGATGGTGTCTTTGGCTCCAAAAACCCGAATTAATTTGCTTTATAATCGTTTGGTCGTTATTGCTTCCAGCAACCTGACTTTGGCTCCAATATCATGGAATTCCGCGGAACTGCCGTCTTTATTTAAAAACTATGTTGCCATGGGAGATCCCTCCTATGTACCCGCTGGAATATATGCCAAGGAAGCGTTAGAATACTTTCATTGGTGGTCTGCCATTAGTCCGCATGTAATTGCAGCACAGGATGTCCGAGTTGCGTTAGCCTTTGTCGCGCGGGGTGAGGTTGATGTAGGTATTGTTTATAAAACGGATGCCATGATTTCAAAAAAAAGTTCGTATTCTCGACTATATTCCAGCACAAAGCCACTCAACAATCGTTTATCCCATTGCGATAATCGCCAAAAACAACACTTCTTCCGCATACGCTTTTATCCAATTTCTTCAAACGCCTCAAGTTTCAAAAATGATCCAAACTTTTGGATTTGAAATTCATCCGCCACAATAACAACTCCGATTAAATAGCTTGTTTTTATGTCCTAATTGTACTCTAATGAGAACCGCTTAACGTGCTTTTTGCCTGTTGATCTTATAGATGCCCAAAATAGAAGTGTTAAGCCATTAATCATGTTTCTGGTCATTGAAAAGCTATGTTATAGGAGTTGATATGTTTGGATTGGGAATTTGGGAATTAGTCGTCATATTGGGTATTGTCGTTTTGTTATTTGGCGCAAAACGCCTTCCCATGATTGGTGAAGGATTGGGACAAATGATCACTAATTTCAGGAAATCCACAAAAGCAGATGAGTTAGAACATCAAACGGAAACCAAAGTCATTGACCCTCGAGAAGAAAACAAAGAGGCCAACTGATTTCTAACCTCGACCGTTGACATCCCTAACGTTGATCCCGTAAAGACGTTGATACGCTTATAAGCAATGAACTCCTGTATGAGCCGCCTTGATCTCTTCCTCTGTTTCCTTTTTCTGCAATAAATGCTGGATTGAAGTGCTGGTGGGGTTTGATTATGGCAGACTAAAAGTACACCCCTTTTGAGGCTTGTGGCAGTCGAAAAACGCACCCCCTATTACCCAATAACGATCTTCTGATATAATTAAAATTTATCTATTATCAGAGGAGGAAAGGA
>JBBCAX010000118.1:0-2108 GCA_051382335.1 Deltaproteobacteria bacterium TL4
ACCGATGGATTCCTGAACCGGAAGAAAGCCCCGCCATGATCGCAAGAACGCACCCATACAAGACAAAGACTTGATCATGGCGTTTGCCTCGATTGTCACGAGGATCAGGTAGTTTTTTTAAAGCTTCCAATAATTTTAATGCCTTTTCTGGAGATTGAAATTCTTCTGTCATAAGACTCCTTTATAGGAGGGATTGAAGTCCTATGATAAATTTCTATCCTTCTGAAACACAATCTTTTTTTTATGAGAAAGCCGTGTAGTTTAGTGGCGTGCCGTCGTCGCGGGTAAAGGCATTGCGGTCCCTCAGGGTACGGGCGGCCATGAAGACATCCGAGGTGACGATCTCTTCGAGCAGCCGGGTGAATTCGCCCTCGGTGAGGCGGACGCGGTTCAGGGCTTCGAATTTTTCGCGGAAGTTGCACTCCAGCGCAGCGCGGTCCGTGATGTCAGGGCGGTAATTGTATTTTAGCTCCGTCAGTTTGTCGATGAAGCTCTGCTCGATTTTTTGTTCAGTCGTTGCTGGTCATTTCCTACCTTTGGACATTCTAAAACCGATTCTGCTTTTAGGCGGTATAATCTGGTTACTGAGGATGAAGTCAAAGGGATGCAAGGGCTAGACGAAAAAGGGGAAACTAATAGAGAGCGGATACCTATAGGGACACCAAGCCAAATTTCAAAAAACTGGGTTCTTTCTAAGTTACTGAAAGAATTGGCTCCCCAAGCAAGACTTGAACTTGCGACCTAGTGATTAACAGTCACCCGCTCTACCGACTGAGCTATTGGGGAATAACTATCAATCCTTTTCATCTACAAAAGGACTAACGTCTATTCTTTGGAAGAGCACAATCTAGAGAATAACTAAGAAAGACTCAAGAGAAAAATTAACTTAAAATTTTATTTTCAATCAGATGCTCCATTAGCTTGGCTTGGGGGGCTGAAAAAGAAAGTTGGGAGAGTTCCTCTAACGTCAGCCATTGTCCTTGCCGGGCTGATTTTGTTTGAGAATGATACTGACAGAGATAGCAATGTTGAGTTGCTTTGAAGGTCGTGTACCTATGTTTAAAGGTAGGAAGCTGCTGTAATACGGTAACGGACAGTTGCCATTGTTGATATAACAGCTCATGAAGTTGTTGCTTCAAATCAGCTTCTTTTGTGATTTCAAAATTTGGGAATTCCCACAACCCTCCCATCAGCCCCGTCGCGGGACGTTTGTCAACCAGGATTTGATTTCCCTGCTGCACAATGGCCAAAACATGGATGACCGGCTTTAAAAGTTTAGCGGTTTTCTTAGCTGGGACTTGAGCCGTAGATTGTGCGTGATAGGCTTTGCAAAAAAGTTGCACAGGGCAAAGCAGACAGGCCGGCGCGTTCACATAACAAAGCGTCGCTCCTAATTCCATCATCGCCTGATTGAACCAGCGTGCCTGTTGTTCGGGAATCCACGCTTCTGCCAAAGCCCATAAGCGCTTTTGCATTGGAGCGGAGGTTGGAAGTTCACGATAGTCCATGATCCTGCACAAAATTCGTGTTACGTTTCCATCAACAATGGGTGGCTTTTGATTGAAGGCGATACTCAGAATGGCACCTGCGGTATAACGCCCTATTCCCGGCAGTTCCAAAAGCTGATGCGGCTCTCCGGGAAATTGCGCTTGGTATTGAGCCACGAGAATCTTTGCGGTTTTGTGAATATTCCTTGCCCGCGAATAATACCCCAACCCTTCCCAAAGTTTTAAAATCACGTTCTCGGAAGCCTCAGCGACCGCTTCAAGATTCGGCAGAACCTGCATCCATCGTTGATAGTACGGCAGCACAGTACGGACTTGGGTTTGTTGCAGCATGATTTCTGAAATCCATATTTCATACGGATCATATTTCTGACGCCAAGGGAGCGGGCGTTGTTCTTGTTCAAACCACGAAAGAAGTCGATGTTGAAATTCCGTGAGTTCTTTTGCTGTCATGTTGCTGGCTCTTATGATTCGAAGTTAGAAACCCTCTTCTAAAGAATTTAGGGCTTGGTCGTAAGTTCGGCCATTTTGAGGGTAGCCCTGGGTTTCGTCCCAGGGGATACCGCACACATTGTTCCTCGGGGCGAAACCCGAGGCTACCCC
>JBBCAX010000119.1:0-1995 GCA_051382335.1 Deltaproteobacteria bacterium TL4
ATCGCTACTTGAGATACCTCCTCTGAAAGCAGATTTATTTTTTTCCGATTCAGGACAAATTGTGGAAAGCAGTACCACTTCAAAATCAATGGAGTATTTCTATGAGCATCATTACCTATAAAGTGAATCTTACGACACCCTCCCCTTATCCATGTACGGATACTCGTTCCTATTTGCAGATGCTTCAATCAAGCAAAGAGGAACTCTTTGATGGAAGAATGGGGATTTATATTGCCCAGCGGATTCTCATTGGCCAGCAGGAATGGTTTTTCCCCTTTATCGATGTGGATTCAACGGATGGAGAGAATGAGGATGAACGAATTCAAAGCGCCATTGCCAATGTGGATTTGACTTACAGAACTCATGTTACGCGGGGAAAGGAGATAAAAGCAAGGTAAAAATAGAGTAAAATAGAGAAGAAGAGGAAATTTACTATACGGTTACCCCATGGGGTTGAGGGAATCATGGATCGAACGATATTGGATTTGTATGCGGATTATTTGATCAGCAGCGGTCATTATCGAACGGCCACGGGTTTGTCGGATTTATTGGATGGAGCCGTGAGTCATGACCAAGTGACCCGGTTTTTATCCAGCGGCGAGTATGGATCGAAGGAATTGTGGCGGGAGGTAAAACCGCTCATCCGCCAGGTGGAAAACGACGCGGGAGTCCTGATTCTGGACGACACGATCGTGGAGAAACCGTTTACGGATGAGAATGCCATTGTCTGTTGGCACTTTGATCACACCCAGGGAAGAAGCGTGAAGGGGATCAACCTCGTCAGTGCGATTGTTCGCTACGAGGAGGCGGCGTTGCCGGTGTCGTTTGAGGTGGTGAGGAAAGAGGAGGAGTTTTGCGATCCGAAAACCGGGAAGAAAAAACGGCGTTCCCATCGCACCAAGAACGAGATGTTTCGGGATATGATCCGGGCCAGCGTGAACAATCACCTGAAATATGAGTACGTTCTGGCGGATAGTTGGTATGCGTCCCAAGAGAATATGGAATGCATCCGGAAATTCCAGAAGCATTTTATTTTGGCGGTGAAGGACAATCGAACCGTGGCGCTCTCCCGGAAGGAGAAACTGGAAGGGAAGTTCCAATCGATATCATCCTTGCCGTTGGAAACCGGCTCGGTCACCCCTGTTTATATCAAAGGACTGGACTTTCCGGTCCTCTTGGTGAAACAAGTCTTTACGAACAAAGATGGGGGTTCCGGAGTTCAGTTTCTGGCTTGCAGCGATCTGTCGTTGGATTTTGAGCGAATCGTCGAACTCTACAAAAAACGGTGGAGAATCGAAGAATACCACAAGTCGATCAAATCGAATCTCGGAGTGGAGAAATCACCGACGCGAACCGTGCGAACCCAAGGCAATCACATTTTTGCTTCTCTGTATGCGTTCGCCAAATTGGAAAGTTTGAGCCTGCAACGCCATCTGAACCATTTCGCTTTGAAATACAAACTGATTCTCAAGGCCAATCAGATGGCTTGGGCGGAATTGCACAAACTGACGGCACGGCCAACCGGATTTTTAGATCCGTGCGTACCATGAGTTAATATAAAATATACTTTGGAGATAATCACTCCAATATGTTGATCAAAAAAGAAAAAAGTTATCTCTCCAATGCCAATTATTAGGGTTGTGAGATATGTCGAGCAAGTTATCTTTACGAAAGATTAACCATCCAGGTATACTACTATAGTTTAATGCTTTTTGATTTTCAGTTAATATTTCATTCCAACCCCTTCAGCATCTCTTTAATCAAATCCTGTAATCCAGATAATTTCTCTTTAATTTCCTCTTTCCTTTTGGCTCTGATCTTTCCCTGCATTATTTTCTCAAATGATTTCTGAAGCAAATCAATTCTTTTGAGCGTCACTACCGCATTTTGTTCATTTTTATTACTCTTGGGAGTAGTCTCTTTCTCTTGTTCAGATTGTTCCATCCGTTTCTTGGCTTTTTCAAAAGCTGCTTTCATTTTTTCTTCAGTTTTCAT
>JBBCAX010000120.1:0-3058 GCA_051382335.1 Deltaproteobacteria bacterium TL4
TTGCTGGATGAGAAACTTGGCAATGTTGAGTGTCTCGGGGATTCTCGTAATAAAACCTAACGGGCTCAAGGTCTTGGAGTTTTTTTCAGTATAGGCTTTTGAATCCATAATCAAATATTGGGGGGATGGAGATTGCCGGAAGGTCTCAAGGAGGGAGCGAGCTCGCTCTTCAAAGATGATATTATCCGAAGCGTTGCCATCCCAACTTTTTGTGTAAAGAGAAATTCCTCCATCTTGACTGGCTATCAGTTCTAAAGTGATTTATTTTAGATCAGCTCGGTGAGCCTTGGAGTGACCGTAGGGTGCAATTAAAAGTGTGAGGCAACATTAAAGGCTTTGTATAATTTATTGAAATTGAGTATTCTGTCTTACGATAAGAGATCAGAAGAACAATTAAATAGATACAAAGCTGACATTGAGTAGTTGAAAAAAAGAAAAAAATGAATAAAGATAAGAGCAACATTCAATCGGCTTTTATTCTCATCCTCATTAACGGTATTTTGTATATGTTATCGTCCAACTCTCCAAAAATGCTGTATACAGCTCCCATTTTTAGCGGTGCAACCCCGAAGACCCCAGAAACGCTCAAACAATCAGGTGTGCCCTAACTTTTTCGTACAGTACCCAAAGCAATAGCTATAGAGCTAAAGTAGCTCCAGAATTAGCGGCACGAGCGTGGCATGATGTTAAACAAATGTACTACTACGGAGTCAAATTACACGCGGTAGCCCTCTCTAGAACGGGAGAATTACCTGTTCCAGAATATTTATTTGTGACGGAGGCGAGTCAACATGACCTTACGGCTTTTCGTCCATTGGTGATGAAATTCATTTCGGTGATTTCATTGGCGATAAAGCTTATTCTGATACAACGCTTAAGCAACAGCTTGATCAACAAGGTACCACGTTGATGGCTCCAGTCAAACGGAAACGAAATGATCCACCACTAACACTGTTTCAAAGAGCATACAGTACCCTTGTTTCAAAGAGACGACAGCCAATTGAATCATTGTTTGGATGGATTGAAACTACTGTCAACATCGAGAATGCTTCAAAAGTACGTTCCTCAAAAAGGTTAAAGGTCCATCTTTGGGGAAAAATAGCTGCGGCTATTTTGGTCTTAGCTGCAATTATTTAACTCCGGATTCGCATAATAACTTAGAAAATTCATCCAATCAACTGCCCCTTCTCAGATCTGTAGAGACGTGCGAATCGTGCGTCTCTACGAATGCCGGGCCGAAGATATTTTTTGGTAAAAGTTTCCATGTTATTCTTTTATCGTTCCTTATCAGTCTGGCATCCATTGCCATCAAGCAAAAGTTTGAAACCTTCTTACTCCCTTCATCCATTTCACCTTTCAACACTTCTTGAATACCATCTCACAGTAGTATATCAATACAACGAATTCTTGTTTTGACAGGATGGAGAAGCTACGCACAAAATCAGGCAATGGCGCAATGACAAAAGCCAAACTCCAGGTTACCCTGATTTTTGGGGAGGATACAAAACGCCTTTGCTTTTGCTTCTTATAGACTTTCAGCTAAGTCTTTCCTGGGAGCGCGGGCATCCTGCCCGCAAAAGGTGTGCCTGGCATGGCACGAATCTAGGAGGTGGAAGTCCTCCCACCGCCCTGTTAGGAGGGAAGGTGTAGCCGAAACCAAGGGTGTCGGAAGAAACTCAATTAGGCGCCTCAGAAGAGGGATACAACGAGTAGTTGAGCCAATGATGAATCTGAAAGAAGGTCTAGGCAAATCCGCCAGCTAAACTTGGTGTGAATCTCTGGTAAGCAACATGGTGTGGATGAGGTGGTGCTTGACACTGAAATCCAATATCCTGAACGTAAACCATGTAGTAGAGGAGATAGTTGGGCGGAGAAAGAGTCGGGTCTTACCCAGGGAGACCCATTATCTCGTGGACATCGTAACTACGACGTTTGCATCCACTAGGGGAAATGGGGACATTTCCTTGATGGGATAATGGGAGTCAGATGAGATCATAGTAATCGTAAAACATCATGCCGATGAAGATGAGGGTGACCCATCAGAGGATAAAACAGGATGAAAGTGTCAAATTTGATGGAGATGAAGGGTCTCACAGGTCAACAACGAAAGTATGCCATAATAACGAAAATCCTCGGAGGTCTGAAAAATCCAGCGGCTGTTTGGGACGTATCACAAACGGAAACAGGGAGGCCGAAGAAGAGGATTCCAAAGGCAGGTGATAAGGGAACAACTGAGTTTATTCAATAGCCAAAAGGAACTCTTTGAGGTTATCTGCTCTGAATATCAACTTTATGCGGCCTTCAGGCTGGTAAAGAAAAATAAAGGGGCGGGAGGAGTAGATGGTATCACCATCGAGACCTTTGAGAAGAACCTCAAGGAAGAAATAAGAACGCTCTCGAAAGAACTGAAGGAATGGAAATACCATCCCCAACCAGTAAAGCGAGTAGAGATACCCAAGCCAGGAACCGACGAGAAGCGCAAACTCGGAATTCCGTGTATTCGGGATCGGGTGCTTCAACAGTCAATTAAGCTGTCGTTAGAACCTTTGTTTGAGCCTTACTTTTCGGAAAGCAGTTTTGGTTTCCGACCGGGGAAAGGACAACAAAAGGCGATAGCGCAGGCCCAAAAGATCGTGAAGGAGGGAAAAGACTGGATCGTGGATATAGACCTCGAAAAGTTTTTCGACAAAATTAACCACGAAAAAGTCATTCACCTTGTGAAACGAAAAGTGGAAGATAAACGAGTCATCCGTCTCATTGGAATGACACTGAGAAGTGGCGTTCTGGAAGGCGACAAGCTTATCCCCAGTGACGAAGGTTCCGTCCAGGGAAGTCCTCTCAGTCCTTTGTTGAGCAATATCGTTCTGGATGAACTCGACAAGGAATTGGAACAACGAGGTCTTTCCTTCTGTCGTTTTGCTGACGACTGCAACATTTTTGTCGGCAGTCAAAAAGCGGCGAACCGAGTCATGGCCTCGATTAGCCGCTTTATCGAGAAACGACTGAAGCTGAAAATTAATGAAAAGAAAAGCAAAGTCGCCCCCTCAAAGGAAGTGAA
>JBBCAX010000121.1:0-84682 GCA_051382335.1 Deltaproteobacteria bacterium TL4
CTTTTTTCATGGTGGTATCTCCGATTGTGAGTTAGAAAAATACCAAAGATACCACAGTTTTCGTAAATTTATGACTCAATTCTCAAAAAACGAGGGATGAGGCTCGACTATCTGAAAACGGAGGTTAGCACCATATGTTTATTATATGCAACTGAATTCATTTAGGTTAAACCCCGAACACCTATGATGAACGTCTATATTCAAAGTAGGATGTGTTAGCCGGTAGGCGTAACGCATCAATAAACCCGCCTCTGCCTGAGGCGTTACGCTCGCAAGCTCGCTAATCCTACCCTGTGTCCCTGCTTAATTGAGTAGCCTGGGGGAGGGCTTCGATAGCCTCCCAAAACACTAAAACATAATTGATATTTTAATATTTTTAAATCAGAAAACAACATTAGTTTTTAAAAATTCTGATAATTCAGTTAAAACGAAGTTATGACCTCAAAATTCCTTGCTTTTGCCCCTTATATTTTTTAGAAGAAGGAATGAGTCCTATCCTTCTCTGCACCCAATATTTACAATTATTTGTGCCAAAAACTAAAAAATTCATATTCAGCTTGCAGCCCCGATCCTGAGAAAAACACCCAATGTATAGAAGAAAGGAACGTGAACATGGCAAAATTTAATGAAATGGTAAAAGCCTTTCGGGAATCGGTAGGTCAGAGCCACGAAGGAATTGCGCTATTATTGCAAATAAGCCCGGAGGAATATCGGGCACTAGAAGCCAACTGGATTCCCCCTGATGAGCTATTAAAAGGGATTTGTGCGCTATTCGAATGGAACTATAACGAAATCAGTCGATTGGTGAGTAATACGCCTGAAGCTTCAACGCCCCAGCAGCGAGTGGTTAGAACAGCGCCTTCAACACCGTCCACTTTCAATGAAATGCTAATAAATGCCCGTATGGAAGCTAAGCAAACGGCTGAAGGGGTGGCCTTACTTTTAGATATTCCTCTCAATCTCTATCATTCCTATGAAGAAACCTCTATTCCGTCAGATGAGTTACTACGAAAAATATGCGCCCTTTTTGGCTGGAATTATCGTCAAATCCGACAAATGCTGATCAATCAGACCACGCCCAAAATAGCACCTGTTCAATCTTTACTTGCTTTGCAAGAAACCCAATCCAAGCGCCCTAAACCTGAAATTTTTCAACCTCTTAAAACGACAGCTATCAAAGAAACTTTAGCCAGCCGCCTTTCTAAGGCACGAAATATGATTGGGCAGTCTGCTGAGGCCATAGCGCTGTTACTCAATATTGAATTGGAGGAGTACTTAGCTGTTGAAGAAGGAAGGCAAATTCCTAATCTTGATTTACTTAAGAGAATTGCCGCCTTGTTTGCATGGAATTACAAAGACTTACAACTATTGATTCAAAATAAAGGGGCGTCTCAATTTCAACCTGTTAAATTTTCACTTCAACCCAATCAGCAACAACAAAGCCAAACCAAGTTAAAAGAGATCTGTCAAGAAATTGAACAACTCTGGTTTGGAATTCCTGATGATCAACAGAAAATGTTATTGATGCAACTGGAAATGATCCGAGATCGGATGAAACAACTCAAAGCACTCCAGTAATTCCGCTTATCGTTCAAACTTCTATTAAACGCCTTGAATTGCCGATCTCCGTTCTTCCTCCGTTGACTCGTCATACCCTCTTTTCCGCAATACAAGGAACTCTTTACGCCAACACTCAAGAACAGCCTTCCGCTTACGAAGAACACCTGCGGCTGTCAGGAACTGAAGCGATTCCGTTAAGCGTGCCTTTCTTTTTAAGGGAAGTAATACGTCATTCGGGATTTGGGTAACAAGGCAATTTGGAAATGGACGGGGTTATCGTGATTACCTTCCGGGAGAAATAGATTTTGTCAGTGAACAACGTCGAAAAATTCCTCAACCTAATAATCAGGTTCTAGATGTTTGGCATAACCCATAACAAAAAACTACTGAAATTTCGAGCTGTACAGGTGGTTTAAAAATTAACCACGAAAAACACGAAATAAATGATTTTTTAACGTGAGTTCGGGAAGTGCTTATTCACACGGATTTTGAATAGTCTTCAAACGGAACCCAGCCCTTATTAATCAATAACTGTGCAGGATGATAATTCGATTTATAATTCATTTTAGACGAATCTTCGACCCAGTACCCCAAGTAAAGCCAAGGCAAGCCTTGTTGCTTTCCATAATTTATTTCATAGAGGAGCGAAAAGACGCCTAACCGTCGTTGGGCGTATTGCGGATCAAAAATGAAATACACCGAACTGATAATGTGAGGAAGCAAGTCCACCCAGCTAATGCCAACGAGTTTCTTCCCCAAATAGTAGTAAATCATTTCGGTTAGCACAGGACTTTCCAGCAGGAAACTACGGTATTCCCATTCACTGGGAGCTTCCTTGGCGTGATGCCATTGTGTTTGATATTTTTGATAAAGTTGAAAACCTTCCCTCGTGAACTCAAGTCCTCGATGTTCTGTACGTAAGTCACGGTTTTTTTTCAAGGTCCGTTTCTGATCATTGCTGTAAGAAAAGGCTTTGGTATTGAGGCGAATAGGAATACAGCGTTGGCAGGCCTCACAAATGGGATGGTAGACGGCATAACCACTACGACGAAAACCTTGGTTCAAGAGCGCTTCGTAAACATCATGGGTCAAATGTTCCGTTGTGAATGACAAATTCTCCCATATTCCCTCTTTACGGTAAGGACAAGCGCCATTATTCGTATGATAAAATTGAAATCCAGGACTGTTATGCATCGACATTTTTTACTCTGAGACACTCTGGTTGATATAATAAATGATAACCATCTATTGAAGAGCGTGAGGATCTCAGATTTACACCAATCAAGACCAGCAAGACGAAACGCCTCCCCATCCTGCCTCTCTTAACCGTAAGGGCACTTCACAACCACTGGGAACTCCTCTTTGAACCAGAAAAATCCTATAGGATTCTGTTCTAATGACGTCAGCAGATGCTCTCCGAGTTATCAGAATTTCAGAAATCCTAGTTGGCTATAGTCGATTGTGATTGTGCTGTATGTTCATGTTGCGGTAATCCTGTAGCAATGACCGTAACCGTGACCTGGTCATCCATTGAATCCACCATTGTAGCACCAAAAATGAGATTGACATCATCGTCTGCTAATTCTTCAATCTTGCTAACGGCTTCATGAATTTCCAACAATGCCATATTCTGGGAGCCCATAACATGAACTAAAATCCCCTTTGCTCCTCGGATATCCGTATCTTCCATCAACGGACTATTCACCGCATTGAAAGCAGCACGTGACATGCGGTCTTCCCCAGAGGCGGTTCCTTTTCCAATGACGGCTTTTCCCCTTCCTTCCATAATTGTTTGAACATCCGCGAAATCTACATTGATGACTCCAACATTGTAAATTAAGTCGGTAATTCCCTGGATCGCATTCATCAATACTTCATCGGCAAGGTGAAATGCGTCCAATAAACTAGTACTTTGTGTGGTCGCGTCTAAAAGTCGGTCATTCGGAATCACAAGTAAGGTATCCGTATGAGCACGAAGTTTTTCAATGCCTTTCAAAGCGATCTTCATGCGTTTACGCCCTTCAAACGAAAAAGGTGTCGTGACCACTCCGACAGTTAACACGCCTTTCTTTCTTGAGGCTTCCGCTATGATAGGCGCAGCTCCCGTCCCTGTGCCGCCGCCCATTCCGGCTGCGATAAATACCATGTGAGCGCCTTCAAGATATGCCTCTATTTCCTTGAGACTTTCTTGAGCCGAATTTTCCCCGATATCAGGACGCGCTCCCGCGCCTAAACCTCGAGTGAGTTGTCGTCCCAACTCAATCTTTACATCTGCCTTGGCGCGTGCTAAAGCTTTCATGTCCGTGTTACAGGCTATGTATTCAACATGCTTCACACCCACGGTCACCATTTTTGAGACGACATTCCCTCCGCCTCCTCCAACGCCAATGACTTTAATTTTTGGTACAAAATGTTCATGGGTTGCAATAAATGCGTTCCCGATTTGGTCTTCTTTCATTTCCACCAACCTTAGAATCCAGGTCTCCTGTTGATATTCAAGGAAAATCTGTTTAGTGATAGTTCACTTTAATGTTCCCCTTTAGCCCTACTTAGCGTATTCCGGGAACGAGTTCAAGTGCTGTGTTACATTGAGCTCAACATTATATGGGATAAATCAAATAGTCAAACATTTCACTTGTGTTTGTCTCGATATTTGTTACTTTTCAGCACTCAATTTACTTTTCCGAATTCAGATGAGCAATGGGGAAGCAAAGCGGTACTCATCAAAGAGCACAGAAAACTTGATTCTTCTTTTGTGTTACACGTTTTGATGGGGGGACAACTTCCACGGAGCTGTTTCGTCCTGAGTGTGAAATTTCATTTAGCGAAGTCGAACTAGTCAGGTCTTAATAAGAAATTCATATTTTTTCAACTGAATTTTGATAAACACTAATGGTTTTAGTTGAGTCTGTTGCCTCTCAAAACAAAGACACCCATTCACAGAAAAACCCTGCTCTCACGAATAGGGGTTTCAACCTAAGACCAGCCTTTAACCCTTCTTGGAGTATTCATGAGTTTTCAGGAGTTAGAGTTATCTCCAGAAGTACTGAAAGCCTTGGCGGAAATGGAGTTTGATACGCCAAGCCCCATTCAAAAAAAAGTCATCCCTGTTCAGATGCGGGGTGGAGATGTTATTGGACAAGCACAGACAGGCACAGGGAAGACTGCCGCTTTTGCCATTCCCTTGATTGAACAAATCGCTCTGGCGTCACGTTCCAGTGAGCGGTCCATTTGTTCCGCGTTGATTCTAACGCCCACCCGTGAACTGGCATCACAGGTGACGGGAGAAATTCAAAGATTAGCCAAGTTCCATAAAATCAACGTTGTTCCGATTTATGGAGGAACGCCTATCGAACCTCAAATTCGCGCGTTACGCCGCTGCCCTGATATTGTGGTTGCGACACCGGGGCGCGCGTTGGATCATGTCGCCAGAAAAACCTTGGATTTATCCGGGGTACAAAGCTTGATACTGGACGAGGCGGATGAAATGTTGGATATGGGATTTATTGAAGATATCCTGAAATTAATAGCCCACCTGCCAGCAAATAGACAAATGCTCCTTTTTTCTGCAACGATGCCTCTTGAAATACGTAAGATGGCAGAACAGTACATGAACAATCCGACAACCATTTCCGTTTCAAGCGATGAACTGATTGTTCCTAAAATTCACCAAACCTTTTATCAGCTTGAAGATGGCGAGCGTTTTGACGGACTGTGTCGCATTCTCGATTTTCACCAACCTGAAATGACCATCGTTTTCTGTCAAACCAAACGGGAAGTGGATGACCTGCATCGCAGACTGATGGAACGGCATTATGTGGCAGAAGCCCTGCATGGGGATTTTAGCCAATACCAGCGGGATTTGGTCATGCAAAAGTTCAGAACCAATGAAATCGATGTCTTGATCGCAACAGATTTGGCGGCAAGAGGGATTGATGTATCCAATGTAGAGCTGGTTGTGAATTACAATGTCCCTCCAAACCCGGAAACCTATGTTCATCGCATTGGAAGAACCGGACGTGCGGGAAGAAGTGGACTGGCCGTGACACTGGTCGCTGAAAACGAAGTTAAACCGTTTTTCGCAGTTCAAAAACTCATCAAAGCCAATCATAAACTGCAAGATCTCCCTTTGAATCAAGAATTGGAGTCTATCAGAAAAGCCTTGCTGGAAAAGAGAGTTACCACTTATTTGAGTAAAGAAGAGTGCGTGGATTTTGTAGAAATGGCGGCACAGTTGCTGGAAAAATCTTCACCCATTGAACTCTTGGCCTCTACGTTGAAGTTGGCGTATGACACCTCCTCACCTCAGTTGAGTGTTGATCGAAAACATGAGTTGAATGCAGAAAATACTGGCGCTGAACGGGGAATGGTGCGGTTTTTCTTGAATGCCGGACGCAACATGCAAATCTCTGCGGGGGACATTGTCCGTTCGATTACTCGTAAAACTCGGATTCCAGGCAATGAGATTGGCAAAATCTTGATGCAGGAGGAATTTTCATTTATTGAAGTCCCCGAATCATGGGGCGAGCATTTACTTGAAACCTTGCCTACTATTATAATTCGTGATACAGAAGTCGTGATCAAACCGGCTCGATCCCGTAGTAAAATCACACGATTTGATTATAAAGGTGATAAAAAAAGTCGTTCTCCGGAATCGTCTTTTGCTTCACAACGCCGATTCTCTCATGGGTAAGTTACAAGCCTTGAGTCAACGATCCAACATTGGAAGGAGTCCTTATGTTACCTAAAGAAGTCTTCTATTTTTTTATTATTCCTTGGATCATACTGATTGCAAGTGTGCCAGGACTTGTTCTTACAACGTTGGTTGCCGGTATGGGCGCGCAGTTGTTGAATTTTTTTGAAAAAGACCAAACCAAAGAGAGACAGTAATAGACTTCAGGCATTCGTTGATACCATCAGTGTTCTTAAAATGAGAACGGAACTGGATCGTTTTGAGACTCGATGGTTCACAGTGATTCCGAAAAGACGTTCTCAGCCTACTTCCCATCTTATATGACCCTCATGACTCAATTCATTGTTCGATATTCAGAAATCGGTATTAAAGGAAAAAACCGAAAGTTATTTGAAAAATGTTTACAAAACAACATTAGAACTCATTTAAAACCGTATGGTCTCCAAAAGGTAGCCAGACTCCGAGGTCGCCTGGTTGTTCAGATGGAGGGCAATGATGAGCTTGCGCTTAAAATTTTAAAACGAATCCCCGGAATTGCGAATATTAGTCCTGGTTTCTATACGGATCTGTCGATGAAAAGCCTTATCGCCCAAAGTCAACAGTTGGTTCAAAATCAGTTAACCTTGTTCGGACAGGAATCCATTCCTTTCAGAGTTACGGCGCACCGGACGAATAAACGGTTTTCGATGACTTCCGCAGACATTCAAATTCAGCTGGGAGCGGAGCTGTTAACTCTTTTTCCTCAATTGAAAGTCAACTTAAGTCAGCCTTTGCTTGATGTTGGTGTCGAAATCTGGGATTCCAACGGGATTGTCTATGTGGCCAAACATAGGGGCATTGGGGGGTTGCCCGTAAATCCACGTCAAAAAGTGATTTCTTTAATCAGCGGAGGAATTGACAGCCCCGTAGCCAGTTGGATGATTATGAAACGGGGATGCCAGGTCGTGTATCTGCATTTTCACAGTTTCCCTTTCATCGGAGAGCAAAGTAAAGAAAAAGTTTTGGATTTGGTTCGTTTACTGGCACATACTCAACCTTACAGCAAAGTGTATATTGCGCCATTTGCCGAGCTACAGAAAGCGATCAGAGATCAATGTCCTGAACCCTTCCGTACTCTTTTATACAGACGCGCAATGAACTTGATCGCGAATCAGATTGCTGAACTCGAGCAGGCGAAAGCGCTAATTACAGGGGATTGCCTTTCTCAAGTCGCAAGTCAGACCCTCCATAACCTTGTTAACACCACAGAAAACGCGACAATTCCCATACTGCGTCCCCTGATAGGTATGGATAAAAATGAGATTGTACTCCTTGCCCGTCACATAGGAACCTACGATCTCAGTATTCAGAATTTTCCCGATTGTTGCACTGTTTTTCAACCCCAGGCTCCTGCAACTAATGCTCGTCTTACTGATTTGTTAAAGGCCGAAGAGAAGTTGGAGAATTTAGACACGCTGGTGAGTCAATCGGTTGAACAGTGTGAGGTCTATAACTTCTCTTGTTCAGACGCCACGATGCTTTGATGAGAGTGTTTCAGTTTCGAACAACACACGTTCATTTCCACAAAAATTCCAATAAGGAGTGCCGAAGCTTGCTTTGGCCAAAACCAAAGAAAAGCTTTCGCTTTTTTGGCAAAAGCAAGCTTTGGCACTCCACATTACATTCCACACGGAAATAAGGACATGGTTCATTTAACAGATCCTCAGGGAACACTTTCGGGCTATTCACCTAGGCGGCTGTCCGAGAATGGGTTGTAGAGTGCGCTTAAGCGAAGCGGGCGCACCAGAAAGCTGTGCTCCCCTTATTTGTGGTGCGTTCGCTTCGCTTAAGCGGCACCCTACTTGGTATCTGCTGAATTTCTCTCAGAAAGCATTTTTTTTGCTATTTTGAAGTTGGGACTTGGAACTCACAGAACGTTGGAGGAGTTTGACGGTTTCCTTGAAACGGTAGTTAATGGTGTTGAGAATAACCCCTGTTCCTGCCATTCCAAACCCTAAAATCATACAACCTGTTGATAAAATCGCGGTTGGCACTTTGTTGACATACAGGTCTTCCAAATAGTCCGCAATGACTTCAACCCCAAAGAAAATACCAAGCAGGGAAAATAATAAGCCCAATCCGCCAAAAAATGTTAACGGTTTATAGGCTCTGGCAATGCGGAGGATTTCAGACAGTACCCGGTATCCATCTCGAAACGTGTGAAGTTTTGAAAAAGATCCCTCGGGTCTTTCTTTATAGGGAACAGGAACTTCATGAATGACATAACCATAATCCAAGGTCCGGATACTCAACTCAGTCTCCACTTCAAAACCTGAAGAAAGAATGGGGACGCATTCAACCAGCTCTCGTGTGAATCCACGATAGCCGGACATGATGTCTTTTAATTGGCTATGAAAGATCCAATTGACTATTGACCGGACCAAGTTGTTTCCAAACACATGAAGGGGGCGGAATGAATCTTTTTTATACTCGCTCAAACGAGTCGCAACCGTCATATCCGCGGCTCCCTTCCACAAAGGCGTTAGCAATTGTTCCACATGTGCGGCAGAATAGGTATCATCTCCATCCACCATAATATAATAATCCGCGTCAATTTTACGAAACATGGATGCGATGACATAGCCTTTGCCTCGGCGGAGCTCGGAATATACTGTGGCTCCCAGGCTGTGGGCGATTTTGACACTGTTATCAGTACTGCCATTGTCAAACACTATAATTTCAGCATCCGGTAAATAGTGTTGAAAATCCAGGATCACTTTTCCAAGGGTGATTTGTTCATTCAAACAAGGGATCAACACCACTACTTTCCCATGAGACAGGGTACGGACCCCTTCAGATGAACTTGTTTCCATACGGTACTCCTTCTATGTGTTAACGTTTGCCATATTTTTTTTTCAAAGCGTTGAGTTCTTTTTCAATATCACTATTGAGGGGCTGCTTTTTTGTTTGAGCACGGGTTTCGCTTTGTGTTGATGAGTTTTTATGACTGTATTGTTTTTTAAGGCGATTCAATTCTTCTTCAATGTCATCCAGCGGCGAATGATAGTGTGCTTCGTCCGTTTGGAAAGGAGAAGCACTTCCTTTGCCATCAGGTTCCTCATTCCACGCCTCCATAAAATTTTTAAAAATTCGACGGGCCCAGTCAACCAACATTTCCAAGGGGTCTTTAAAACTTAAACCAAAACGCTGTAACAGTTGTTCCACGTCACTCAACAGCTCTTCCAGGGAGACCTCCGGTTCCTTCTGTGAAAAGGAGGAGGACTCCTGGGCCTTCGTATTTTTAGATTGAGTTTTTGTCTGTGAGGAATAGCTTGTGCTGGCTTTAGTTTTTTGTTGCGCGTGACTCTGCTGATGTTGAAACTGATGTTTCACGTCATAGGCGCGTCGAAGTTTGTCATCAATCAAGGTTTCATAGGCTTGAGTCAAGAGAATAAACCTTTTTTGACGCTGTTGCTTCTCGCTGGAGTCTGTCCCCTGATAGAGATCAGGATGGTATTTCTTGGCCTCGGTACGGAACGCTTTTCGAATTTCCTGAACGGTTGCTTGGGGCGCAATATTTAATAACTGGTAATAATCCTGCATCACTGTTTTCACTTAAAGTAATTGATACGACTCATTCTTTTTCAAACACCTGAAAGATAAGGCTGCTATGAAACGCATTGTCTATTTTGACTTAGAAAGTAAATACGCTGCTGATGATGTTGGCGGTTGGAACAATATTGAAGATATGGGCATGTCGGTTGCGGTATTATGGGATACCACTGACGAACAATTTCATGTCTATCTTGAAAATGAGGTCCAAGCCTTAATCAATCATTTGCGGAAGTCCGACCTCATCATCGGCTTCAATCATATTAGTTTTGACCACCGCGTGGTCGCTGGCGCACGATATGGCACTCAAGCAGAACGCTCTCGACTCTATACAGAGCTTGTTGAGTTGAATAACCTGGATATGTTAGTCGAAATAAAAAAAATATTAGGACACCGTCTTAAACTAGACGCCATCGCACGTCCTACACTTGGAACTGGAAAAAGTGCTGATGGATTGCAGGCGATTCAATGGTACAAAGAGGGAAAACTGGACAAAATCATCGAATATTGCAAAATTGACGTTGAAGTCACCCGGGATATTCATCGCTATGCTCTGAAACATGGTGAGCTCTTATATGAATCCCGCAGCGGTGTTAAAACTGTTTCGATCAAATGGCAACAAGACACACCGAAAAAAGAAGTCCAGCAAATGTCCTTATTTTAATTTCTGTTTCCTGTTAGTCACTAACGGGAACGTATGGATCAACGGCGTTCCTTCCGGTTCCGTGGATAAAGGAACGTTTTCTTGAACCACGGGGTATCGCAAAAAGGCGATTCCACGAAAGCCATCCTCGTGCTCTATGCCACTGATACTGCAAATTTTACCGGCCTCTTGTTGTTCATGAAACAAGGCGCCTCCTGCCTGAACCTGTTTATCTAAGGGAACCTTGAGGCCTGTTAACTGGTGATTCGGATGTCCTCGATGATACATTCTCGCGTGAGTTTCCTGTCCGACATAACATCCCTTGTTATAGGAAATATGGTCCATTAATGCGGCTTCCTGAGGAAAATACCCCGCAACGAAATCAACCCCAAATCGCGGAATTCCAACATCTACACGGATCTGCTCATAGGCCTCTTCTCCCAACATTCCCACTTTGGCTGGTTGGTTCAATACGGTTTCAATCAACGCGACATAAGCGGCTTGAGGTAATAAATTCACCATTCGTAAGTGGGCTCCCAAGGGAAACGGAATCGATAACAACGAATGACCGTTCCATTCCCAACTATTTTGCTGCGGTTGATACCCCAGTTCCCGCAGAAGATTTTCGGCTTGGGGTCCAAGCCAATCACATCGAAGCAGCTCGGGATTTAATAATTTCAGCTGGAAATCTTCTCGAATATGAAAATGATCCAGGTACCCTCCCACCTGACGTCCCTGATTGGGTTCACACAAGAGCAGAAACACCTCTTTCTGTTTCCGAAAAACTTCCAGACGATATCGGATTTTCCCCTTGTTCCCACAAATTAAATTGGATTGAACGCCTCCGACCTCAAGCTGATTGATGTCGTTTGTGACCATTCCTTGTAAAAACGAACGAGCCTCAGGGCCGCACATTTCAATTAAGTCATCTGTGTGACGCACCAAAATCCCGACGCCCTGGAGCAGATATTGAAGTTCCGCTGCCATCCCCGAAGCATACTCGCCTAACACCGAAAGACCTCCAACTTCGCAAAAACGCGCGCCTTGACGTACAAAAAACGTTTCTAACTCTTGAAATTCGCTCATAAGTTACCAGGGAATAAAAATCTCATCAAAATCCAAGCCTCGATGCCAGGACGTCACATAAACCTATGACAAATAGGAGTCAATCAACTTCGCGACTTTGGGAATAGCGACCGCGACATGTTTTTCCGCGGTCCCACGAATTTTATGATACCCTGAGCGGAGCATTTGGCTTTTTGCGCTGTCAACCCGCTGATCCATGATGCTTAATAGCGCTGGTGTTAACTCATTGGCTTTTTCGTTCAAGTAAGCCTGAAAACTTGGGCTTCCACTCTTTAAGTAGGCTTCATGGAAAGGTTCCATGACCTCAACAAATTTAGGTAACAGATCTGTGAAAACATGCTGAAGTAAATCTTCTTTGAATTTTTTCATTAATTTAAATGCCGTCTTAACCGCAACCCCGGCAAAGCCCGTTTTTAAGGCGACTTCTTCTTCAATCAAATGGACACAGTCCTGAATTAAGGGATCTTTATTTTTTGGTGATAGTAACGTGTCTGATAAGCTCATATTGTCCGTATAACAACAAGGGTTCTAAGCAACTCGACAGTTGTGAGTTTTGAGAGGTAAGAAACGAGATAAAAAAATGAAGCGACTCTCATGCTCCTGAGATTTTTTATCGTTAAACTTGCGATTTGTTGAAGATAGTACAATAAAAATCAATGTCAATGCACATTAGAGTTTCAATACAAGACAGTGAAGTTGTGCCTTGCAGAAAAATTGAGAAATTGCCCGTTCAAAGGATAACATATAACCCACAGCATCAGGTAAGTATGTCACTCATTATTTCAGGTAAAGCGATCAGCAGTCAAATTCGGGAAGAGTTAAAAGTTGAAGTGAAGCAATTAAACGAAAAAGGCATCAACCCTTGCCTTGTAGTGATTCTGGTAGGAGAAGACCCGGCTTCCGCAATTTATGTTCGGAATAAGAAAAAAGCTTGCGAGGAAGTCGGAATTCGCTCTATGGAACACAAGTTAGGCAAAGACACCTCTCAAGAACAATTAGATGAACTCCTCTTGAAACTCAACAGTGATCCTCACGTACACGGTATTCTATGTCAGTTTCCCCTGCCAGCGCATCTTGATGAAGAACGCGTGATTTTAAACATTTCGCCCGATAAAGACGTTGATGGACTCCATCCTGTAAATACAGGCTATCTCACTTCTGGAAGCCCGCGTTTCATCTCTTGTACGCCTTTCGGCGTGTTGCAGATTTTGAAGCGAAGTCAAATCGAAATTGCGGGAAAACATGTCGTGATCTTGGGCCGAAGCAAACTTGTGGGGCGTCCTCTTTCCATTCTACTTTCTCAGAAAGGCTTGGATGCGACCGTGACGGTTTGTCACTCCAGAACCAAAAACCTTAAGGTGCATACGTTACAGGCGGATATTTTGGTTGCAGCAATGGGACAGCCTGAACTGGTAAAAGCGGATATGGTTAAGGAAAATGCAGTCGTCATTGATGTCGGAACGAACCGTGTGGAGGATCCCGCCAACCCCAAAGGTTCGAGACTTTGCGGCGACGTCGATTTTAACGCGGTTGAACCCAAAACAGCGGCCATTACCCCTGTTCCAGGCGGCGTAGGACCGATGACTATTGCGATGTTACTCTATAACACCGTCAATGCGGCCCGTTGGCAAAATGGTATGGAGGGTTTAAAAAATTAAGGCTTTGCGAATACTCAGAGGTGTGCTTTTTCGACACACCTCAAGCGTTGTCTATAAAAACGACTACGGAGCAGGAGTTGGAGGCGTTTCCACAGGAGACAGAGGCTTCTGATTCTCTGGCGCAGACTCAGCCGGTACGGATTGAACTGGCGCAGATTCAACCGGTGCGGACTCAACGGGTAATGGAGGCGCGAGGGTTTGCGGCAAAGTCGCCGAGGTATCTTCGCTTTCAAGAGCCTTCTTTTCAAGAGCGGCTTCTCCCGGTTTGGCATCCACGTTCACTGCTTCTACAGGAGCTGGAGCGGGTTCCACTTTGGCTGCCACGGGTTTTAGGCCTTTGACTACGGATTCTGTCGCTTTTTCTGAAGACATATAGGCCAACGTCAAGGAGGTCAGCATAAAAATCACAGCAGCGCTTGTAGTGAGTATTCCGATGCCTCCCATTTGTCCCCGAGAAAATCCAACTTGTCCCATACTCCCAAACGCCGCACCCAAATCTGCACCTCGACCTGATTGAAGCAATACAAAAAAGATGAGAATAATGGAAACAACAACATGGAGTACAAGTATTAAGGTAAACATAATCTTCCTATAAAATGATTTCGCATCAAAAGGGGATTCCCTGAATTGATCACAAAAAATTATTGACAAGCATGAATAATTTGACAAAAATCCATGGGTTTCAAGCTAGCACCCCCTACTAAGGCTCCATTGATTTCTGGCTGATGTAAGAGTTCTTGAGCATTTTTATTATTAACGCTTCCTCCGTACAAAATAGGGATCGCTCTGGCTGTTTTTGCAGAAGAGAGCTTTTCAAGCTGCTTGCGAAGCACTTGATGCATCTGATTTGCTTGCTCAGGTGTCGCTGTTTTGCCTGTGCCAATGGCCCATACCGGCTCATACGCAACTAAACATTGAGTTAAACGCTCAGCAGAAATACCTTTGAGTCCCTCACTCAATTGCTGCGTCACTGTTGACTCATGAAGGTTCTGCTCTCTTTGTTCCAGCGTTTCTCCTACACACAAAACAGGTCGAATTCCATGACTCAACAGAATTTCGACTTTCTGACGAATAAAATCATCCGTTTCTTGAAAATAAGCCCGACGCTCAGAATGTCCAACAATACAACAGGTTGTTCCGAATTCTTTTAACAGTAGGACTGATGTTTCTCCGGTGTAAGCACCGGATTCCGCAAGGTATACGTTTTGGGCGCCTAGGGCTACAGAAGAACTCTTTACCGCTTCTTGTAGTGAGGATAACAACGTAAAGGGCGGGCAAATCGCGATCTGACAGGAAACCTTCCCCTTTTCTACACTGTTACGAATCTCTTTCATCATCTCACCAAGCAGTGAAACGGAACCATTCATTTTCCAATTACCGATTATCCACTTTTCTGTTTTCATTAATTCCTCCTATAAAATCTTGAAAACACACTTTCCGAACGTCCCTGTTTGAAAACCCAAGAGTTTTTAGTTCTCAACTCTTGAGACACAAACACTGGAAATCTGATGATACGTATTTTGTTTATCGAGTTTGCGCAAGGTCTCACACGTAACGAGATGGCTATCAAAAACACGCCAATTCTTCAAGGATCACAATATTCCTGGGTTTATTGAATGTCCAAGTATAAAACTGATGGCTGGCGACTCACGAGTTTGAAAAGATAAAGGGCTATTTATATTCAAGCTGAATGTCAGAGGCAAGTTTAATTGTGAAGCGGATGAAGGCCTTGGTTATTATTTTCTGGTAGATGCGGTTAAAAGAGGAATAAAAGCATAAAAAATGCTATGATCATAGAAAAATCGCTCGACAATAAGAAAACTTAATTTTACATCTCTAGATGAAGGTTGACGAAACGATTCAGAATGTTTACATAGACGGAGGGGTCTTTATCAAAATATTCATCTAACGCTTTCCAAGCGTTTTGTTTCTAAACATGTTGCGCAATGGACATCATCATCTCAGGATAAAATGACAGGACCTGGCAGTTCTTCACAAGTAAATCTTGCTGAAATCATCGATAAGGTGGACTACGGCATCAACGTTGTCGATCGGGATTACAACATCCTTTACTTGAATATGGCGTCCCGTAAAAAATGGAACATAGTCGACTTCACCCCTTCTGGACTGAAATGTCATAAACTTTTATTTGGCAATGACTCTGCTTGTGAGAACTGTCCGATTATTCAAATGGAACAAACGGGAGAGCAATTAGGGCAAATTGTAGGGGCTCTCAATACCCCGGATCATCCGAATCATCGTGTGAAATATCATAAACTTGCTGAAAACCGCTATGCACAGACGCTCACCGATGTTACGAGAGAGACCGAGTTGGTGCGTAAGGTGACCTTACAATCCAAGGAAACCCAAGCCCAAAATATCATTCTGAAACGCAAACGTCAGCAATACGAAGAGCATTCCGCTTTCCTGAATTCTGTGTTTGACTCCATTCTGTCAGGATTTCTGGTTATTGACTCTTCGACAGAACTCAATATAATGAACACCAATAAAGCGATGACCGAGTTCATCAAGCTGGACTCAAAAGAAAATTTGGAACAGAAATGCTTCCAACTCTTTGGATATCAACGACGATGTCCCGGGTGTCCTATTGAACGGATTACCGGGCGTACCGATTTTTCAAAACTCCGGTATCATCAGAAAGTTTCCGATCGAACCTTGACGGAATATTATACAAGATTACCTGAGGGGGAGGGGCTTTTGCTCACCTTTGAAGATAGCACAAAACGGGTACAACTGGTCCAGCAAGTCAAGGAAGATAAAGAGATTATTGAGCGTCAAAATCAAATTTTCCGTTCCTTACTGGCCACAGGAACCTTAATCCAGCAAACGGACGAACTGGATGAAATGTTCACCACGACCCTGAATGAGCTTCAAAACTTGTTTTTCGGCATGGGATTTGGGATCATCCTGAATGGGGATCGACCCAATATTATAGAATCGGCTGTGTTTTTAGGCGTGGAAGCCGAAGAACAATTGACCGTTGTTGAAAATAACCTGTTACTGTTTGATGCTAATATTTCTGACGTACTCATTACGCAAATTAAAGAACGTTACGGCAAAATTCCAGGAGAGACCCAGACGCCTACTCAAACTCACTGGTCCGTACTGCCTGTAAAGGGGCGAGATCGTATCATCATTGGTAAATTATTAATCAAAGGGACAGAACTGGAGGAACAGTCTTTAGAAATTATTTCCATATTTCTGGAGCAAGTCGCGGCAGTGGCCGAAAATAAACTGTTGACGAAAAAATTAGAAAAAATGGCCAATACGGACCCCTTGACTCAAGTCTTCAACCGGGGATATTTCAATCGGGAATTAGAAAAAGCGGTTCTCAATGCAAACCGTTTTTCTATTGCCTTTTCAATGCTGTTAATAGATGTTAATGGCCTGAAACGGGTGAATGATGTTTTTGGACATCAAGCGGGCGACAGCATGATTATTTCCGTTGCCATGCTTCTTAAAGAGGCGTGCAGGAAAACGGATGTTATTACAAGACTTGGAGGTGATGAGTTTGTGGTGCTCTGTCCTTCAACAAAGAAGACCCAGGTTAAAACCTTACTTGCCCGGATTCGTGAGTATGAAGCAGGGTGCGCTATGGATTGCACTCATGAAGACGGAAACGTCGAAAAGGTCAACATCCGAATGAGTATTGGAGTAGGCTGTTCGGATGAAGTCGATGCTGATGAAGTGCTGAAACAAGCCGATGCGGCAATGTACGCAGATAAAGAAGCGTTTTATTTGAATAATCAACGGTATCGTTGATTGTAATAGTTTTGATCCAAAGCAATTACTGGTCTTGAATCATTAATTCATTGTACTTTTAGATAGTTACCCTTATGGCGGATGATTCGGTTTTACAACAGCAGATTCTTGAACAGGTCAGAGCGATTGTCCAGAAAATCAACTCAGGCGATATGAGTACCTTTCTGATGATCAATGCCGAGCTCGGGGCACCGATGGAGGAGTTCGTCAATTACGTCAATGACCATGTCCAAAATTTACAGCAACTCGAAAAATCGTTACCTAGAATCAACAAGGATATCTCCCGTTTGGTATCTGGCATCTCAGACGTGTTACAAACGATTGAAAAGGCCTCTATTCGTGTTTTGGATAATACGGATGGTATTCTGGAACAACATGATATTATCGACAATGCCATCAAACTTTTAAAACAAAATCCTGCGATTGCCAGAGTTATCGGGAAACGCCTGGATGCGATCCAACAAGCCCAAAACAAATCCCGGATGTTTGTTTTTGACACGATTCAGGCTCAAGAATTTCAGGAACTTACCAAGAAACAAACACAAAGTATGATTGCCTCTCTTGAAGGCCTTAAAGACGACCTGAGTGATTTGCAAAAAGCCTTTCGATTGCAGGGGGATGAAGAGGAACGAGAGGAAGAACGCGAATTTCACGTGGAAGCGGGTGCGGCTGCTGCAGACCAAGACTCCGTTGATCAATTATTAGCAGAATTTGGTTTATAAACAATGACCTTAGAAGAACTTAGAAAAGAAATCGACGCTGTTGATGCCCATATCCTTCAACTTCTGAATCAAAGAGCTCAATGTGTCATCCAAGTTGGGAAAATCAAACAAAAAAATGAAATGGAAATTCTGGTTCCCGTTAGGGAAACCGCAATTAGGCGAAGACTTTCAAGTCTAAACCAGGGACCCTTGACGGATGACCTGATTCATGAGATTTTCCAAACCATTATAGATTCAATGAAGGAACTTCAGAAACGATAACCTTTTATAGAGGAAACTGCGGTGGGACTGATCCTGGATATATTGCCCTTTATTGTCTTTGTGCTCATCAAACGAAAAGTAGGGTTAAAAGAAGGCATATTTGCCAGCTTTGCGGTTGGCATCATGGCCATAGGCTACCACCTTTTTCATATGAAAAGCCTCACAGACCCTCTCTTTCTCTTTGTGATCTTTGCCTTGGGGTTGCTTTACCTGATGGGGTGGATCTCTTATAAAAAGGGAGAAGAAGCGGTTTTCAAATTCCAACCTGTGGTGTTTGGTTCTGTTTTTGGAGCGTTCATTCTCATTGCTTTCTATGGTTTTGATTACGCGATTCTCAAAGAAATCGTAATCAGTGCACAGAATGAGGTCCCTCTTGAGATGCAGCAGGCGTTTAATTCGCCTCAGTTTCAAAAGGTTTTGTACTATGCCTCCCGCAATATCGGGGCGGGAATGATCCTTTTGTCAGGCTTGATGGCTTATGCCGCTTTGAAATTGAGCGATTGGTGGTGGCTTGCTTTGCGTTTTTTTGGATTTTATCTGATGCTGTTTGTGGCCTTTTTAAACGCGCAATCGTCTGCAATGTGACCTTGCCTTTTTTCATTGAACCCAAATGTCTTTTGATATGACCCAGACATATTCTTCCTTCTCGCTGATCCCCTGGGTCCATTCACCTTGATGCCTTGAAAATCGAAAAACCTCATATTTTTGAGCCTCTCTTAAATAAGGATACTGGGGCCCGGGGCCTTCCCGCAAGAGCGCTTTTTCGACCTTGATTATAAAACAGAAGGTATTTTCAAGCAGATCCTGTTGATGCACCCAATGTTGATCGCCCTCCACATCCGCAACATGATACCAGTCATCCCATGGATCCAGTTTCTGCAAGGGGGTATATTTTTTTAAGGTCCAGGAGGTTTGAGGGAACTGAGTTCCTGCACCCGCACGCAAAACAGCGTCAGAAACTCCAGTGCAAAGCGCAAAAGCATTGCTTCCAATGAATCCTCCGAGGATCATCATGATAATACATTGTCGCCTCATTTTTCTCCTCACTTGTCTTTTTTTCTGAATTAAACTATCCTGTAACTGTGCGTATTTAGGTTTGAGATGATATTAAGCAACTGCTATGCCGCATGAAGCGGACTTGGATGGAATCGAACAGGGGACAAAAATGAGTGCCAATCAAAAAAAAGGACAACCCCTGCATTGGGATATTCAAGGAACAACCAATTTTTATCCGCTTTACGGCGAAGGCCGGGATGTCGTTGAGCCTGTGCTTCCTGTTCACCGTACCAATTTTCAAGAAATTGTGCCACGTTATCGACTATCCTCAACTGAAACCCGTGACCAGGGAGTGGGACCGGTGTTTGACGAGGTCGCTTATCGTCCATCCACAAATTTTCATCGTGCCTCAAATTCTCCCCAAAAGAGGCAGACACGTTCAAAAAAACCAGAAAAACGTAAACGCAAAATCCGCATTGATTTTTTGCTCTAAGTCTTCCGTCCTTTTGTGATGCCCTCTTCTAAAGGAATTCGTGCCAGCAGCAGGGAGCCTGCAATAAAAAAGGCAAGGATTAGTAAAAGGGCTAGTCGCCTTGACGCGAGAAGGTCAGCCGCAAATCCAAAGGTCATGCCAAGGATTGTTGCCGCACGAGAAAACATCCCCCAAAAACCGAACATTTCAGCAGAATACTCCTTTGGCGCAAGCAAGCCCACAACCGCACGGCTGGAACTTTGAGTCGCTCCAATCCCTGCACCAGCCACCAGGGAAACAAGGAAGAAAATGGTTTTGGGATCCGCAGAAAACAAGACGGAAAGGGGGGCAAGGAAAAAAATTCCGAGCACTCCCAGTATCCACCAAAATAAGGTTGCCATCACCGTCCATTTTGCGCCAATCTTGGACTCTAACGCACCAAATCCAAGTGCGCCTCCCATGGCACTGAATTGAAGAATCAAAAACATTACGGTTAGATCCGCTGTGGAAAATTTGAGTTCCGCTGTGGCATAAATCCCGACAAACTTGATGATTGCGTCAATTCCTGCCATATAAATGGTAAACGCAAACAAAAATTGAAATAGAATTTGATGATTTCGTGCAATGGAAAAGGAAGACTTTAAATGATCAACCCCTGCCTTGAACAATTGCGTCCAGTTCCAGGACTCAAAACCCGAGGCTGGTTTGGAACGTTCGCGGACTAAGCTGAAGGTGGGTAATGCGGCAATGAGGAAGAACGCTCCAATAGCCACCATCGCCCACTGGTTCTGCTGAATGTACAGTTCTGGTCGCTCTTCCGGGGTTGCGGTAATAATTCCCATCACTAAGATTAAACTGGCCAACCCGCCCATGTAACCAATTCCCCAGCCGATTCCAGAAATAAAAGCCATATTCTTTTTGGTGGCCAGGTCGGTCAGAAAACTGGCGCAAAAACTTTCACTCAACATAAAGCCCGCAGTGCTGAATGTTAGCAGGATAATGCCCAAGATAACATGGCCTGGTTGCACCCATCCCAAAGCCGCTGTTGACAAGGCACAAAGCAATGTTGTCATCATCAAATAACGTTTTTTATGACCACTGCAGTCACATAAAACTCCAATAAAAGGAGAGATAAGCATCGTCAGCACGGTCGGAATGATGATGGCGATTGACCAATAGGAATCCTGCAAAACAGAACCTTTAGGCACAATATATTTTATAAAAAACGCGGAATAAATGACGGTAATAACAACGGTGGTATAACTTGAATTGGCAAAATCAAACATTGCCCAACCCAATATTTCTTTTTTTGTGACCGGAGGGTCGTCAGGATGAGATGTGATATTTTCTTGGAACATGGGGCATATCCGTGGATTTGAGCACACATTTGTGAATCGGTTTTGTGATCGGGAACGAGAGAAATGACAGGTAACTTCGCATGTTTGCTTTTCGAACGTTCCTTAAAGAAACTCTCAGGGATCAATCATTGCGTTTTGTTTCCTGGGAGGGTGGAGCTGATAGCAAAGCTGATTAAATAATTTCTTAATATTCTAGCATAATCTTAATCGTCCTGTGAATAGGCGGTGGAGGGAAGCTTTTTTTGTTTGCTTTGGGATTGAAGCTCCATTTTCAAATATAATATTCCATTCGCAAGTTGGGCATCATAATGTTCCACAATCATGTCCTCAGGTAAAATAAATATGTATTCAAAACTTCCTCGTTTTCGCTTGTGTTCAATAAAAACCCCCTCATTCAAAGCGATAGGTGTTGGGAAATACCCTGAGATGATGATTTTTGATCGTGAAAGTTGAATATTGATATCGTTACGAAAAACACCAGGTAACTCGATATCCAGATATAAGGTGTTGCCAATCACATAAAGGTCATAGATGGCATCGATATGCTTTTTTTCAAACTCTTGAAAGTCAAAGGTCCGTTGCTGAAATTCTGCCAACTTCTTATCTGAACGGCGTTTTCTTTCTAATAATTCGTCAAGCTCTTTCCATTCTTCTTTCATAGATACTCTCTGAAATGATACAGTATGGGCGGTTACTGCAAAAAGTTTAAGGCTTCTAAGGAACGAGTCAAAAATAACTTACATAATTTTTATTTAGCTGGGACCGCAGTATAATTCCATTTGCCCAGTTTCTGATCAAAAACAATTCTCATATCTGCTCTTCGCGTTCTTTTGAATAATGCAATTTGAACATCCTCGTCCTCCTAAAGGTAAAAATCATAAAGTCTTTCAAGTTTCTTTCCAAATCGCATCATTCAAATCAATGGTGGTCAAATATATGTAAGTTATTTTTGACTCATTACTGAGGATATTTGTGTATCAATCCCCATTTGCTCTAGGCGTTTCCGTTCCGCACGACTCACGACTGCGTGGGAGTTCATGAACGCATACGCAATCCGGATGGTACCCCACCATGTTTTTTTGAATATCCCCATGTCTCCCCGTAGTAAAGAAGTATGACTACATATTCCATTACCAAATTGACAATTTAAACACAACACTACACTTCTCACATTGTTGGGGTTGCCTCTAAGTTCGGCCATTTTGACGGTAGCCCTGAGTTTCGTCCCAGGGGATACTGCGCACATTGTTCCTCGGGGCGAAACCCGAGGCTACCCCTGGCCGAAGTTAGACCCAACCCCACATTGTTATGATCAAACGAACCAGCCGAATATCGTGGCGGTATCAGAAAGCATATCGGACGTTTGAAGGCGCAGTGAGCACTCGAACTGTGAGTGGGAAAAATCCATTTGCTTTACGCGAAGAATTGAGGCGGTTAGGGATACTTGAGGAATTGACAGATGCAGAGGCAGGGCAACTCATGGAATACGAGGAGAAATATGCGGAGGAATCAATGGCTTTGATTCAGGAACGGGTTGCTGAATTACAAAAATACAAACATGACGCACTAGCCGATTTGCTTCAAAAATTACCACTGTAATGAGCAATCATATTCTTTCTTTTTTACCATTCCTCAAAAAGCCTTGATAATGCTGGCTTAGCTCGGATACTCTAATTGCTTAAAATAGCCGTTTTGAGCAATTAAAACGAATATAATGAACGCTCAAAAAATAACTTCACAAACTTCCAGTCAGGGGTGGTTGGAGAGAGCGTAGCGAAACCCAACAGATTCCGGGCGGTTTGTTGGGTTTCGCTATGCTCTACCCAACCTACGTTTTTCTGTTAATTCTTTTCACGATCCTAATGAATTTATGACATTACCCAACAGCTATGATGGTGACGAACTCATAAGTCGCATTGAAAATTTAAGTTATGAGGAAATTAAGCTGAAACTTCAAAAAGAAGTTTCAGCTGTTGAAAAAACACTGAACGCCAAACGAGGTGCTCCTAAAGCAAGAAAAAAAGGAGCGGAGCAGTATGCTCGATTTATTAAAGGCACCATTTTTTGTTTGAGTCAAAAAACGGTCTTTGATTTACCACCTGGTTTGGGTTTTGTTCCGTAGGGGCAGACCTGTGTGTCTGCCCGGGATCAGGGTGAACACACAGGTTCGCCCCTACAATTTGTGGCCGAAAATGTGACCAACCCCAATTCATTTATTAAAAAATCATTTATTTCGTGTTTTTCGTGATTAATTTTCAAACCACCTGCACAGCTCGAAATTTTTGAAGTTCCCAGTGGTTTTTGTGCGTGCTCTTTTCCACAGATACGGCAACTGAAATAAACCTGGTCCAATTCACAGTTGCGCATGTGATGAACTTCGTATAAACGGCGTTTTCCCATGTTTTCAACTTTTGACGCAATCTGATTGGTGACAAAGTCTTCCAGGATTCGATAAACCATAACCTCATTTGTCTCACTCTCCTCCTTCAATGCCACAATGATTTCCTGGGCAGATGCTGGACCTGCCTTATTCACCAGGTAGTGCAGGATTGCCAAGCGTGCGGAAGTATTATTAATGCCTCTTTCGCGTGAGACCGGAGGGAATTCTTTTTCTTTCATAACCTTATCTCGGATGGATATTCAACGCTCAGCGGATCCTGCCCCATCAATGTTTGTGATTAAGCCGTTCATACATGGATTTATTATTTTTGTAACTATTCATAAACTCCCGATAGAGTTCGTCATAAATCTCCCTGTTTTGAGGATTTGGCACAAAAGTCTCATCATACTGAATGTATTGAGCGATATCATCAAAAGTGAACTTTCCCAAGGCGGTGGCTCCTAACCATGCGGCTCCGCGAGGACCGGCATTGGCCGGGTCTTTGACTTGACGAATACTACAATTGAGAATATCCGCAAAAATCTGACACCATAATTTTGAGCGACAGCCGCCGCCAATAGCGTTAAGGGCCTTGGTTTTTTTCTTGGTGTATTTTTCAACACCCTTCAAGAGCGTTTTAAGGTTATACCCCACACCTTCAAAAACGGCCCTGGCCAGATCTTCACGAGTGGTATGCAGCGACCAATTAAAAAACCCTCCTCTGACGGTGTCATCTTCCATAGGAGTCCGCTCTCCCGCAAGCCAGGGGGTAAAGATTAACTTGTTGCTTCCTGGCGGAGCGTTGGTTGCCCAGGTATTGACTTGATCAAAAAAATCATCGGGTACTTCTGAGCCTGGATAGAGAATTTTATCTCGTAAATGCCGCCAACATTCTCCTGCCGTTTTATTTTCATTGAGCAATAAATATTTCCCTGGAATACCTGAGGGGAAACTTCCCATATTCATGGAGATATCAACTTTTTTGTAAGGGACATGACACTGAATCCAACTTGAGGTGCCCACACACAGAAAACTTTCATAATCTTTCACCGCGCCAGCACCAATAGCTGAAACGGAGGTGTCTGACGCTCCGCCAATTACTTGGGTTTTTGGACTGAGCCCTAACTCCTTGGCCACCTCCTGTTTTAACGTTCCTAAAACATCGGTGGAAGCAATCAAGTCTGGCAGTTTTTCACGCTCCAGGCCGACCATTTTGAGCATCTTGAAATCATACTTGACGTTGTTAATATTCCGATTATCGGTAGCCCAATATAAAACAATGGTGTCAGGCGTGGACGCGAATTTGCCCGTTAAACGAAAATTTAAAAAATCTTTAGGCTCTAAAAATTTGTAAGTCGCCTCATAAATTTCAGGATACTTGTGTTTGATGTATAAAACATGAGAAATGGAATCGGTGCCTGATTTTCCTGGCGCTCCACCCGTTTTCTTCAGCCAGTGATATAAGCGATGAGGATGATAGCCTTCAATATTCAGAGCGCTTCCTATGAGCTTATGAGTATAGGGGGCCCCTCGTGAATCTTGCCACGTTAACGCGTTCATCAAAGGCAGGCCCTCTTTGCTCACAGGAACGGTTGTGGACCATTGCGCGCCGATGGAAATACATAAAATATCATCAACAGGCACTGCGGCTTTGCTAAGTAAATGCGTCACAGAAGATTTGAAGCCTGTCCACCAATCTTCAGCATTTTGCTCAGCGCCTCCACCAGGCAGATAAGTGGTTTTGACTTCTTCACTGTACCGTTCAACAACTTCCCCATAAAGGGTGACCAGACACACTCTGGGACCCGAAGTTCCTAAATCAACGGCTAACACATATTTGTCTTTTTTCATAATCCCCATCCTTTCGGCTATTCTTTGACTTGATACAACGTATCCATAATCCGATCCAACACGTCCCCAATCACACTTCCCGCGGCAAAGGGAAGGGTGTTCGCGATACCATAAATCGGAGCCGTTCCCGTTTTGATTTTAGGAGACATCCGAACTTGAGCCACACTTTCCCTTAAGTCCTTGATGAACCGTTCCGTAACGCCAGGTTGAGCGTGTCTCAAGGTCAGACTGAAGTGGATTCCGGGCGGACGAAAAATTCCGGTAAGACTCCACCCTTTTTCAATCATGAATTCCAAAACCTGATAAATATCCACCTCCTTGTTTTTGGAACCGATTCCGATGACACAGAGCGGTTCTCCCATGACATAAAGATCCTCTGAGTCGTTCACCGCTTTTTTGATTTGATCTACGGCCTTTAGAATTTTGTCTGTCGCTGCCAGATAACCCGATTCTCCCATATAGGTCAAAGCGGCCCAACATGCAACACTTAATCCCCCTGGACGACTGCCCGTCACACTGGGCGAAAAGTAGAGTCCACCACACCAATCCGGTTGTTTGAAATATTGATATCGTCGAAGCGCCAAACCCCGGTATAAAACCACCGAAGTTCCCTTGGGCGCATAACCATATTTGTGGGTGTCAGCGGACATGGAGGTCACTCCCGGCAACGCAAAGTCAAACTCGGGCACAGGACGTCCCAAACGTTTGGCCCAGGGTAGAAAAAAGCCTCCCAAACAGGAGTCGGTATGAAAACCGATTTTCCGCTTCCGCGCCATTTCTGAAAGCTCTTCAATCGGGTCAATCGCTCCTTGAGGATAGTTGGGAGCAGAGCCGACCATGACGATCGTGTTGGAAGTGATCGCCCGTTTCATTTTGCGAACATCCGCTTTAAAATCGTGGCCTACGGGAACCGTTATTTTTTTAATATTAAAATAATGTGCCGCTTTGGAAAAAGCGGGATGCGCAGTGGCGGGAATCACCATTTCAGGGCGTGTGATGCCTCTTTCCACCCGAGCGTAATCCCGGTAGGATTTCATCGCCATCAGGATACTTTCGGAACCTCCTGAGGTCACCGTTCCACAAATCGGCTCAGAGGTTCTGGCCGCGCCAAGCATCGTTGCCGTCATCGAAACGATTTCTGCCTCAAATTTTGCGGTACTTGGCCAAATATCAAAATGCAATTGATTGCACTGCGAGCCTAATGCATAAACTTTATTCATAAAATCAATGTGCTCCTGATCTCCGTGATAAACCGAGCCGGAAGCATAACCTTGCTCCCACTTGGGCGCTTCCTTGTGATGCAAGGCTTCAATTTCTTTTAATATGGTATCCTTCGCGATCCCTGAGGCAGGCAGTCTGGAAAAAGCAGGCGCCTCCTTGTAAGGTCGAATGGAATCTTCCATGGACGCAATGATTTTTTTGTACTCTTTTTCCAAAGTTTCCTGAATCAACGGGATCTGTTTCAAATATCGTTCAACAGGCAGCACCTGCAGGATTTTTTCGAGGGCTACTAATAATTTACGATCCATATTTTCAAAAACTTCCATTAAATCCATAAGGACTCCTTTCAATCAATTATAACGAAGTTGCTCCCCGCTTGAACGCTATCGCGCTACATGAGGATTATTCATCGGTCTCACCCTATCGCCCTTGGCCGAATAAAATATGACGAATGGTTTTGGCCAGGATGATCAAATCGAGCAGTAATGACAAGTTTCGCATATAAAACAAATCATACTGTAATTTCTGCCGCGTGGTTACTAAAGAATCCGCATATCTCATTTTGACTTGGGCCCAGCCTGTGATGCCAGGTTTTACAAAATGTCTGAGTTCATAATAGGGCAGTTCTTTTTCCATTTCCGCAATCATTTCCCGTCGTTCGGGTCGAGGCCCCACAAGCGACATATTGCCTTTAAGAACATTCCATAGCTGCGGGAGTTCATCCAGGTGAACTTTCCGCATCCATTGTCCCCAGGCAGAAGCCCGGTGATCCTTTACAGACGCCCAGCTAGGTCCTTCCTCATGTTCGGCTTTGGGAATCATCGTGCGGAATTTATAAATTCTGAATTCCCGGCCATTCAAGCCAACTCGCATTTGAGAATAGAACAAGGGACCCGGATTATAGCGAGAATTGAGGAACCACACCAAAATGGCAACAAAACTGAGGATTAAAAAGCCCAAGGCACTCAAACCCAAATCAAATATCCGTTTGATATGTCTCCGTATGGGCGAACTGTTAAAAACAAAACCATCAGAAAATAAAAGCCAGCGTTCATTGACATACTCCAACGGGATATAATCCGCGAATTGTTGACACATGTCGGAATAACTGAATATTTTAAGGCCTCTTAACTTCAAGCGTAGCAATTCTGTTTCAAGCGCAGGCGGTAATTGGTTTCTGGAACTGAGACAAACCCATTCGATTTTATGCAGACTGATGAGGATCTGAATGGATTGTTCCAAACGGAGGGGACTCCATAAATCAAATTTTTCATTTTTCTGTTGGAAGGATAGGAATCCGATCACCTCAAAATCGGAACGATGGTTAAAGAACTGATAGGCCCAATCCAACTCCTCGCCCTCTCCAACCACCAAGGTTCTTCTTGGATAACTGGCTTTGGCCTGTCCCCAACTTAGAAAAACACGGGTTACGGACAAGTAGAGGATCCCGATCAAAAGTGAAAACGCGACACCCGCCAGTGAGAAGGTCAGATCAAAGAGCCGAAAAAGGAAAGGTTGAATCACATGAAAAATAATACAAGCCAAGGCCACTAAGGGAAGGCGTTGCCACGTTCTGTCCTGATCCGTCAGAAGATAAGTATCCAAGGCATAAAGGGTACTGATGAGAAGGCTTAGCAGCAGAGGGACCAGTATCAGGGCATTGTTCCCCCAGAATCCGTGTTCAAAAATCCGCTGAGCCCACCAAACTTCAAAAACAAAGAGCACATCTAACACAATTAATATCGTTGAAAAATAACGTGGATACACAACAACTCCCTTAAGTTTTTTTACACCTGTTTGTGATCAGAAACGCTCAGCCGCATGACAGCAAACCCGGAAACTCCCCTTATGGGGTGGCCTGTAAGGCAGGCGCAATGTTTTCTAGCAGGAACCTCTTTTCTTTGCAATAGAAAGCTTGTTTTATTCCCAAACCTCGAAACCCGCACCTGCTGGACCTGAATTCTTCGCTGTAAAACTAAAGCACACGTCTCAGGGAATAATAGATATAGCTGCTTAAATAAAAATATTTTTTCAATCCGATAGGGGCACCCTTCACAGGATATCTGGAATACATCTGATAGTTTGCTTTGAGCATCTGGAATTTGGAATGGGAGAAGCCCTGCTTGGTTACTCTGTAATACAACAACGGGAGCATAATTTTGAAGCTATGAGCCAGGTGATGCTGATGAAGATTCAACCAGCATTGATAGTCCTCAACCCACCGGTAGTCTTCCCTAAAAACAACATAGGGCAACAAACGTCTCGAAAACATCACACTGGAGTTTGGAATGATGTTTTTTAATAACAAGCGACGATGATCGATCAAAATCACGGGTAACTCATGGTTCTCAATCTTAAGCGGATTGACAGGTGCCGTTTTTTTAAATCGCTGTAACGTGGTGCTGCAAAAATCAGAATGATGTTCCCGCATCAATTGAAGTTGAACTTCCAGCTTCTGCGGATGCCATAAGTCATCCGCATCCAGAAACGCGATATAATCCCCTCGGGTCTGCTGAAGTCCTGTGTTGCGGGGGACCGCCGGTGAAGCCGAGTTGGACTTTAAGCAGATCAGCGAAAGACGTGAATCTTTTTGGGCCAGTTCTGTCAAAAGTTCAACTGAATTATCGGTGGACCCATCATCCACAATGAGCATTTCCCAATGAGGATAGGTTTGAGACTGAACCGACTCCACCGTTTGTTGAAGGTATTTTGCGGCATTGTATGCGGGAATTACAATTGAAACAAGAGCTTCCATAAATAAACTCAGTAGAGGCTTAATAACGGCTGTGGGGGTACTGACACTGCGACTTTAAATTTGATAATTGTTTTGTATTGAATGTTAGCAATAGATGTTTAACACAATACTAAGACAAAATCAAAAAGTGAGGATCTTGAGTTATATCCTTACTGAGGAACGGGAGCAATGCGGGCTTGGAAACGCTTCGCAAAAAGGGGGCGCTCCCCCAAATCATGGCAAAACATGACGTGAAAGAGTGAAACCCAACTGATGTCAGCGGTCGTCTTTAATGATTTCCCGGAAGTCAATGGGGAAAAGAGGTCCATTATCAAATAATTTTATCGGGAGGGACGATGTCCAACAAAGAACGTTTAGTGGTAATCGGTGGTGTTGCTGCCGGAATGAGTGGCGCGAGTAAAGCCAAAAGGTTGAATCCGGATTTGGAAATTGTGGTGTTCGAAAAATCAGGGAATGTTTCCTATGGCGCCTGTGGTTTGCCCTATTTTATCAAAGGAGACATTAAAAATATTAATGATTTGATTGTCAGGACTCCAGCACAATTTGCAAAACAAGGCATTGAGGCGCATGTCCAGCACGAAGTCACACGCATTAATGTGGGAAATAAAACCGTCCATGTTACTAACTTAAAAAGTGGTGAAACCTTTGAGATAGTTTGGGATAAACTCCTCATCACCACTGGCGGCAATGCCAAGCGACCGAATTTCCCCGGGATGGATCTGGACGGAATTTTTACGCTTCGAACCCCTGAAGACGCGCTTGAAATAAGTGCCTGGATTGAAAAAGAACAACCCCGTCACGCGGTGATTGTGGGAGGCGGTTATATTGGCTTGGAAATGACGGAAGCCTTGAAAGCGAAAGGCCTAAAAATCTCTTTGGTCGAACTGCTTCCGCATATTCCTCCCAACATGGATCAGGAAATTTCTGCTTTGGTACTCGAAGAACTCAAACGGCAGGAAATTGATGTTTATTTAAATACTCCGTTAAAAGCCTTCCAGGGAAAAACGCATGTTGAAACAGTCGTTGCCGGTGAAAACGAACTTCCCGCGGAGCTCGTGATTCTTTCGATAGGAATTCGTCCTGCCACGGCTCTGCTCAAAGGGACAGGTATCGCTGTTGGAAGCTCAGGCGCGATTGTGGTGGACGATCACCAACGAACAACCGTCGAAAATATATGGGCTGCCGGTGATGTTTCCGAAGCCCTGCACCTGGTGACAGGCAAGGCTGCCTGGATTCCCTTGGCAACCACAGCCAACAAGCAGGGAAAAGTCGCCGGTGAAAATATTGGCGGCGGTGATGCTCGTTTTGGCGGAATGCTTGGAACCGCGGTGGTCCAGGTTTTTGACCTGGATGTCGCGAGGACGGGCTTAACCGAAAAAGAAGCGCAGAATTTGGGTCATAAGGTTCAAGCCACCATGATTAAAAGCACCACCCGTCCCCATTATATGCCGGGACACCAAGCCATTTGGGTGAAATTGCTTTATGAGCAGGAAAGCAAACGTCTTTTAGGGGGGCAAATGGTAGGGGGTGAAGGTGTGGCAAAACGGATTGACATTCTGGCCACAGCCCTTCATGCGGGTTGGAACGTCAACCAATTAGCGGATCTGGACTTAAGCTATGCGCCTCCCTTTTCTCCAGTGTGGGATCCCATTTTAGTGGCGGCAACGCTTGCGGTGAAATAGCGTTTTGCTCCCAAAGGACCAAAGTGTTCGCATCAGGTGAGCGAATTCCTCAGCGCTCAGAAGGCTGGACATTCGTTGTCGATGATCCAGTTGTAAGTTATGACCAACAAGGTGACGTCACCACTGTAAGTTCCATTAATGGGTTCCTGGAAAGCGCCCGCTTGTACAGATTCATGGGTTTCCCAAGGTTTCATTTCAATATAGCCCAAGCCGAAGCCCAGGCTTTCTTTATCGTTGATCTTGATTTCGACACCCCCTCCGATTTCCAGAAGGGGACCGATTCCGGCCAAGGGGGAAACATATTTTTTTGAGGTCATTGCTGTGGTGTATTCGACACCGCCTTTGAGGATATATTTTTCATTGAGATGATAGCGCCCTCCTGCGCGATAAGAGTGCGTGTCTTTAAATTTCAGGTCAAAACCCACTTTATCCGCGGAAAACCCAACCACCGTCATGGCATCACTGGGCTTGGTCAAGGTCACATCCATTCTATCCATGATTGAAAATCCTTCTTTCGCGTAGCCAATTTCCAACTCCAGCCTTGGATTGATTTCATCATCTTTATACCCCAGGGCGATGTCGAGATGGTCCGGAAATTTGAGGTTCAGAATGGCAGGTTGATCGACCAAAGTGAGTTTTAGCGGGGGAAGACCTGAGGCGTTCATTGCCGCGTCAATTCCGTAGAGGAGTCCTGAAGCAATCGGCGTCAATCCCATTTTTAAATCGCCATAAATGGTCACTTTTTGAGAAGTAATGTAATTGATAGCGTAAAACAGGTTATTAAAGTTGCCCATATAAGAAAGGTTTTTGGTTAGAGAAAAACCTTTGCTAAACCCATAGAACTCAATTTTATCCATGATCTTGATCGGTGTTGGCAGAGCCTTTCTCAAGATGTTGCTGATGGTATCTTCAATAAAGTCCAGTGTGAAGGGAAGGGGCGTAATTTCGGTAACCAGGTTTTTTACAAATTTTGAAACATCCTTAACCATATTGGGATTTTTCGCGTCGAGGATCACGCCATCTCTCCGGTATCTCGCATGGGCACTATGCGAGGTAAGCCCCAGACCAAAAGCATGATGAGGGCTCACCTTATAAGCCACATCTGCGTTTAATCCCGCGACCAATAAATCGATATTTTGTACCAAACTCCGACCTACCCAGTGATTATCCCAGGCAATGGGAGAGACAAAAGGGATTTTCAAGGAAAGCCCCAACCCGAATTTTTCGCCAACATTCGCATACTGAAACAAGGGACCCGGTAAAATCGTGGGCTTTGTTGCTTCTTTACGGAAAGTTTGTGTCCCACTGTGCGAAACCGTGGTATTGTTTCCATAGGAATAGGTCCGATCTTCTTCCCCATAATAATCTTCTTCAAGCGAGCCATCTCCGCCAAAGTAACCATTCCATCTTAAAGAAAAACGCGCCAAAAGCCCTGTAAAACTCATATGTTTCCCTGGAATTAAATACATCATTCCCGCAGGATTATAGGCCACCGTTTCCGCGCTAAAAGGCATCGTTGATAGCGCGTTAGCCTGCATGACCTGACTTCCTGACAAAACCGTATAATTAAAACTGCCGTAACAGATTGGCGTGCCCAAAAAGCAATAAAGAAAGGCTAAATACAAAAACTTATGCCGGATTCTCACAAACAACTGAGCGAGGAATGTGGAAAAGGGGCGACTCAACATCGGTAACGTGATCGGGGGCATGATCATTTCCTTGGTTAAATTGTTAAAGGGGACAGCGTTTAGAAATCAATCCCGCTCCGTTCTTAGTGTTTTTTGCCCCTTATTTATTGGCGTAAATAAAGAGCACAGAAGCTGTCGCAAAGATCTTGGCGAATCTACAAAGGAGAGACCTTCCAGGAACTCCTATGAACGTAGACAATTAGCGTGGCGACAAACAAGTCATAATTGCTGGTAATAAAGGAGAGGCCTTGTAATAATGAATGACGTAAGTCCCGACAATTCGAAAATGCGTAAGTCCTGGACGGGGCATTCCTCAAACTTGGCGGCATGAATATTTCAGCACCGCCTGCTCTCAGAAGATCTCTTTAGTCACGCTCCTTGAGGTTGGGCTTGATCTTTTTTCAGAAAATATCATAACTGAGACTCCAAAATTAATATACTGAGGTTAGGGTCCAGTACCCCTGAATCACCGATTGGATGAGGCTTGTTAAATTAGCCGGGGTTGGTCACATTTTCGGCCACAAATTGTAGGGGCGAACCTGTGTGTTCGCCCTGATCCCGGGCAGACACACAGGTCTGCCCCTACGGAACAAAACCCAAACCAGGTGGTAAATCAAAGACCGTTTTTTGACACATGGCCGAAAATGTGACCAACCCCAATTAGCCCACTAAAATATTTTTTAAAAGAGGAATTATGAGTGATGACACCTCCATTACCTATAGTGTTGGAATTGACCTTGGTACCACTAATTGCTCCCTTGCTTATTTTGATCACACCCAAGAGGAACCGGAAACTTCACAAGTTTTTGAAATTCCACAAGTCATTGAGCAAAACATGGTTGCTCCACGCTCCTGTTTACCGTCCTTTATTTACTTACCGCCTGAAGCCGAGTTACGAGGTGGGATTTATCGATTGCCTTGGAAAGCCGAACCTCACTCCGTTGTAGGGGAACACGCCAGAGGACGTGGAGAACAAACCCCCCTCCGACTCATAAACTCCGCAAAATCCTGGCTTTCCACACAGGGCGAACAACACGCGAAGATTCTGCCTTTAGCGGCCCCGGACGATATCGAAAAAATATCTCCTGTGGAAGCGTCTTCTCAATACTTGGAACATTTAAAACACGCTTGGGATGACGCGCATCCGGAAGCTCCTTTAGCAGAACAAGGCTTGATCATTACCGTCCCCGCCTCCTTCGATGCGGTTGCACGTGATTTAACGTTAGAAGCGGCAAGGATGGCAGGACTGAACGGTGTGATTCTTTTGGAAGAGCCGATTGCCGCATTTTATGCGTGGCTCGCGGAGAATCCTCAATGGCGAGATCAAATCAACGTAGGGGATATTGTTCTGGTTTGCGATATTGGAGGCGGCACAACCGACTTTAGCCTGATTGCGGTTGATGAAGAAGGAGGCGAGTTGCGACTCTCGCGAATTGCCGTTGGAAATCACCTGCTTTTAGGGGGTGATAATATGGATCTGGCTCTCGCGCGAGTGGCGCAACTGCAGTTGGAAGCTGAAGGAAAAAAATTGGAACAACGTCAGTTCTTTGCTCTGGCTCATAGCTGTCGGAAAGCGAAAGAACAGCTTTTGTCGGATTCCAAATGGGAGGAGGTTCCTGTGGTGGTTCCCGGACGAAGCAGCAAACTGCTGGGGGGAACCTTGCAGACGCGACTTAAGCGAAAAGATCTGTTAAGTACCTTGCTGGAAGGGTTTTTTAGCCCCTGTGAAATCAACGATCATCCCCAGGAAGTCAAACGAACCGGTTTGCGCACGATAGGTTTAAACTACGCGAGTGACCCTTCTGTCTTGAGACATCTTGCTCAATTTCTTTCCAATAGTGTCAGATTCATCACTGAGGAAAACCCCCTTGCCTCGGCCCTTAAAGGTAAATCGTTTATTCATCCAACCGCTATTTTGTTTAATGGAGGCGTTTCCCAGGCAGAGGCTTTCAAACAACGCGTTACCGAAGTCCTTGACCGTTGGTTGGAAGCCGAACACAGTCCCGCCTTAAAAACCTTAACACCGGCAGATCCTAATTTGGCGGTTTCCCTGGGCGCGGCCTATTACGGAAATGTTCTGAGGGGTTCTGGCATTCGTATCAAAAGCGCAACCGCTTTTTCCTATTATATTGGCGTGGAATCATCAATGCCCGCAATCCCAGGCCTGCCTCCTCTCCTGAACGCGCTTTGTGTGGTGCCTGTGGGCATGGAAGAAGGAAGTAGTTTTGAAATTAGCGAAGCGGAATTTGGCTTGGTGGTTGGCAAAACTGTCGAATTTCGCTTTTTCATGTCAAGGGAGCGACCTGAAGACCCGATTGGAGCTATCGTGGAAGACGCCGAGCATTATCTGGTGGCACTTCCCTCTATTGAAACCACACTGTCCAGCACCGCGGAAAAACAAGTGCCCGGAGCGGCCTTACCTGTACGTTTGAGGATTGTCCTGTCGGAAGTTGGGGCCCTGGAGTTGTGGTGTGATACCCTGGACAAGTCCGAAAGTTGGAAACTTGAGTTTCAGCTTCGCGGTGAAGCCTTGAACTCAACTCAAAACGGGTAAGCTTTTTCAAGTATAAAAAACTCTTTGCGTTTATCTGTGGTGGATTCATTGAGTTTCTTCAAATCCCGATCCCACTCAACCGTCAACTGGGGACACTATGAAAAAAGCTGGTATTTGGTATCCTTACGCACAAATGAAAAACCTGGAATTGAATTACAAGGTGGAATCGGCGAAAGGGGTTTATTTACAATTGTCTAACGGACAACGTTTAATTGACGCCATCTCTTCATGGTGGGCTGTTATTCATGGTTATGGCCATCCAGAGTTGGATCAAGCCGTCACAGAGCAATTAAAGCGTGTCGCTCATGTGATGCTTGGCGGACTGGTCAATGAGCCTGCTGAAAGGTTAGCTCAAAAGTTGGTTGAAATCACACCCCCTGGTTTGAATCATGTTTTTTTTGGAGATAGTGGCTCCGTGGGGGTGGAAATCGCGCTGAAAATGGCGGTGCAATATTGGTTCAACCAGGGGGTTCCTCAAAAATCCAGGATGGTTGCTCTTCGTAAAGCCTATCATGGGGATACGACAGGGTGTATGTCGGTTTGTGATCCGGAAGATGGCATGCACGCGCTTTTTCAAGACATTCTGAGGAAACAGTTCTTTGTGGACGCGCCAAACTGTGCTCCTGACGGTAAGACTGATGACGTGGAAGCGGATGTGCGAAAACTTGAAAGCCTGTTTCAAGCTCATCATCAGGAAATTGCGGGGTTCATTCTGGAACCGTTACTTCAGGCGGCAGGGGGGTTTAATATGTACTCTCCGGTTTATTTGAAAAAAGTTCGTGCCTTATGTGACAAATATCAAATACTGCTTTTATGCGACGAGGTTGCTACGGGTTTCGGACGGACCGGATCGTTGTTCGCGTCAAATCAAGCCGATATCACACCTGACATTATGATCTTGGGCAAAGGTTTGACCGCAGGCTATATGGGGCACTCTGCCACCCTGGCCACCGATAAAATTTTTGAAGCCTTTTATAGTGATCGTCCGGAACACGCGTTTATGCATGGCCCCACCTTTATGGGAAATCCTCTGGCGTGTGCTATTGCCTTGAAAAGTATTGAGGTGTTTCAGCGAGAAGATTACTTGAAGAAAATAAAGGTCATTGAAAACATCCTGAAAACACACCTCCTTTCCTTTCACTCTGAGAAAGTCAAAGCTATTCGCGTCTTAGGGGCAACAGGCGTGATCGAATTTTTTCATAAAAAGGATTTAAAAGGGGCTCAGGATTTTGCCGCGAAACAGGGGGTTTGGCTTCGGCCATTCAACACTTATCTCTACACCATGCCGCCTTATATCATTTCAGAAGAAGAACTTTTGAAAGTTATCGAGGTAATGAAATTATGGGTACTCACTCAATATTGAAAGGAATGTAAATGACGGACTTATTCAAAGAAAAAGCTAAAGATTGGGATGTCAGTGACACCTCCAAGACCCTGTCGTCAGCGATTGGCTCCTGCATATTGCAACATATTCCACTGCATCCTCAGATGCGTGTGATGGATTTCGGCGCGGGAACGGGGCTGATCAGTTTTCAAATAGCACCTTTCGTGAAAAAGATAGTTGCCGTAGACACGTCTGAAGCCATGTTGAGTATCCTTGTTTCCAAGCCGGAATTACAGGGCAAAGTGGAAATCGTCTGTCAAGATATTACAGAGACCCCCCTTGATGGAAAGTTTGACTTAATTGTGAGTGCGATGGCGATGCATCACGTCAAAGACACACCCAAGCTCATTCAAAGATTCGCTGAGCATTTAAATTCCGGGGCGTTGATCGCCTTAGCGGATCTCGATAAAGAGGATGGGAGTTTCCATCCCAAAGATATTCAAGGTGTCTTTCATTCAGGTTTCGAAAGAAAGGCCTTACAAAGCCTATTGGAAAAACAGGGTTTCGTGAAAATTCATTTTCTGACAGTGACGCATATTGCTAACAAAGAGGGGCGGAACTATCCGATATTTCTGGTAACAGCTACCAAAGCTTAATAGAAGCCATGAATACAGAAACTTTCTGTGAGAGGGAGGAGCCTCGGGCTCCCCCTGCTCTTAAGCCTGTTTTTTGATGAGAAATCTCGATAATTCGCCAATCCAAAGAACGACGGACGAAGTGAGTGTTATGAGCCCCCAGTCCGTTAGGGATAAAGGAATCGTTCGAAACATGCTTCCGCCCAACTGGACGATTAAGACCTGCCCCACAAAGATCACAGCGGCAATCAGCAGAAAGGCCTTATTTTCAAGAATTCCGGAAAAAGCGGAATGGTTTTGTCCCAAACACTTGGCATTAAACAGATTCCAAAATTGAAGCAGGACAAACAGGGTAAAAAACACAGACAATTCATAATCATCGACCTGGCCATCTTTTTGGAAATAGAAGAGTAAGCCCACAAAAAAGACCAGAAATCCCAAGGCGGTGATCCCAATCTGTTTAGCCATGGTGAGCGTAATGATGAAATCGTCAGGGTTTCTGGGGGGGCGATCCATCACATTTTGGTGCGGAGGTTCCGTGGCCAAAGCCAGGGCCGCAAAGGTATCCATAATGAGATTAACCCAAAGCATCTGAATTACCGTTAAAGGCAGTTTGACCCCAATAAAAGGCCCCATCAGCGCGATTCCCAAGGCGGCCACATTGATGGTTAACTGAAACAGCACAAAGCGTTGAATGTTTTCATAAAGGGAACGTCCCCACATCACCGCGTTCACAATACTGGCAAAGGAATCATCCAGCAGAATGATATCACTGGCTTCCTTGGCGACAGCGGTTCCTGTTTTACCCATGGCCAAGCCCACATTCGCATGATTCAGGGCCGGAGCGTCATTGGTTCCATCTCCGGTAACCGCCACAACGTGATTTTCTTGCTGAAGCAACCGAACCAAACGTAACTTGTCTAGCGGACGCGCTCGGGCCAGGACTTTCATTTTAAGTACCGCTTTTCGCGCTTGATTGTCATCCATGGCGCCAAATTCTGTGCCGGTCAAATAACATTCCGGAGGATCTTCAGGTTTTCCCAGGCCAATTTGACGGGCAATTTCTTTTGCGGTTTCCGCAATATCGCCTGTGACAATTTTGACCATAATTCCCGCATGTTGGCAAGATTGAATGGCTCCCGGCACTTCTGCCCGGACAGGATCCGCAATCGCTACAAAGCCCAGCCAAACCAGATCATGAGCCACGGTTTCCAAGGTTTCGTCTTCAGGAGGAACCGCCTCATTTTTATAAGCAAACGCCAAAGTCCGCATTCCTCTGGATTGATAGTTTTTGAGCATCTGTAGCAAATCTTTTTGAAAGGCAGCAATCGGTTGAACCCCCTGGTCCGTCAAAATAGTGTCGCAGAGATCCATGACGATTTCAGGCGCCCCTTTGATATGAAGTACGTTTTTTTGAAAGATTGAAGACTTCCCCAAGGTCCCCATGTACTTTCTTTCGGTAGAAAAAGTCCATTGTTGAAGAATGGAAAAACGGTTTCGGTGCTGTTCATAGTCAATACGTTGTTGTTCCAACCATAAGAGCAGAGAACCTTCTGTAGGATTGCCCAAGGCAAGAGTCGCTTCACCTTCTGTTCGGCTTAGATTAGCCGATGTGTTGCAACAAATCGCCTCACAAATGAGCTGTTCTGGTGGCGAAGAAGTTTCTGCGGTGAGGACTTGCTTCGAAAAACAGGGAAAATGCGTTTCATGCACTTGCATTTCATTTTGAGTTAAGGTTCCTGTTTTATCAGAACAAATAACGGTGGCGGCTCCAATGGTTTCACAAGCATGAAGGTGACGAACCAAATTATTTGAGGCCGTCATTTTACGCATACTGTAGGCCAGGCTCAGGGTGACGCTCATCGCCAGGCCTTCCGGAACCGCGACCACGATGATGGTTACAGAAATCATGAAGTATTTCAAAAACTCCGTACCTACGTGGGGCGGCAGCCAATCTTGAGGCACTGAAGGAACTAAGCCCAAACCATAACCTGCGGCTAGAGCTCCTATGAAAACGACTCCGCCTCCCAAAAGGCTTTTGAGCCATCCTTGCCAGGTATCATTCTCAAGCCAGGAAGGGGGTTGTGCCGATTTTCCCGCCAGCTCAACGCCATCATAAACGATGGGAAGCCACACACGGATAATAGCGAGCAAAATGCTGACTGTCAGAATGCCTGTAAACGTCCATTGTTGCAGGGTTAAAATCAATTCTCCCAGGAGTACTCCCTGAAAGACCAAGGCCACGTAGATCAACGCCGCTACAGAAAATCCAATCACTCCGATGATTTGGCTAAGTTTATTAAGTTGTTTATCCAGTGGAGTCGGTTCATCTGTCTCTTCTGAGGCAGCCCGGGCCGCCGTCCCGATCTCGGAAGCGTCCCCTACCGCCGTGACTTGGATCATGGCATGTCCATCTTTCACAATGGTACCCCGAAGGACTTTGTTTTGAGGATAGGCGGTTTCGTGACGGACAGAGGTTGAGATCTCTGAAACGGGCATTTTGTGAACCGGAAGCGATTCTCCCGTCAAACGGGACTCATCCACTTGCAGCGAAACGGCTTCCTGAACCTCTCCATCCCCAGGAATCTCCTCACCAGCCTCAATCAGCAATAGGTCCGCAACCACCAGATCTTTGCGGGGGATGTTCAGGTAACGTGCCTCCCTGATCACCTTAATGGGAACTTCATCATTGACTTGATTCAAAATATCAAACTCGCGGCCGGCTTTGAATTCATTTAAAAACGCCAACGCTGTCGCCAACGCAATGGCAACCACGATCCCCAAGCCCTCCACGTAATGTCCATCAAGGATTCCAACACCAATCGCCATGAAGGCGGCAATCAATAAAATGCGGATTACCGGATCATCAAATTTTTCCAAATACAACTTCCACCAGGGTTCCCGTTCGGGTGGCGTTAATACATTAGCGCCATGTTTTTGACGACTGGCCTCTACCTCAACTGGGGAGAGTCCTTGATGGTTCTTGACTGTCTGTGGATTCATGTCTTCCTTTAATTTAAGAGTATAAATTCAAGTCTTAAAATTGAATTTTTTTTCAGCGTTGCTAACCCTTTTGTTTTGCAGTTTTCATACATTTTGCTCCAATGACGCAAAATTATTAATTTAATAGTGACTGAAAACAGAATCAGGCCTATGGATGTTCATTTAAATATATTCAGAAAACTCATCCTGTTGCGAGATCCGTTTAAACAACGCTGTTTCAGGAGTACCAAAGCTGGCTTTGGCCAGAAAGGCGAAGGCCTTGCTTTGGCTTTGGCCAAAGCCAGCTTTGGCACTCTACAGTCTAGGTCAGACTCAAAGGACTTTATTTAAATGAACGTCTATAGTAAAAGGTTGTAAGTCCTTATTTACCTTACACCCTTGCAGATATAACTCAGTCAGTTAACAATTTCAATGTATATCCGCAGTAAAATGGTGAGCACGCAATTCTTCGGGTAACTTCAATTAGGGAGACAACATCGTGGCTAGATTTCACAAGAAGCAAGAAATAAATCAAGGTCTGGCGCCCGGGTCATTGGTTTTTATTGGAGAAAAGCAAGTCAAGGATATCCGGATCCGCGTCCTTGATTACGATGAGATGGAGTTAAGGGAAAATTTTCTGAACAATGTTGGGGACGCTGTCACCTTTTTAAAAACAGATACGGTTACCTGGATCAATATCTATGGACTTCATGACATCAACATCATCAAGGAAATGGGGGATGCCTTTGATCTGCATCCACTTTTGTTGGAAGATATTTTGAATACCGGGCAACGTCCAAAACTTGAAGAATTCAATAATTACGTGTTTATTACGCTTAAAATGCTCCGTTATGATCAAGACACAGAAATGATTATTGCGGATCAATTAAGCATGGTTCTGAGCAATACGTTTTTGCTGACATTTCAGGAAAAACCCGCAGATGTCTTTGAACCGGTTCGGGAAAGAATCAGAAAAAGTCGAGGCAGAATCAGAAATTCCCATACCGATTATCTGGCATATGCCTTGTTGGATACAGTGGTCGACAATTATATCTACATCATTGAAAAAATAGGAAATCAGATAGAGGATCTTGAGGATGAAGTTCTTAATAAACCTGATGTTGGGGTGATGCATAAAATAAATAATTTAAAAATGGAAATGCATTTTTTACGCAAATCCATACGACCTGCCAGAGAAGCCATACTGAAACTCTCGAAATTGGATAGCGATCTTGTTCATGAACAGACACAGCCCTTTCTTAAAGACCTTCAGGATCTTGTTTCACAGGCGACAGAGTCCATTGATACTTACAGGGATATGTTATCCGATCAGTTGAATCTTTATAACTCTGCCATCAGCAACCACATGAATGATGTTATGAAGGTGCTGACTATTTTTGCGGCAATATTCATTCCTTTGACCTTTATCACAGGGGTCTATGGAACCAACTTTGAGTACCTCCCTGAGCTCAAATACAAATACGGCTATTTTATTTTTTGGGGAGTGCTTATTTTCGTAGGTAGCACGATGGTCGCTTTTTTTAAACGAAAAGGTTGGTTATGAAGGATCGGTTGATGGTAACCAATGTTGTTAGTTTGGCAAAAATTTTTATAGGAGCATCATGAGCATGAAATTCATGTATTTATTCGGAATTATTTCTGTGGTTGGGATCATCGTTTTCATTTCTTCACTAAGGGCAGAAGAGCCTTTGGTTGTTGGCGTTAACCCCGCCCCCCCTTTTGTGATAGTCGAACCTGGAACTAATAAACTGAGTGGTTTTTCCATCGACTTGATTGAAGCCATCGCGCAAACCTTAACTCCCCCCCGCAACATTCGCTATGACCTCTCTCCGGATTTACTGACCCATCTGGAAAGCCTTCGAGCCCAAAAAGTGGATCTGGGAATTGCGGCAACGACCATTACCCCTAAAAGAGAGGAAATTTATGATTTTTCCCATGCTTTTTTCCAAGGAAACCTGGCCGTTTTAACCAAAGCTGAAGGCGATTGGAAAAACGCATTGCGTATGCTGTTTTCCCCAAAGTTACTGGAGTTGTTACTCTCCCTTTTTATTTATCTCCTTATATGCGCTCACTTGATCTGGTTTTTGGAACGCGAGAATTCCACCTTTAATAAAAAATGGCTTCCTGGAATCATGGAAGGCATTTGGTGGACTGTCGTGACGATGTCTACGGTAGGATATGGGGATTTCGTCCCCAAAAAAACAATCAGCCGAATTTTAGGGATTTTTATCATTTTTACGGGAATCATTTTTTTTGGTATCGCGATTGCGGGCATGACCTCACTATTCACCGTCTATCAAATGAATTCACGGATTGAAGGAATTAGTAGCTTACCAGGACGCAAAGTTGGTGTCATTAAAGGAACCCTCGGCGCGAAGTCCGCTGAAAAAAGAAAAACCATAGTCTCGACTTTTGAATCTATGGACACGGCAATGGAGGCCCTGAAGGAAAATAAAATTGAGGCCATCCTTCATGATATGCCGCTAATTCGCTATTATATCAAGGATGCGGGAGATCAGTTTGTTCTCATTGACAGAGGTTTTGCCGTCACAGGTTATGGCATCACCTTTCCCTCAGGAAGCCCCTTGAGAGAAAGTGTCAATATCGCCTTACTGACTCTGATGAACAGTGGACAGTACGAGACTTTGAAGCAAAAATGGTTCGGGCATTTAAACTGAGTAGGGGATTTTCCAAATGACGCATTCATCATGACTTCTCTTTGCATTTCCTTTTTAATGGTGTATGCATAAGCTCAAATCCGTGAAGTTTTTTTTAGCGTAATCCGTGAACTCTTACAGACAAACTCATCACCGGTAGGATACGATTAGAAATTGTTGGTCACTTTCTAAATAAAATACTTTCTTTCATCAATGCGAAACTATGATTGAGCGAAGAAACCCTGAAAATCTTCTACTTCGTCGGCAATGTGAAGAAATTGAGAATTATATTATGCAGTTTCCGAAAGCAGAGAGGGAACGTCGAATGTTGGAATGGATTGAAAACTACGCCTGTAGTTATCGGGAAAATATGGAAACAATTATGTCGTTTGTTGAGCGAAATCTAAAGCATCAGCAGAAAAAACGTAAATCTAGCATAAAAGGATAAGATCATGAACACCACCCCACTATTGGGCCCCCTATTGATTACAGGGGCCAACGGTTTTATTGGAAGATATTTGATAAAACGCCTGGTTTCTGAAAATCATCAAGTTCGAGCATTAGTCCTTCCGGGAGAAATCACAGATCCAACCTGGAATCGTCAAGTGGAAATTTACCGTGGAGATATCACGCAACCCGAGACCCTGGGACCTGCGTTTGAAGGGGTCCAGACGGTATTTCATTTAGCGAGTGTAGTGACTGATTGGGGAAAGGAATCTTTGTTTCAGGCCGTGACCGTTGAAGGAACACGAAACATCATGAACCGGTCAGCGGAGGTGCAGGCACGAGTGGTCCTCATTTCAAGCTTTGTGGTTTATGGAGACGCACTGCTATTGGACCTCTGTACAGAGGACCACCCTTATGGAAAGCCGTTAGGCCCTTATAGTCGAAGTAAACAACAACAAGAACAGGTAGCCTTGGAAATTGCAGACAAACGGAAGGTCGCACTCAGCATTATTCGACCAACCAATGTCTTTGGTCCCGGCAGTTTATTGTGGGTTGATGAAGTCGTAAAACAACTTCAATGGGGGGTTCCTGTACTTGTTGGCTTCAAAGCTAAAAATGCGGGATTATGTTATGTAGACCATGTGGTTGATATTATGATACGGGCGGCTTCGATGCCTATTGCGGTGGGACGAATCTATAATGCCAGTGATGGTTCGGAGATCACCTGGAAACGCTACTTTTCTGACCTGGCAAAGCTCTCAGGAGCCCCCCGTCCCAAGTTTATTCCTTGGCATATGGCCAAACTCAGCGCTGAAGCTTGTGAAAAAATATGGAATGTGCTTGAGTTAAAACAGCGTCCGCCCTTAACACTGGAAGCCCTGAATCTGGTGGGATCGAATCATCGGGTTCCCATCACCAGGGCTTTGGAAGAATTGGATTACAAGCCGCTGAATACCTACCGGGAAAGCATGCAGGATGTGGGACAATATATACAAGAGAAAGGTCTGAATAAAAAGAGAAAACGCTAAGGACACGCTAGGAGACTGTCCGAGAATAGAAGTTGAGCCTAAGGAAGGTGCCGCTTAAGCGAAGCGAGCGCACCAAAAATAAGGGGACAGCAAGCTTTCTGGTGTGCTCGCTTCGCTTAGGAATGCTAAAAATATAACATAGGAACTTTCCATTTTTTATCAATGACGTTATCATTCCTCAATTTACCCTAAATGTAGGGTAATGATGCGGCAATTTTATGATACCGAGATCGAAGATTTTATGAAAGCGACTTATAACTGTTCGCAAGGTCAACTTGATTACCTTGTGTACGCCCAAGGAGTGTGATCTGATGGGGTAAAATAGAGGAAAGCCTCTGGCTTTCAAAGCTATGGAACCGATCCTGTGGCACTGGCGGGAAACCAGCCAGCAAACTGCGGACAAACCGTGTTCCTAAGGTAAGGGAGACCATGACCATTTAGCGAAAGGCAAGGGCGAAAGCGAGTGATCGTCTGAAAGCCTGTCCTGAGCGTCGTCGAAGGGAAGCCCGGAGCAAATTGATGAACATCTCAAATCGGTCATGATAAGTGTTACACCAGTCGTTTATAACCTGTTGATATCCTGCGAAGGGTATCCAGTTTCTTGCTGATATTCCAGATTTTTCTTGACTTGCGCAAGAATATCCCCTTAAATGGACGCTCAGAAGCTAATACAATTACTATCCATTGACCAGAGTGTTATCATGAGTCCCGAATTGTCCACGTTGCAACTCTTATTGCTCTTATATTCAGTCCATTGAAGGAGAGTGCTGCAGTGCATCGTGTGATTACTACTGTGGGCATTCACCCACAGTTCAAAAGCCGTGGGTGTTCCCCCCACGGCTTTTTTTTTATCTTTTTTTTACTAATTCTGCCGGATTATAGGAGGAGATTATGTCTCAAATGTCGATACACAAATACCGAGCTACTACCCCTGTTGACCTTTCCGATCGTCAATGGCCATCCCGAAGCATAACGCAAGCACCCATTTGGTGTAGTGTCGACCTACGTGACGGAAACCAGGCGTTAAAAGATCCCATGAGCATTTCCCAAAAATTAGAAATGTTCCAACTTTTAGTACAAATAGGGTTTAAGGAAATTGAGATCGGCTTTCCTTCAGCATCCCAAGTCGAGTATGATTTTTTAAGGACACTTATCGAAGATAAGTTGATTCCTGAGGATATTACCGTGCAAGTATTAACGCAGGCACGGGATCATTTGATCGAAAAAACATTTGAATCGCTGAAAGGAGTCAAAAAGGCCATTGTCCACTTGTATAACGCCACCTCCGAGTTGCAAAGGCGCGTTGTCTTCCGTATGAATAAAGCAGAAATATTAAAAATCGCGGTAGATGGCGCAAAACTACTTCAGATAGGCAAGGATGGTTTGCCAGGGACTCAAATACGCTTTGAATATTCTCCCGAAAGTTTTACGGGAACAGAAATCGATTATGCTCTTGAAGTATGTGAAGCCGTTATTGATGTGTGGAAACCGACACCAGAAAACAAAGCCATTCTGAATTTGCCCGCAACCGTCGAGATGTCAACCCCCAACATCTATGCGGACTCGATTGAGTGGTTTTCCCGCAATATCAGTTGTCGGGACTCTGTCACTATCAGTCTCCACACTCATAATGATCGGGGAACAGGCGTCGCGGCATCGGAATTAGCGTTGATGGCAGGAGCCGATAGAGTGGAAGGAACGCTGTTTGGCAACGGTGAACGTACCGGTAATCTGGATATCACCACTATGGCGTTGAATATGTTTTCACAAGGCGTCGATCCTCACCTCGACCTTACCGATATTCAACACGTGGTTAAAATCTATGGACGTTGTACGGGAATGATTGTTCATCCGAGACACCCTTATGCCGGAGAACTCGTGTATACGGCCTTTTCAGGTTCACACCAGGATGCCATCAGTAAAGGCATGCATGCGTATGATGAAGCTAAATCAGGGATCTGGGAAGTTCCTTATTTGCCCATTGATCCACGAGATTTAGGATGTAGTTATGAAGCGATTATCCGGATTAACAGTCAATCCGGCAAAGGCGGGGTCGCCTATATCATGGAGACTGATTTTGGTTATAAATTGCCCAAGGCAATGCATCCAGACTTTGGTAAAATCATCCAAAATTATACGGATAGAACGGGCACCGAGGCCACACCTCAACAAATACATGAGCATTTTAAGAAAGAATACTTAAATACCACTCATCCCTTTTCTTTGCAGGATTTCCAGGTTCATACTCATTCTTCACATGAAAAAGGCTCCGAAGTCCGTTCGGATATGGATGCGGAGTTGTTAGTTCAAGGCAAATCAGTTAGAATTTCGGGCAAAGGCAATGGTCCCATTGATGCGTTTGCACATGGAATTCGGGATGCTCAACTGGCACAGTTTAGATTGACGTCTTATGATGAACACGCCCTTGAAAAAGGTTCAGACTCCCATGCGGCTGCCTACATTGAAATCGAAACGGAGGATCATGAACGATATTTTGGCGTCGGTGTTGATGTTGATATCAGTGTCGCCTCAATGAAAGCGATTCTTAGTGCATTGAACCGAGCCTATGCCAATCAAAGTTTGTCCCTCCTCTAAGGAAAATGTTTCCGTAAAAACTGTACGGGTTTGAGAACATGACTTTCAGGGGCAAGGTAAGGAACACAACCCTTGCCCCTTCTCCTCTTCCCTCCCTCACTTTAAAAAAGTTTTAAAAATAATCATTTCAATATTGTAAAACAGTAGCGTTTACTGATAATTAGGTATTAGGACACTCATTGTTTGGAGCAGAAAAAACTCAACCTTCAAATAAGCATTGATCTCTGGACTCACCCGAACTTGTGGCAGCATTATTGGTAAAGGCGAATTATGCAGGTAAACGTTAATAAAAAAGATAAATTTAAATGCGGATTTTCCTTTATGGAAATCATGATTTCCTTAGGCATTATTGGGATTCTTGCAGGAACAATTGTCCCCTTGTCAACCAAAATGATGTCTAAACTAAACATCACAGCAACTCAAAAAGAACTTCAACGTTTAGAAGAAGGTTTGCTTGGATACTATCGTAGCTACAGCAAATATCCTTCAAAACTGGAATTATTGTGGACCGATAAAGAAGGACCTTTCGTTTCAGGATCAATTCAGGATTTGTCCAAAGATGCGTGGGGTGAACCCTATCTTTATTATCAAGGAGAGAAGCCTTATGAAGTGATTATTCGCTCAAAAGGACAAAATCGCAAAATTGCATCAAAACCGGAGGATCCTCAGGATGATTTAGTGCATATAGTTTCCGCACGTTTAATTCTTGGGGAACAACAAGAAAATACCAAAAAAGCCTCTGACGTATTGATACAGGCGATGGTTGGGCGGCTTATCATGTTTGATGAGTTGGTAAAAAGTTGCGACCGTTTTTACGACAGGCTTGATCTAAGCAATACGCTTGGGATACAAGGTTTTTTTAAAAATAATAATAACCTTGGCGATACACGTGTTGTCTGGCGAGAATTACAACGAAAGTGCGATTGTGATAATCAAGATAATGAGGAATGTCCGGCAATTTATAGTGAAAATTTTTTAGCTATTCCCGGAAAAGACCCTTGGGGGCATTATTTTCGATGGGATATCAAAAAACATGAGTTTTATAGCACAGGACCCCGATAACCCTTAAAACACAAGCCTGTATGTCAAAAATCTGGAGCCGTAAAAAAAAAATATTGAACGAAATCACAGGACTTGAAACCAGCGAAAACAAGACGTCTGCTGATTCAGAATATGCGCTTCGTCGATTCCACTCCATCATGGATAAGGCCTCCGATGCCTTTATGATTACTGAAGTCAGGACTGGAACGATTATTGAGATCAATAAGTCGGCATGTGATCTCCTTGGCTATACACGCAAAGAAATTCTAGACTTAAACAGTAAAGAGCTTGATGTTCTGAACCTAAGAAATCCCAAATTGAAGACGTCTGTATTCTCCAGACTCAAAAGCAAACAAGAGATTAACATTTTGCCTCAGTGTATTCAAAAACGCAAGGATGGATCCCTGTTCCCTGTAGAAGTTTCCATCTCTCAAAAACGCTTTGACCGCAAAGATTATAGGCTAATCGTTTTTAGGGATATCACTGCGAGGAATGAAATGGAGAAAGAACTCCTTATTGCAAAAGAGCAAGCCGAAGAAATGAGTTGGTTTAAAACAAACTTCCTGGCCAATATGAGTCATGAAATTCGAACTCCTTTAAATGCGATTCTAGGATTCGCACACCTCTTACAAGAATCCATGATTCAAGAACGATATCAGGCCTATATTGAACCCATTATTAAAAATGGCCAAAGGCTGCTAAAAACCATCAATAACATCATCGAGCTTTCGAGCCTGGAATCGAAACAATATGAACTCGAACCTATCGAATTGGATCTGAACGAGGAATGTCATTCTATTGTTCACTTAATGACTCCTCTTGCACAAGAAAAAAAACTCTCTTTGTCCATTGTTTCTAAAAACTCCAACGTCTATGCAAAACTGGACCGAATGGCTTTCAGTAAAATTCTGAATTATTTAGTTGGGAACGCTCTTAAATTTACCATTGAAGGAGAAATTAGAGTGGAAGTGGATAGAACTCATGAAGGCAGCGAGGACTGGGCTGTAATTCGAATTATCGACACAGGAATAGGCATTAATACCGATTTTGTTTCCCAAATCTTTGAACAATTCATACAGGAAAGCAGTGGCTATAACCGCAAATATGAAGGATCGGGTTTAGGTTTAAGCATTACGGCGGAACTAATCAAATTGATGAATGGGCATGTGAAGGTTGAAAGTCAGCCTAATGTAGGCTCCATTTTCCAAGTTTATTTCCCTGCAATGGAACATATTATTTCTTATTCCGCCACAGAAAACAAAGACCTTTGGCGTGATTTTTCGTATGAACTTCCTAAAAATCCTCTGCCTAGAATATTACTTGTAGAAAATGATTCGGATTGCCAGGAATTAACCAAATGCTTCATTGAATCTTTTTGCCAGCTTGATATCGTTTCAAACGGGGAGGAAGCCCTTGAAAAGGCTAAAAGCAAACAATATGAGGTTGTTCTATTAGATATCAATTTAGGTACGGGAATCGACGGGAGAGAGGTCACCAGACAATTGCGAAAGATGCCTGACTATCAAAACACTTCAATCATTGCACTGACCGCATATGCGATGAAAGGTGATAAAAAGCAATTTTTGAAGGAAGGTATGAATGACTACCTTTCTAAACCCTACTCCAAGCAGCATCTCGTCCTTTTGATCAAACGACTGCTTAAAGAGAGGAAAAAAAGCTTGAAAAACCTTGATAAATCCGCATAAGTAAGTCCTTTATAGAAGTGAGTCGAGTGACTCAAGCCTTGGTGGTTTATTCTTTGTGATTCTTTATGGCTGCGTCATTACGATTTTTTTGACTTCTTTAGTGATTTTATGTAAACAGGGTATAGTTGTTCTAACTGCGTAGGCTGGAGCCGTTCTTGTATTGTTAATTTTACATGGTGCGTTCATCATGATTGACCTTCGAACTGAAATTCGAAATAATGAAGATGAAGAGGAAACCCCTCAGATTCAGGTTGAACATTGTGTTGTTGATGGAATTGAGTTGTTTCGACTTGCGGGCGTTCTGATTCATAAGACAACAAGAGAAGTCAAAGAACTTATTCTTCCAACACTTAACAAGCCCTCCGTGACAAACGTGGTCATAAGTTTTAGCGAAGTGACGGCCTTGGATTCGTCAGGGATTGGAACCATGATTTTGTTTTACCGTGTGATGCGCGCTCGTGGGGCTAACATTGTGTTTTGCGACTTTGGCAGAAACCTTATGCGTCTCATGCGGATGGGGCAACTCCATGAAATACTGTCTTTGTGGGATACCGAAGAAAAGGCCTTCGCTCACTTCCAATCAACATTCGTTGAGCACACATAAAGAAGCCAACCCAAGCTCCCCTAATTTAGTTATAAATTTCCTCACGCTTGTGATCTTTTCTGCTTTTTTTTGCAAAAAGATCCGATATTTTCGTCTCCCTCTTTGTTTGAGTAATGTCTCGTAACACTGAAATTTTCATTTCTAAAGCGAATACGACGACTACCATACAAATGATAACATAGGGTATGATTTCATAAAACTGCATGGCCAACACCTTTTAGAACTTTGAAAATGGGGAAAAATGCAAAGTAAGCTACTTCATAAACGCCATATTTTAGACGGAAACTGCTAAGCAATTTCCTCTCATCACCTAAGAAGGGAGACGAATTAACGGTGCCCAGTATCCTGGGAATCGGAGTAAAAGTCAAAATATTTTTGTGCAAGTGCGAACAAAACTTGCTAATTATGTGAAAAAAATAGCTCTTCGATATTTCCCGTGGTTTTTGAATGAGTATAAATACAATTAAATCAATGTATTACAAAATATGCGAAATTTGAGAGATGCCAAAACGAGTCAGATTTTTATCGTATTTTACATAGCAGGATCACCTATATCTCTCGCATATTGCCACTTTCTAGGTAATTCAATGTTATCTAAACCCAAAAAGTTTGTTTCAAACATACATTCTGACCTGGTTGTATTTCTTTAATTCTCTTTATATATCAGCTAGATAATCAATAATCCATGACCACGGGAAATATCGAAGAGCCAAAAAAATAGCTATATTTTTTTGCGATTGCACAGTATTTAGTTCCCTTTTTTAAATTATTTTTGGGCCATAGGTTTCCGAAACTGTTACATTATTGCCAATTACAGCTTTACACAGTGAAAACTTTCTTATAAAGAATTTGTTATACTTCGATTAATTTTTCACAGTAGGTGCTTATTTAATAAACGGATTATGCGGGAGGAAATGAATGTCCTATGTGATGGCTAATCCCCTTTCCAAAAAGTTGGGAGATCAAGTATTTCAATTAATAGCAGAGGTTCGAAAAACCCCTAGTAGTGGTGTACATACAGAGGAAATTGCTGACGTGATCAGTCAAATTACAGAAGCTTCATTACATTTTTATTTTGTGCAACCATTGGAACTGATGAACGTAGGGAGTTTCGGTAAAAATTTGGTACTTTTGGGAATTAATACAGGTCTGGGGCTTACAACGACAACGGTTAGGAAACTTTTTAAAACCCTTTCTAAAGAGCAGTTACTGCAATTTACAGATTGGGTTGAAGCAATGGTTCGTTATGGAAAGAATGAGGAGTATATCCTTGCCTGCCCTGTGAGCGCAGAAGAAGCGCAGAAAATATTCGCTGTTGTCAAAACGATTCGTACTGACACGGTTCAAGGGAAACATACAGAATACATCGTGAGGGTTATCGTTGAAATGTCAGAAGTTTCGCTTCACTTTTTTGCAATCAGTCCCTTGGATTTTTTAAATATTGGAAATTTTGGTAGAAAAATCGTGAATATGGCGGTTAATACTGGAGTTGGCTTGATACGAATGACGGCAAAAAAATTAATTCATAAACTTCCAGAGCGAGATTTACTCACAATGGTCAGTTTTATGGAAGGACTTCTATGTCCAATAGAAGCTTTTGAACAATCACAACAACCTGCGATGGCCATGCATTAAGAGCTGAGGACTGTACATTGACGGATACCATGTATATACTCCGGTAACAGAACAGGATTAAAGTCTCCGCGCCCAAAAACGGAAGGCAACACTCAGCGTAAGTTTTAGGAGAACTCGATGATTCGACTTTCACATCATATGCGTGATGGAATTTGTATAATAGCCGTGGAAGGAAATATAATCGGAAAAGATTCGATCAACTTCCAAAATTACACAATCCCTTTTGTAAAAAATCGGGATATTCAGGGCATAGTCATTAACCTCGAACACTCAGCATTCATGGATTCTTCAGGCATAGGGATTGTTGCCAAGCTTCTCAGTTCCTTAAGGACAAGAAACGCTAAACTGGTTTTATGTGGTTTGAATGAAAAGTTTAATGAAATACTCGACATTGTCGGATTAAAACCATTGTTCAACATCTGTAGTACTGAGGAAGACGCCATCAATCATATTCTCATTGCCATAGAATTAGGGGGGGGATGATCTATCTGGTGAGTTCAAACCAAAATAAATTTAGGGAACTACAAGAACTGTTACCCGTTCCGCTCGAGTTGGTTGACTTAGAACTGTCTGAACTTCAAACCACCAATTTAAGGGCATTAATAGAGAACAAGCTTAAACAGGCCTATCACAAAATACAAAACCCCGTTATTGTTGAAGATACCTCTTTGTTTTTTAATGTTTGGAATGAACTTCCTGGGCCTTTAATCAAGTGGTTTACCAAGAATATGGGTTTGGAAGGACTTGTAACAGCGTTGTCTTCATTTCAGGATAAATCAGCGTATGCGGTTTGTTGCTTAGGTTATACCCAAGATGGCGAAAACTTTCATTTTTTTGAAGGCCGAATCCATGGAGAAATCGTATTCCCGAGAGGAATCCAAGGGTTTGGATGGGATCGTATTTTTGTTCCTGAGGGAACCTCACAAACCTTTGCAGAGATGTCAACGACAGAAAAACATCAAATTTCCATGAGAAAACGAGCCGCAATGCCTTTCAAGCATTTTTTAGCGCAGCAGGAAGAGCAAAGGTAACATCTTCTTTTACAAGCGTTAACTCCTCAATAGAACTGTCTTCGACCATTTGCTGTAACTTTGTTACGATCCCCTGGACAATGTCTTCCGGAGCTGAGGCACCTGCGGTGATGCCCACTTGATAAACATTTTCGAACCATTCGGACTGTAATTGATCCGCAGATTCAATTCTCTTGGCGGTAACCCCCATCGCTTTAGCAACTTCAACGAGTCTAACCGTGTTCGAACTGTTTGGCGCACCCACCACCAAAACCAAATCGACTTGCGCAGCAAGTGCTTTTACCGCATTTTGTCGATTTTGAGTCGCATAACATATATCCTCCTTTTTGGGACCCACAATATGAGGAAACCGTTTTTTTAAAGCCCTAATAATTTCACGGGTATCATCTAAGGAAAGCGTGGTTTGTGTCAAGTAGGCAACAGGCCTGTTAGGCTCAATCTCCAAGGCCTCTACCTGTTCTACATTACTCACTACCACCATCCGGTCTGGAGCTTCTCCGAGGGTCCCTTTGACTTCCACATGGTCTCTGTGTCCGATGAGAATAATCAGGAACCCCTCGTCAGCATAATGTTTTGCTTCAGTGTGAACTTTAGTTACAAGAGGACAGGTTGCATCGAGAACTTCAAGTTTCAATTGTTTTGCTTTTGTACGAACTTCTGGAGAGACCCCGTGTGCGGAAAAGATTAAATGGGATTCCTGGGGCACCTCCTCCAGGTTTTCTATGAAAATCACGCCTTGCTTCCTCAAACGTTCAACGACATGGGGATTATGAACGATTTCATGCCGCACATAAATAGGCGGTCCATAAAGCGCCAAGGCTTTTTCCACAATCGTGATAGCTCGGTCAACTCCCGCACAAAAACCTCGAGGACTGGCTAAATGTAATTTTAATTGTGAACTTTTTAAAATCTCCATAAATTCCTTTTTGGCTGAATCTAAAAGTAAATAGCAATGTTTTCAATAAGTTAAATTGAATGGCGAAAGCACTGAGTCCCTTTGGCTGTAAAATCTAAACAAAGAAAACTGGAAACTGAGCGCATCAACTTGACGGTTCATCCACTTTTTAGTATGAGTATAACTAATTCTCAAGCATATTGAGAAACTGAAGCTTTAATTCAGGATGCCTGAGGTTTTATTTCTTCAGGGATTAACTAGTTCATCCATCTAGGGAGTTCTTCAATGGTGCGGTTGCTTATACTTTTGGGAATTTTTGTTGTATCCTTTTCGGTAATTTTTGTTCCAGGATATATTCTGTTTTCTCCTCCTGAAACGCTAGTTCAAACAGGGGAATCGGCATCCATTGGAGATTCCTCTAATCGTGATATTCCTGCCGCTCCGGGCGTTGAGCCTGGTGTTGAATCTGTTATGAAGCCGCCTTCATTAGATTCGGCACCTAAAGAAAAAAACTAACGTTTGTATTAATGTTCACAATTTTACGAGAGTCACTTATGTCTATTCATGTTAGTTTTAAACAAATAAAACACTCTACCGCTGTTACCGAACATATCAACGAACTCATGAAAGAGTTGGTAAAAGTTACGGATGACCGTTTTCCTTTCCATGTAAATCTAATCAAAGATAGCGAGGAGACGCATACCGTTGTGATTAACTGCAATTATAAAGATAAGGCCTTGGTCAGTAAAGCAACACATGCCAATCTCTATAGAGCCATTTCAAAGAGTGTTGACTCAATGAAAACTCAAGTTATTAAAAAAGTAAATAAAACAAGAGATAAGGCTCGAAACGAAGATAAAGAACCGGAAGAAATCCCAGAAATTTAAGAAGATAGCATTTGTTTCAATGCTGCTTTTTTGGGGACAGGGCAAATAAAACTTTTTCCTTTTGCTTGTCTTTTATTCTGATTTATTTGTTCTTTGAAAGCTGACATATGACTCGTATGTAAGCGTTCAAACACCTTTGGAATCCGAACTAAAACCCGCATAACTTGAGAAAGTGATATTTTGCCCCCCATGATGTTAGAAGCAGCAGTGTCGCCTACTCCGTGATGGAAAGACTCGTAGTGTCTTGATTTGAAGAAAACAGTGACGTTTGCATGAAGTTTGAAAGAACTCTTATTGACAGAAAGTTTTTTTTATCTGTCCAAAGTATGGATTTGATATAACAACGCTTCGTTTCACGCTTGATTCTATCATGGCAAGTAACACTCTGAGAAAACTGACCATCGCATTCATTGCAACGGTAGTCACCGGTGCTTTTGCCTTAGCTGTGATTGTATTTGGTCTTACGGCTCTTACCGCGTGGATCTCCAAACATCCGGATGAGTACCTTCCGCTCCTGACTCCCTTCATCAAAAAACACACGGGTCTCAACGTGAGGCTTGGGGAATTTCATGTTAATACCGAGGCCTTAAGTGCTTTAAATATTAAGGCTCGTCATATCATCGTGTTTTCTGAAGATGGTGTGACTCCCGTTTTAAAATTGGAGACTCTGTCATTTTTTTGTGATGCCTCACTTTTTTATAAAGGGCGTTTTGTTTTTGACAAAGTTCTGGTTGACGCCCTGGATTTAACGTTGAACTTTTCAGAAGATGGCAAAATTTTATTAGGGGATATTGCGCTCGTTTCCGCCACGCCCTCCAAAAGTTCTGGTGCGTTAAATCTGATCCACATTGTATTGGATCAGTTCAATTTGGTTAACGCGCATGTTCAGGTCAATTTTCCTAAGACCTGGAAGATCCCCACCTTCAATATCAATGACATTCAAGGAAATATCTATTGGACCTCTTTACAAAAACATTTTGAACTCAAGATGGCTGTGGAGTGGGGGGGCGATTCAGGGACACTGCAGGCGAGTGCCAAGGGCGATGGTGAGCGTTGGAACGGTGTTTATCAACTAAAGGATTTTCCACTTCATCAGTTGGTTATCCCCAAAGTCCAGGGAATGTTCGACGAAATCCCTGTCAAGGGACTCTTGGGAATCAACGGAAAAATGGTGAGTGTTGATTTTTTGGAATGGGAATCGCATTTTGATTGGAATATTACCCAAGGCCAGTTACTCAGTTCTCGCTTCCCAAAGGGCCAAATGCCGCTTGAGACCTTCAAAGGAAAAGGAGATCTGATGTCGAGTGGGGGACTGAGTAGTTTCAACATCGGTGTGGAGCCGTTAGCATTTCCCTTTGGTAATTTTACGTTGCAATCCCAATTGACGCTCAGACCAGACCAACCGCCATTAATCACCATGAGGGGAAAATCGTCAAAGTGGAAAATTGAAAAAACCATTCCCTATCTTACCGCTTTTTTTCCAAAGAGTGCGGCGGCGTGGATACGTCAACAGGTTCATTCCGGGACCATCACTTCTCTGGCGTTAACACTCGACCTGAATCTCAAGGAAAGCTATAAAACCCTGGATGAAATTCTTCAATTTTCGGTTAGCGGAGAACTTTCGGATGTTTCACTCACTCCGTTTGAGGGGATACCTGTCATCACCAAAGGAGCCGCATCATTTAAAGCGGATCTCGCAGGGCTTTCGATGAATTTTAAAACAGGACAAATGCCTGGTGTTCAAATCGAAGGCGGTACTTTGAAATTAGGATACGGTGAAAATACGATTCCAATGCACATTAACGCCTTTGGACAAGGTGAGGGTGCTCAGGCATGGCCAGAATTCAGGACGATGTGGAACGCAACGCTGCCATGGTTAAATCAACTTGAGTTTGAGGGCAGAATCAACGCTGATTTTACTCTGGATACTCCGGATCTAAGTGGTCCTGACTCGCTGGACCTGGTGATTAAACTCCAACCACTTGAAGCTAAAGCAATGTTTCATCTCCCTAAATGGACTTATCAACTTACGGAGATAGGGGGGGAACTTTTGATCACACTCAAACACCTTCAATGGACGGAGTTAAAGTTCCGTCTAGATGAAATTTCAGGAACCTCTAACGGCATTTTTCCACTTGATGACAGAGAACCGTTGATCAAGCTTCAACTGCTACACCTTGAGTCCTTATTTCCCTATTACGAGGATCCCGATCATGAAATGTCTCACTGGTTTCCTGAAAAACTGAACGCTTCCTTGACAGTTAAGCAAGACAACCTTGCAAACGGTCAAAAAGGCCCCTGGGAATTTGAGTTACTCACAGAAGACTCGAGTCAGCAGCAATTGCAGGTGAATATGGAGGTTGAGGGGGATCGTTTTAAAATAACTAATGCTAATGGCGATATTGGACAGTTTCACCTTCAGGGACAACTTAATCTGGACCAGAATAAGGGCAAAACTGTTTTGCAAATGGGGTCGCTTTTCCATCCCAACACCTCCGTTTCTTGTCAGTGGGAAAATCAGTCTGCTTTGATTGAATTGGAAACTGAAAAATTCATATTTGAAGAGTGGCAATCATGGAAAATACCACTCAATTTAACTAAATTAATACCTCCCTCCTCCAATGATTCTCAAAGCTCTGATTTTTCAGGATCTTTTTTTATTAAAGAATTGCAGTTTAATTTGAATATCAATCAATTATACTTTTTTGATCAAGCGCATTTTCCTGTCGTCGTCACAGGTTTTCTAAATCTGGAGGAACCCTTTCATTTCAACTTATCGCATTTTCAAATAGGATCGGATCAGGGAAACGCCCAATATACTGGAAATTTGCAGTCGGGACAACTGGCACTAAATTTAACGTCCCTTGATGTTCCCTATTGGTTAAACAAATTAGCGGCTCAAAACAAGCACCCCAAACCCACCAATAAAAACATTTCCGAGTCAAAAATCGAAGCTGCGAGTGATTCGGAAAATCAGGGTTCCCCGGCAAAAGAATTTAAAGTTTCACTGAAAATAGAAAAACTGAAACTTCCTGGAAATCGTCCGAATTCTTTTGAAAGTGAAATCCATCTTTATTTTGATGAGGGGACAATCGAAGCCAACATAGATCCCTTCCGGTATGGGTCCCAATCTTTGCAGGCTCAGGTAGTTTATACCGATAATCTGCTGGATATTTCTCTGGACAACGGAAAAATTTCCGTCCTTCCTTGGTTAAACTTAGCGAGAGCATGGCCCCCCAGTTCGTCACAATCCGCACCAACCGCCTCTCAACCCAGCCTTCTCAAAAGAATTCAGTTGAATATCCAAATAGAAAATTTAGTGGTTGCGGAAACCTTAAAGCTGCCCTTATACTTGACCGGTGTGCTGGATTTGGAAGGTGAAAACATGGAGTTGGTGATTGATCAGTTCCGTACACCACAAGCCTCAGGAAAACTCACATTCACGGCTCATCATTCGCATCAGGAATTTAATGCTAAATTGACCATACTTGATATTGTGGGAGTGATCAATGGAGCACGTTATGTCGATTGGGGGCACTGGTTAAATTCAACTTTTGACGGCCCTCTTCCTGAAGCAACAGCCTCTCTGCCTCTAAATTTTAAGCTGGACGCTTCTAAAACCTATTTTGGCTTCGATCCTGTTTCGTTCCATGTGGTAGGAAAAATGGAGCAGGAGGGTGAAAATACGGTGTTACTACTGAATCACCTGGAATGGGATAAGCAGTCCGGAGCCCTCCGAATCACACAAGTGGGAAAACAAACTCAGGTTTCAGGAAATTTTAAATATCTAAACTTGGCACAATGGCGAGAGTTGTCAGACTCTTTGGAAACACCGGAAGAGATAGAAGCCAAAACTGTGGAAGAAAAGCGTTTGCAAAAAAGCACGCCTCCCTTTAGCATCTCTTTGCCTGAATTTAATATTAAATTAGACCTAAGTGCGGACCGTCTTAAATTTTTGGAAAGTACCTTCAATGACTTTAAGCTGAAAGCTGAAATTTCACCGGATAAATATAAAATTTCGCGAGTTATTTGGAGGAAAAAACGAGACCCCGCCTTCAGTTTAGTAGGCTATTTGAAACGGCAGCCTAACAACCATTGGGTTGGCAAAGCAAGTATGGATGTTTTTGATTTAGGAGATTTACTTAGTATTTTAGCAAAACAAGGAGAAGAACTGCAGGACAAGTTTCCTCTTGAACTTGGAAAAACCCACTTTCAAGCGGATTTAGACCTGGTTCCTATCTCAGAAAATCTTTGGCTCCCTCATGCAAAAATTTTGGGAGAGTCGTATGACGGGATTATAGCGAAAGGGGGGTCTCTGCTTTTTTTGGTCACAACATTGTCGATACAAAGTTATTTTAAAGCGGTGCAAGGTGAATTGAGTGGCTTTGAAGGGAAAGGTTATGTTTACAATTCATTGAATGTTGATGTTCAGATGAAGGGGGGACGTTTTGAGGTTTTTGACCTGAGTATCAAGAGTCCAACCATGAATATTGTCGCCTCAGGGATCATTGATGCGAATGAATCCACCCAAGAACTATTACTCTGTCTGCAACCCTTTGAAACGTTAGATAAAGTTTTGGATCATATTCCTTTGTTAAACTATTTATTGCTGAATAAACGGGGTGCGTTTTACGAGTTTTGTTTTCAAACGAAGGGAGTTCTTGATCGACCTCTTATTTTTCCTCTTCCTCAATCCGTAATCCCGGGACGCCTTCGTGATTTTTTCTTATTTGATTATGAAGATGAACAAGAAGCGGAACCACTGGATGAATTTGGAACCTCCGTTGCCCCTTAATTTCCTCGCGTAGTCCTTGGGTTGCTTAAGTTTGACAGCGTATTACTCGCATTGTCCGAGTGACGTCTCTGTGCATTTTCTGGCATCAATCCATGTTGCCCCGTCAAGAATTGCACCCGTAAATAGCGCGTTCTCAATTGAGGCGCCTTCCAGATCAACACCATTCATAAACGCATAGCTGAAATCTGCGTTTTCCAAGCGTGTTGCCCTTAAGTCGGCCCCACTTAATTGCACCTGCTTTGATTTAAGGGTTCTCATATTCGCCCCTTTGAAGTCAACATTTCTTAAGTCCGAAAACTTGAACGAAGTCCCATTAAGAGACGCATATCGTAGACTACTATGACTTAAGTGAAGCTTCTCCAATTTTTGTCCTCTTAAGTTGATGCCTTGTAAATCACAGGCTTCACAATCATCACTGATCAGGAGTTGTGGATAGGTGGACGTTTCACGGGCAGCAGGATCCACCCTGTGAATAAAAAGCACCTCTTCAGCGACAGGATCTTTTCCGCTATGAATCAGAGACATGACATAAGAACTTGAAGAGAGCGAGTGTGTCTTGCAGTTTCCGTCATCTTGAATCTGGACCAAGGTCACATCTTGCGCATCATTCAACAGCATCTGATGCCCCTTGGGAGTCTGTGTTCTAAAGCAAAACTCAAGCACGTATTCGGCGTTGGACTCCAATTGCAGGGTAAAAGGGATGGCATCTTTGCCTAACTCTCCGGTCAGGTTCGTAGACGTTGAAGATTGAGGATGTTCCAGGAACACAACAACCGTATTTTTGAACTGAACCGTCAATAGGGGATTTGCCGCAAATTCGGTTTCGCTATATCCGTGTTGTTCCACAACCTGATGGTCCTCAGAGGTAACTTTAGGCTCATAACAACCTGAGAGAACAACGACTACAATTTCTCCGAGGAGCAAAAAACACAAACTTCGGGTGTTCTCACGAAATTGATTTTTAGAAAAACTCCAACTCACCGGCTTCCACCATATTTTCAACTTCCTGGTTTTCTGTAAAATCTTCTACATTCCAATACAAATGAAATGAAAATTTAAGATACAAAGGAAAAGGCTCAAAAGACGGGTGCTCCTGGTTGTTATCTTCCACAACGAATTTAAAAGATAAAAGCGGATTCGTGGTACCAAAACTGATGTATTTTTCCGCATGGTTGATAGTCATGGGGACTTCAATAGCACTGGGTCGTCCTGTAAAGTTAAAAGGAACATACTTTGCTTTGAACCCTCCCCAAATCTGGTTCATTAACTCTCTAAGTAAATCCTCTGTATATTTCGCTATTTTTCCATCATTTCTAGGGAATGAGGTTTTTCCGGCCAGAACAAGATTGTCAACGTCGGAACTGTTGGATTGTAACATCATCACCCCCTCACACCAACTACTGCGAACAGGCATCAATTCAATACGCTCGCCAAAAATACGTTTATCGGAGGCCAGAAAGGTATTGAGTGTGCAGACATGGACATCATGAAAACGAGATTGAATCGCATCTACGACAATTTCTCTCAAATGTTCAACCAAGCCTTCCGGATAAATTCTGTCAAAAATATACTGCTGCAACATCTGACCCAAGGATTCAAAGTCATTGGTTTTATAAAATCGAACGCTAGCTCCAGGCTCTTGCTGAAGATACGCCTCTTGCCATTCTGGATCATCACAGCGGATAAATAGCGGAATTTCAGGATAAGTATGAGTGATTTCACTGATGATTTTGCGTTTTGCCCCCTTAGGATCACAAAGCAATATTCCACCAATGTTGATATTTTGCTTTAAAGTTTTTATCAACTTGTTGATATGAGTCACCATTACCCCTTTCAAGTTGTATTGATGACAGAACGCTATCAACCCTTCCCGATGAGTTTCATTGCACTCATAGGTTAATAATTTACTTTCAATGAATAATTGATCTCTCATATTCTATCCCCGGTTCTGATGTTTAATACTACTACTTTGTTTGCATTCTTAATGCATATAGCCTATAAAAATATAAACGTCTATACTGTTTTTGAGGTTCGAGCCTATTTTCGTCTCTCAAATCATTCCCCTCAAAAGCATTGGACAACCTGCTTCAAAACGGTTTAAAACGGGGCCCCTATTTTTTGATGTTGGGATATGAAGAACAATTGGAATAGAAACGAAGGGGGGGGGGAATCTTGGGGAAAATACGTTTACTGATTAAGGCGTCTTTCAAGTGCAACGTCTACTTCTGATTGGATGTAGTCGGGATCTAAACCTAACAGGGGGCCAATTTCGTTGATATAATCTTCTTCAATAAAACTTAGTTCCTCTTCAATAACAACAAACTTTAACATGATTTTAAAAATACTTTGCCTTAATTCAAGGCTTAAGGCTGAGAGAATAGATAATTCTTCAACAAAAATATCGGGACTATACAAACCTTTTAAAAAGCGCCGAAACGCATCACCATGCTTTAAGGAAAACGGCTGCAAGGTTTCCTCAATAATCTTCCGCTCCTCATCGTCAATCACACCATCAATAGCAACAGCTTTTGACAAAACCTTGTAGAACCAGTTAATGATAATTTCTAGATTTGAATGAAGCCCGGAGTTTGCCTGAGCCTCAACATCAAGCTGAGAAAACATCTTTTCAATATCCTGACCCACATTATTTTTCAACATAACTTCCCAATCCTATCGAAGATGAGTTTCTGTTTCCCTCTTTGACCTCATCCAATCAGTTGGAAGAGGATAAACCCCGAGCTTCATACTCACAAAATTTAATCAAAAGCTGAGCATCTTTATGTTGTGTAAGGTAAGCTCGTGCAGCAAGAAAAATAGCCACTACTGAAATCAAAAGAGTCACATCATAAAAGGCTCCATGCCAAAGATAGTACCCCAGAAGTACACAGGCAAAAACAACGCCAACGACACTCAAATAGAGATAATTATCATAGGTGTTCTGGATTTTTTCTATTTTTAATCATGTACTTAGAGAGACGCCTCATAATTGTCTCTAAAACCGGTAATTCACGGATATTTTTTATCCTTGTTTAACGGGCATTTACGGGCACCCCAAAATCTGGATTTTAACCAACTGATTATAAATAATAAAAATCCCGAACACCTATGAGATAATTATTTACATTACGAATTTGTCGCTTCAAAAACTTTTCTTGCCGAAGCGTTAACTCTGTTTTGTATTCCAACATAGTATTCCTAATCATAAAGAAATCAAAAATCAGTCATGCTACGCTCCACTGACTTTTTATCAAGGGGTGTGAGATCCCTCAGTCAAGGATATGCGCGACATCTATTAAGATAACAATCATTGGCGACGATAACACTAATCGTCAGGTGAGTCAATTTTGAAGATAAAGATTAATGAATATTTATTTACTGAATTAAATAACGTGTTTGCCCGCTTCGCTTAGACAAACGGACAATCTCTTCTGAATAAAAGGATTCAGCGCAACAAGAGCCCGCTCCAGGAAAGCGAATCCGTAAAGCCTTACAGATCAACATGGAAAACGCCAAGGAGGATATTTTTGACTAAAGCCTAGGTCCTCCCCTTTGCGGTTAAAAGAGGAAGTTATAAAAGACGAATACTTCCTCTCTGTATTTTCTTAAGGTTTTGCTGCTATTTCTTAGTGGCTTCTGATGCCGGTTTAGCGGTCGGTTTAGCGGTCGGTTTAGCGGCTGGCTTTTTTTCTGGAGCTGGCGTTGCAACCTCTGCTGATTTTTCTGATGCAGCCTTTGAATCATCTTTCAAAGATGCAGGCAATAAAGAAGAAATTTTTTCCCCCAACTCTTCAAACTTCGCATCCAGTCGAGATTCAATTTCGGTAATGAAGTTTTTCGCACTTTTTTCAATCTCAGAGACATATTTATTCACATTGAGTTTTTCTTCTAATTGAGTAGTCAATTTTTTAGTACTTTTTTCAAACTCAACGATATATTTTTTGGCATCAAGCTTTTCCTCAATTTGATTGGTCAATTTTTTAGTACTTTTCTCGAGCTCAGCAATATATTTTCTCACATCCAATTTTTCTTCCAATTGGGTAGCAAATCTCTTGGTGCTTTTTTCAATCTCATCAATGTACTTTTTTGTATCCAATTTTTCTTCAACTTGAGTTGCGATTCTTTCCGTAGCGTCTTTAAGCGAGTCCGCTATCTTTTTCGTATCTATCTTTTTCATGGGACCTCAATGAACTGTTGACAAATGGAGAGTTGTATTCAATTAAGAACAATTTCCAAACACACTACACTTTCCAATATCACAAAGTTTTAATGATTAACAGTACAAATTTTGCTAAATTAAAGGATATTTTCATTTTTTTCATTTTAAAAAAACTTCTATCCAGTAGATGGAGAAATCGAACGCTTCCACTTTGAGACGTGGAGCCGAGTGAATGCCGAGGGGGAGGAAATTTATAAAGGAAAGGAACTGTTTGAGCCTCCGCGGGGAGAGGAAAAGTATCGTACCCAAGGCTTCCGGGAAGTGGCACTGATCTATGGAAGTTGTGAGGATTCCTATCGCGAAACAACCGCCTTGATCAATTGGATACGCTATCAACTTGAAGACGGAACTCCGGAGCGAACACTCCGGGATAATACGGAAAAGGAGGGGCGACACCTTCAGGCCTACCTGGAGGAAAAAACCCATACGCTTTTAGAGCAATTTTTCCTGGCGTTCCCAACTCACGGTGATTCTGGACTGGTTTCACCTGGAGAATTAGCAATAAATTTTGATTTTTAAATTGGAGGTTCCATCCATGGTGTCATTGGCCCTTAGGTTGCATGTAAAAAACACTTTAATCTGGTCAGGTATAGCTGTCCAGGAAAGTTTTTTCCCTGGGAGCGAGGGCATCTTGCCCTCACCGGAGGGCGGGACGCCCTCGCTCCCAAGACAAAACTTATCTTGAGCACTATACCCGACTTTGCCATAAACGGATAGATGAACAAAGCAATAGTTCCAATCATTAAAGAAGCCAAAGCCCGACTGCTAAGAATGCACTACGAAAGTGGTGTGGGTCATATTGGAGGGAATCTTTCCGCGTTAGACGCGATGCTGGTCTTGCATCATCAGGTGATGCAAGCGGAGGATGAATTTATTTTATCCAAGGGGCATTCTGCAGGTGCCTTATATGTGACCCTCTGGACTTTAGGAAAAATCACAGAAGAACAACTGGTGCAATTCCATCAGGAGGAAACAAAATTGGCGGGACATCCCGTCGCGGGATGGTTGCCTGAAATCGCCTTTGCGACAGGAAGCCTAGGGCATGGATTTTCTCTGGCAGCAGGTGTTGCGCTGGCAAAACGTTTGAAAAATGAAGCGGGACGTGTTTTTTGTTTGACTTCAGATGGGGAATGGGAGGAAGGTTCCACTTGGGAAGCGTTGATCTTTGCCGCACATCATCAACTTTCCAACCTCAGTATTCTGATTGATGCCAATCGTTTACAAGGTTTTGGCTCAACCACGGAAGTCGCGTCCCTGGAACCTCTCAGCAAAAAATTATCAGGTTTTGATATTAAGCTTTGGGAACTCGATGGTCATGATCCTTTAAGCTTAAAAAATAAATTAAAAAAACAAGCTGCTAAACCGCAGGTATTTCTTTTGAATACCATCAAGGGGCATGGTGTGTCTTTCATGGAAAATCAAATGAAATGGCATTATTTACCTTTATCTGAAGCCCTTTATCATCAAGCATTACTAGATATTGAAAAAGCATGAGAAACGTTCTGTGTTCAAGTTTGATCAAGCTTTATCAGGCGACGCCCTTTGTCTTCATGACCGGAGATTTGGGCTTTAACGCACTGGAACCTCTTCGTGAGATCATGGGTGAGTTTTTCATTAATGCTGGGATTGCAGAACAAAACATGCTTTCTGTGGCAGCGGGACTCAGTAAAAAAGAAATGCAAACCTGGGTTTATAGCATTGCTCCTTTTTGTTATGCTCGTCCTTATGAACAAATTCGGAATGACATTGCGCTTCATCACTTAGCGGTGAAAATCATTGGCAATGGCGGCGGATATGGTTACGGGGTGATGGGGGCGACTCATCATGCTATTGAGGATTATGGGGTATTATTGACCTTACAGCATTTTCACGCGTTTGTACCTGCTTTCGCTGAGGATGTGGATCCCCTCATCAAAAAAATGAGTCTGCTTCAAAATCCATCTTACCTCCGGCTTGGTCGTTGTGAAAGGCCCCAAACCATGGAGGTCTCACCGTATCAGTCCTGGCGTAAACTGCTCCACGGAAAGGGGCCTGTGGTTGTGATTCTCGGCCCCCTCGCCGGAAGCTTGTTGTCATCATTCCTCACTTTAGAACTCGAACAGCGTCCTGAAGTCTGGGTTGTCACGGAAATTCCGCTGTCCTCATATCCTCCACCCGTTGAATTCCGTCGCAGCCTTGAACGAGTAAAACGCCTATGCGTGGTTGAGGAACATGTCGCACACGGAGGGTTGGGCGAAATGTTGGCCCATTGGGTGTTACTCCAGGGAATATCAATCGAGAACTATAAACACCTTCATGCTCAAGGATATCCCTCTGGAAATTATGGCTCACAGCGATTTCATCGTAAAGAATCAGGAATCGATCCTGAAAGTGTTATCAATCAATTGAGAGCAATGGAAGCATAATGGAAGGTTGGAATCAAAAGGTTCAAAAACTACAAGGTCCTGTACTCATATTGGGAGCCAGCGGGTTCATTGGCGCAAACCTCATGCGGACCTTATTTTCTATCCGCTCCGATGTCTTTGGAACGGCATCGTGCTTTCCGGCATGGCGTTTGGAGGGGCTGCCTGAAAAAAATGTTCTGGCCATGGATTTGCTGGTTGAAACCAATCTGACCAATGTTTTAAATTTTGTCCAACCCCGAACCATCTTCAATTGTGTCGCCTATGGAGGTTATTCTTTTCAAAAGGATGTGCCTCACATCTATCAAACGAATATGAATTTTACCGTACAACTGGTGGAGCAACTCTGTCACCGTACAAGGACATGGTTTATTCATGCGGGAAGTTCTTCCGAGTATGGCGATTACGCGACACATCCCCCGGAAAGTACGTCATTAACGCCCAATAGTCATTATTCTGTGGCGAAAGGAGCTTCATCGAGTTTGATCTACTATGCGGGGAAAAAGCTAGGACTTCCCTGTGCTAATTTACGTCTGTATTCAGTCTATGGTCCACTTGAAGATGCCTCCCGACTGATTCCAACTTTGATTGATAAAGGGAAACAGGGACTCTATCCTCCATTGGTTCATCCTGATATTTCAAGAGATTTTATTTATATTGAGGATGTCTGTGAAGCCTTTGTCAATGCCGCCTTATATCTTAAAGAAGTAAACTATGGGGACTCTTTCAATATTGGGACAGGCGTTAAAACAACGATTTCTGACGTTGCGTTCTTGAGTAAAGACCTTTTCAAAATTGAAAAGCCTCCTCTTTTTGAATCCATGGAAGACCGGAAGTGGGATGTTTCTGAATGGTATGCCAACCCTGACAAAGCAAAGACCTGCCTCTCATGGAAGGCTAAAACCTCTTTGAAGGACGGTTTGCTTAGGACGATAGAATGGTTTGAGCAAATAGAAAATCTCGAACGTTATCGCCGGAGTTCAAAACAGTTTGGCCTGGATACAACGCATAGTATCTCCGCAATTATTGCCTGCTATAAAGACGCGCAGGCCCTTCCCATTATGTATGAACGATTAGTCCATGTTTTTGAAAAATTAGGGGTGGATTACGAAATTATTTTTGTGAATGATAACAGTCCGGATGATAGCGAAGCTGTGATTCGGGAATTAAGTCGCAATAATCGTAGAGTCATCGGCATCAGTCACTCCCGCAATTTTGGGTCCCAGTCCGCATTTCGAAGTGGTATGGAAATTTCCAGCAAAAACGCGTGTGTTCTGCTCGACGGGGATTTACAAGACCCTCCTGAAGTGATTGAGTCTTTTGTGGAAAAATGGAAAGAAGGCTATGACGTGATCTATGGTCGCCGTGTTCAAAGAGAGGCTCCTCGTTATATGCAAGTTGCTTATAAATTGTTTTATAGAATTTTTAGTAAATTTTCTTATATTGACATTCCCAAAGACGCGGGTGATTTTTCTTTGATTGATAAACGTGTGGTTCGTTGTTTAATTCAATTTCCTGAACGGGATCTTTTTTTAAGAGGGATTCGCGCCTTTGCGGGATTTAAACAAGTGGGTGTGGACTACAAAAGACCTGAGCGCATGTTTGGAACAAGTACCAACAATTTATTGAAAAACATAGGTTGGGCAAAAAAAGGAATTTTATCATTCACCAATACGCCCTTGAATATCCTGAGTTCCGTGGGTATTCTCCTGTTTAGCCTTTCAATGTTATTGCTCGTTTTTCAAACGGTTATGAAGTTACTCATTCCTGAGTTTGCGCCTGCGGGAGTTACCACCCTGATTTTACTGATCACCTTTTTTGGTTCTATTAATCTTTTTGCCGCGAGCTTGTTAGGAGAGTATATTGCCAAAATTTTTGAAGAGGTCAAACGTCGTCCTCATTTTATTCGAAGAAGTATCATTCGAGATGGAACCATCCGAGACGCGTCAGAGGATGTTCGACACTATAAATAATGATCCAGAAGGCTTCCCATGAAACTTTTTGACCGGGCCTGTCCAGTCTGTCATTCCACTGAAACGTCCAAGGTGCTGCTAGACGCTCATTTTGATTTTGAGCAACTGGATCCGTTTGCGTTTGCGTCCAGGAAAATACCAGAATACATGCATTTCCGCATGGTTTGCTGTCCAACCTGTGATTTGCTCTACGCCACCCCCGCACCTACAGAAGAAGGGTTGGGAGCAGAATATGAACAAGCCGCTTACGATAGCACTGTTGAAGCCGCTTACGCGGCAAAAACCTATGCCCATTATTTGAAACAGGTTTTAAAAAATCTTTCTCATGTTGAGAGTGCTCTTGATATTGGGACAGGAAACGGAGCGTTTTTAAAATATCTAAAAGCCCACTTCAAACAAGTTGAGGGCATAGAACCTTCTTTAGCTCCGATTGAAGCCGCACTACCGGAGATACGCCCTCTAATCAAACATGGCTTGTTTGACGCGCAAAATTTCAAAAATGAAAGCTTTAGTTTGATTACCTGTTTTCAAACCATCGAACATGTTTTTCAGCCGGAGCGTTTATGTCGAGAGATCCATTCACTGTTAAAACCTGGAGGCGCTGTGATGTTTATCGCGCATAACTATCGTTCCCTGTTAGCCAGAATTCTAGGATCCAAAACGCCTATTTATGATATCGAGCACATGCAGTTAAACTCGCCACAAAGCTTACACTACCTGTTGCGGCAAACAGGTTTTCAACACATCCGCATCTTCAGTGTCACCAATCGGTATCCCTTAAATTACTGGGTAAAATTACTGCCCATCGCTCTCAGTGTTAAAAAGAAATTAATTTCCCTGTTAGACACACTCCATTTAGGCTCCATTCCCATCCCTATGAAAGTGGGTAACCTTGGGGCCTTTGGATATAAACAGAGCGAATTGATAGCTACTGAAGAAGGCGAAGAAACTCAATCCAAGCGATTATAACTCTCACTGACAAAAACCTCACAATCAGGGCCAAAATCACCATAATGGATCATACTGTTTTTGCTGATAATCTCCCGTATTCCAGGATCATAGGAAAAGGCGATACTGCAGAAATTATAAATATCTTGTTTCATCGTATGTCCTAGATATCCGTCATTTTGGGTTCTATCTTGGTTGTTCAAAAAGGACATCACTATAAAAAAAACAACGATGATTCCTGACACCAGGGTGATCTTGAATTTCAAGGGAGCAAATTCTTGATACAAAGCATAACTCGCATAAAGGAAGCCAAAAATTACTATCCAATCCACATAAATAATATACAGTGAACTATAGTACCTTAAATTAAAAAGGCCTTCGCCGAAAATTGGAATGATAAAGACCATTAAAAGTTGTAAACTCACTTTAAGCTTTTTCTTCAGCAGAAAGATTCCGATTGAAATAAAAGTAAAGAGTGCCAAGAGGTGAATGGGAAAGGCTATTAAAGATTGTGGCGAGAAGTGTGATGACAAGCGTACACTGAACAAAGCATCCACTATTCTTTGCAATCCTCCCACATTTTCGCTCCCTGAATAGTTGGTAGCCCAAGTCACAAACTCTAAGATGGCTTGAATATTTTGCCACTCATACTGGATGTAATTCAAAAGATAAGCAGCACCAATCCCGTCAAACATCAAGGCTATAAAAAGTAAGAAGAGCCTGTTGGGAATCTGATAGAGAAATTTAAATAACAGCATCGCTCCAAGAAGATAGAGCAAGAGCAAAACCTGATAAGCATGGAAATTCTGGGGATGTAAGGCATGCCACACGACACCAAAAGGCACAACCCAACCAAAACCAATAATAACATCTACCCCCTTTTTAATAGTCCCATTACTGATTAAGTTGGATTGCTTCCATTGCTGAGCCAAAATCACCTTATCGGCAAACATCACTAAGATGCCAGGAAACATTAATGCCAGAATAATAGCTTGAATTTTTGTCATGAAACTTAGCCATAGACAAAAGCTCGCAAAAAAGACCTTGATTTTCCAATGAGACCGAAGGGCACTCAATAAAAGAAACAACCCCAATACCAGTAAAAAAGTCCCAATCAATTCAGGACGAATGACTAAGGAATGGACCTGCATTTGCGAAACAGAGAGCATTGCGCCCGCAAGCAGCCCCATTCGAACCTCTTGAAAAAAATCAGTCACACACCAGGTAAAGATCAGAACAAATAATGAGCTTAGAAAGACCAGAACATAGCGACTGAAATAGATCGTTTGAGCAAAATCATTCATAACATCGGAGCTTTGTTTGAGCTGGTCAATGCCAGACAACGGAATCATCCCTAAACTCTCTCCAATTTTCAGAGCGAACGCCAAGGTATAAAAAAGGATCTGATCCGTGTGATTAAACATGGTTTGAGGATATCCTGAATTTAAACGAAGAGCCTGGTCAATAAACGTTGAATCACCGTCCGAGACATCAGTAAAAGGCGAATGATAACCTCTTAAACTCGAAAAATAAACCGAAGGCAGACAGAGTAAAATAAGCAACAGCAGTATAATAACTTTACGCAAATTTAAGGTCATTCAAGCCCTCCAAACAATATTTCAAAAACTACTTTTCTCGACTTTGAACAATTTGCTCAATATTACTCCTGAATAAAATCAGAGACTTATAAAGTCGTATTAGAATTAATGATAGGTTTGGCCTGAAAAACGGGAAATAATAACCTTGCATTAATTCATTCATAAAATAAAACCACTGATATTATTGAATAATTAAAACTAAAACCATGAATCAAATGTTCAAAGTCCAGACTTTTGAGATTACAAACAAAATTTAGCCAATTTAATACTTAACACCCTCTGCGGTATATCTAACCAAAATGATGTCATACAATCCTTGATGTATGTTTCCATCCAAGCGCCCCCAAGCATCGCCAGTGATATAGACATCCCCCGCGGAATCCAGCGCGATACCGTAACCATGATCTCTGGCACCTGTTCCTATTTGCCGAACCCATTTTTTTTCGCCATGGGCATTATACTTCACAACAACGATATCTGGCCCGCCATAATGAGGCTGTCCCTCCAAGGGGGCATCGGCTTCACCTGTTACAAACACATCTCCTGAAGCAGCATTATAAACAATCCCATAAGCACTGAGTCCCCAATAGGTCTCAGGTGCGCCAAGTTGCCGAATCCACTGTTTTTCAGCATTAGCCGCCAATTTGATCACAAACATTTCACCCTTGGGGGAAACAGTCCCTGTGACCAGATCCCCTTCTGTACTTCCTGACACATAAACTTCCCCCGAATTACTTACTGTAATGGCAAGACCATAATCGGTTTTAGGCGTTCCTAATTGCTGAACCCACTGGATTGTCCCACTTGGCTCACATTTGAGAACAAACACATCAAACCCTCCCACATCATGGTTTTCCTGGAGAGCGCCACTCGTACTTCCAACGATGTAAATCTGGTCTTTGGCATCAACAGCAATTCCACTTCCGAGGTCATCTTTGTCAGTCCCAATCTGATGAGTCCATCGCCATTGGCCGTGAAGATCAAATTTCATGAGGAAGGCATCTTTTTCTCCTTGATATGTTTGCCCCTCCATACGGCCAAGGGTGGTGCCCACCAAAATCAAGTTGCCTGAATGATCCATCGCCATTCCAGAAACTTCATCTTGAGCCAATGTTCCTTTTTGACGCAACCACTGAAGTTCGCCCTCAGAATTATATTTTGCCAAAATCAAGTCACTTGCTCCTTGAGGCAGATCGTCACCCAACCGCCCTGTGGTTGTCCCTGTGACAAAGATATCCCCCGTCGGAGCCACCACAACACCATCGCCTGTTTCAGTCCCCAGGCTTCCAAGTTGCCTGACCCAAAGCACTTGCCCGTCAGGACGATACTTTGCTAGAAACAAATCCGTTTCTCCATGAAATGGATTGTTTCCCAGACTTCCTCCCGTCGTACCAACAAGGTAAACATTTCCTGAACCATCCAGTGCAATGCCTTTCCCTGAATCAGGTTCTGGGGTTCCCAATTGCTGTGTAAACACACCCACATTAAGAAACTTCAAGGGTTCAATTTTTAGCTCACTATAGTCGGTATCTTTTGAAGCAATCGTTCCAAACTCAAGATAGTATTCTTGATTGCCGTCAGGTATTTTATCATGAATCCCTACAACTCCGACGGTTCGAGCAACATACCAGTTAGTTGGCGTAAACCTTAAAAATTCAGGAACCACTTTTCCTTCTGAAGGATTACTGCTTGATAAGGGAATCACCACTTCATGCTTAGGTTTTGTTTTCAATCTCAATTTAAACAGTCCAACTTCTCCCGATTCTGAAGTTTTATCTTTGACAGCAGAGATCATAATCCCCGGCACAGGCATCGGCTTTTGAGTTGGCTTCGATGAAAAAACAAGCGTTTTTAATTCCGCGGCATAAAAGCCAGCATAGCTGACCAGGATCAAAAGAACGACAACTACGAAGGAAAGGTGTTTATGATTCCTCATCTTTTTTATAATTTTTTTCATAATTTTTGAGCACTGGTTTCGTTTAATTTTAAAATACAAAGCCTTTATCAATACCTTCGCCAAAATGATGAGATCAATCATAATGGGCGAAGCTACTGTCTATCAAAGCCCTATCGTTATGGCAAGGGGGAAATAGCATTGACAACAGTTGATTGTCGGTGACGATCAAGAACCTGTGGCGGCTTTAAAACTTCCAGCTTTGATTTGATAAACCGCAACCCGGGGATCCTGTGCCTGAAAAATGGAGATTGTCTCGGGATGACACGTGAAGAACCAAACCTGGTGGTTTTTCGCAAGCTCAATAATCGCACGGGATGTCTGATGAGAGCGTCCTGGATCAAAGTTTACAAGAATATCATCCATGATGACGGGAAGCACTTCGCTCTTCTCCGCATAACTGGTCATATAACCAAAACGAATTGCCAGATAGAGCTGCTCAGCAGTAGCACGACTCAGGTGCTGAGGTTTTTTTCGACTGCCATCGCGAGCAATGACCTCAACAGTACGTTCACCCAGGGGCGCGATTATGTTCTGATATTGCTGTCCTGTAAACGTTTTAAAGTAATGGGAAGCTTCTTGAATGACTTTAGGCTGATGTTCTTTTTCAAACCGTTTTCTGGCTTCATCCAGAAGAAATTTAGCAAGGGCGTGAGTGCCCCATTCTTTGGACAGCACTCGAATTTCCTCTTTAATTTTTTCCTCTTCCGCGCGTAGACGGGAGATTTCTTCAGAAGAAGCCAAATTGATGATTTTCTGATTCAGATCTGCTTTTTTCTGCCGTAAATCTTCCAGTTCGGGGACAAGGCCCTGAAGTTGCTGTTGCAAACGCTGGGATTCATTTTCAAGCGCGTCCCGGGTGTATGGCTTCAGATTTTCTTTCAAGGTGTCAAAATTATGTTGCCCTGAAATTTTTTTCAAAGTGCCCAGGGTGATCTTCATTCTGGACAGTATTTCCGATCGCTCTTCAAAGGACTGTCCCAGTGTTCGAAAATGCGCCTCATTCTCAGCATTGGCTTCCTGTAATAAGGCGTCCATCTTCGATTTTATTGTTTCGATCTCGTGTTCGATGGCTTTGATTTCTCTTTTCACTTTGTCCAGAGGTCCTTGAAGATTTTTTTTCTTTTCGCAAAGGGCTTTGTTCTGATTCACCTCTTGATGGAGCAGTTCAATCGCGGAAATCAAACTTTCGTGTTGAGGTACCGTTCTGTCTATTTTCGAAAAGACCTTTTCGCTCAAGGAATTAAACTCGAAAATTTCTTTTTCCTTTTGTCTGAGGGACTTTTCCAACTCGGCTTTGGCATCGATAAAACGGATGCAGTTATTGATGGTATCCAGTGCTTTTAATGCGGTTTCGGGAGAAATGTTCTGATCCAGACCTGTTTTATCCAGCCATAAGCGCCATTCTTCCAGGTTTCTGGTTTCCTGATCCATGGCCAGGGTTAGGCGTTTTTTTGCGTTTTCAAGTTTTTCATCCAAACTCCTTCTATTTTTTTGTTTTTCCTCAAGGGTTCTTGCGGCCAGATCTCGCTTCTGCTTTCGATCCACCATGTTTTTGGATTGTCTCAGAAACCCGTCTACCCAAGAGAGCAACTCGGTTGGATCCACCGTAACCTTTGCTGAAAGCTCAGGAACCTTGCGGAGTAAATGACCATATTCCTGGCTGGACGATTCCATTTCCTCAATTCTTTTTTCCAGGGTTTGGACTTCCACGATCCGTGTTTTGATGCTGTCAACCTTGGCAAATATCAGTTCAACCGTCCGGGGCATAGTCCCTGGTTTCAACAGCAACCGGCCAAGGTGTTCTTTCCATTCATCCAGTGCTTGCGAACGGGCGTTTTGCTGGGAGGTCAACCGATTGCGAAGCTTCTCGACATTTTCTTTGACTGAAGTTTCCTTGCTTTTGATTCGATCCAATTCTTCTTTCAAGCGAACCCGGTCATCAAAGGCTTTCAAAGCTTCATCCATTTGTGATTCCAAAAAGTCCACGTCTTTGGAATCCGCCCTCTCCGCCAAACCTAACTTATTTCTGAGTTCTTGAACCTGGGACTCCAATCGGAGTTGCTGCTGCTCCAGATTTTTAAGCTGAGCCTCTATTTTCTGGATCTCCTGTTTTTTCTTTTCTTCAGCCGGTTGACTCTTCCTGGAGGAAAATTGACTTTCCACCAGTCGATTCAACGCCACCCCCAGAACCAGAAGAAGCCCCCCCAGCACGCTTCCTTCAAGCAATCGCCCCATCGCTGCTAATAGTCCCCCCGCAACAAGAGCGGAGAGCAACAGGATGAACGACAGCCTTTTCAAATATTTGGCAAAGGGTTGGCGGGCTAAGGCGGAGGTTTCCAGCAAGAGCGCCTGTTTATCGGAAAGACGTTCTTTTTGATGAGTGAGGGTTTCTAACAATAAATTCTTTTGATTCCAGCAATTTTTATAAAGCTTTATGTCATTTTTTCTGACAACAAAGGCGTCTCTTGTGTTCCATGAGGGTTCAGGAATGGCCTGATAATCATCCTCAACTCGTTTCAGCTCTTTTTGGAGCGTAAACAGGTTTGTTTCCTCAAGTTCCAACTTGTTCTTTGTCTCCGTAAGCTGAGCACTTGCCGCGTTTAATTCGTGTTCAAAACGTTGAATTTTTTCCTGAGCAGGAACCGAACCATCAAACGTCTGAACTTCTGAGAGGCTCCAATCCGGATCGATTTCCTGGATGGCATGTTTTAGAGCATTCTTTGCGTCCTCCCATTCCTTCTTTCGTTTGGGAATGTCTTTGACGACTGAGGCAAACTGGTCTCGCCCTCTTTGAATAGAGAGCAGCATTTCTTCAGAAACCTGAAATTCAAGATCCTGATATTTTTCTATTTCTTTTGTCGCAACCTCCTCTTCCTGTTGTGACCGGAGCTGTTCTTCCTTGACGACCCTAAGCGTTTCTTCAGCGCTTTCACGTTCTTTTTTAGTTTCCTGTAATTTGGATTGATAGCGTCGCATGGCGTCTTGCGTAAACAGTGAGCGATCAACCGCGTATATTCGTTTTTCTGTCCAGTCACTCCCTAAATTATCTAATTCCCGTTGTATATCACTTTTTTTGCGTTCCAACTCGAGCTGATTCAAGGGCACTTCCTTCAGATTCTTCGCGTAGATCTCCCGTCGCGTGATCAGTTCATAGAGGCTGGATTCCTGAGCAATCAAGGTGTCCTCCGGCCTCAGATTGTTTCCTTGTATTTCGTAATCAGATTGCTCCTGAAGGCGTTTATTTAAGGAATTCTTTTCGCTTTCCAGTGTTTTTTGCAAATCATTCAGGCGGTTCAAGCCCTCATCAGGATATTGGGTAACAATGACGGGTAAATGTTCTAACTGGTCTTCCAAGTCTTGCATCAAAACCCATTCTTCCCACAATTGCAGATAAGTATCCATCCGCTTGCTTTTTGAACGAAGATCGAGCTCGTCTTGTTGGAAACGCGCAATTTTAGCGATGATTTCTTTTTGGGAGGAAAAAGCTTCTTCATATTCCTTGATTTCATTGGCAGCGTTCTTTATCTTTTCCTGAACCTCTTCCAGGGAGGAAAGCATGACATTGATTTGTGGATTTCTCCCACCGGGTTTAAAAAGATTTTCGAGATGGGCTTTTAATTTTTTCATTGTTTGTGGAATCGCCATCAACGCCGTTCCAGCCCCCGCGCCATAAAGCGCGCCTTTGACACCCTCCTCATCCAGAGAGGCAAAGGTTTGAAGTTCTTCCAAGCTGAAGGCGTAGATGTTTTTATAGATGGGTTTTGTCATTCCTCCAAGGAGATGTTTCAGTTCTTCTTCGCCACCGCTCGTCCCCTCTTCATCATGAAGCGTTACAGGACCGCCTTTGGTGCCTTGTCTGCGTTCAATCACGACCGTTCCTTTTCTTTCCGTCTGAACCACCAACCGCCCGCCATGTTGTCCCCCAGCGAGGGGTTCATAAAGATTTTCACTGGATCTCCCGTCAGGAAAGCCAAAGAGGAGAGAGCGGATGAACCCCAGAAAGGTGGATTTTCCCGCCTCATTATCCCCTAAAATCAAAACCAAGCCCTCTGGCAGATTTTGTAATGAGGCTTTATGATAAATGCCAAAGCCCTCTATTTCAACGTTAACGATTTTCATTGGTCGGTCTCCAACATATAAAGGCATAAGAGTTCCGCGTCTTTAAGCATTTGCACGATTTCTTCAGGGGCAATCTCCTGGAGGACTTTGGAGGCACGGTTATTATGATATAACTCTCCAAGTCCTTCTTCGAATAAACGCTTCAGACTCTCCTCTGTTTCCGCCAATTCTGCTCCGATGCGTAACACTTGTCCCAGGAAGTCATGGCTTTCCCTACGTTTTTCCAAATCGATTTCGGGACGGCAATCCAGGCTTAGCTTTTGAAGCCACACAAAGGGAGTGTTGGAATTGAAAGCCTCTCGGGTTCGTTGAAGTAACCCTTCCAGAGAGCCCTCCTTGTGAAGTTCCTGGTAGAGGGAGGTGCAGCCTGTAAGGGTCAGACGACAAAGGCAAGGGCGGGATTGCTTATTAACCAAATTTTCCATACCACGGCAGAGGGCCTTATCGAGTTGATCCAAGGTGAGGATGCCGTCAAGCGGCACCAGTCCACTCACCCAGCGTACCGTATCCAGTTCACAAAATTCCAAATCGGTGACATGCTGCGTATCGTCCACATGAACCAGGAAACAACCTCGTTCGTTTTGTTCCCGAATACTCCGTCCCTGGGTGTTTCCGGAATACACCACATAAGGATTTTCATGCAACACCTTTTTTTCGTGGACATGCCCAAGTGCCCAGTAATTCATGCCTACCTCAAGCAACTCCTCAAGGTCACACGGCGCATACGGTTCATGCCCCATTTCACCGCCCACATTGCAGTGGAGCAAGCCGATCTGAAACGTATCTGAATCCATTTTATCAAATTTTTTGACCAGGTTGTTTTTCTCATTTCGTTTTTCGTGACTGATTCCGGAGATGACAGCGATTTGGGTTTGATTGACCAGCACAGGAACACTTTCCACTTTGCCATAATCAAAAATATGAACACCTCCAGGCCATTCGATGGTTCTGGAATGGCCTTTGAAAGGATCATGGTTTCCGTGAACAATAAAGGCTTGGATCTGATGGTCCGCCAAGCGTTTGAGCCCGTCGTGAAAATAGAGTTGCGCTCGTAGGCTCCGATCCACGCCGTCATAAATGTCTCCCGCAATCAATAAAAACTGAACTTGTCGCTCAATGCAAAGATCTATCAGCGCGTCGTAAGCCTCAAAGGTTGCGGAACGTAAGGCCTCCGCAATGTTTGGTGAGTCTGCGGTTACGCCACAAAAGGGACTATCCAAATGAAGATCAGCCGCATGAATAAAAGTAAAAGCCATAGTTCATCTGTTTATGAGGATTACAAGAGGGTCATGATCAAGAGAACTCACATCCTCTGATTTAGGGATAGTCTCCATTCCCAAGGTTTTCACTCCTGAGAATACAACCTTTAGCTTAACAACGCTTGTTCCCACATTATCGAATGTCATAGGGCTACTCACTTAAGCCGGGACAGCTATTCAAAGTAGGATGTGTTAGCCGGTAGGCGTAACGCATCAATAAACCCGCCTCTGCCTGAGGCGTTACGCTCACAAGCTCGCTAACACATCCTACCGTGAACGCTTTATCAAACGTCCGGATGGGACCACCGCCGCTCAACGTTTTTTCCTGCAAGAACCTCAGGATTTATTTCAACGGCTCTTGCGACGGATGCCTCCCTTATCCAGACCGGCGGCTTCCAGAAAAAAGGAGCAAAGGAGCAATACCCTGAAAGTCGCTTGATTGCTGGATTGGCGAAACGATGACTATAGCCGTCCCAACTTCTGGTTGGCGGCTTCCCGTAACTCTTCGGTAGAGCGCCAGAAATGCTGACGCAGTTCCTGCTCTACCGCAGCCACTACTTCTGCGTCTACTTTGCGTTTCGAGTCAGAAACGCAAGGGACTCTTCCCCACAGGCTACAAACTCCCTCCAATAATTATCGACATTCCGACGATCTTTATACCCAAACGCCTCTGCTATCGCCTGAAGTGTGTATTTGTGTTTCCCTTCTTCTGTTCTCCAGGAACGTAGAAAGATCCTCCCTATTTTCCGGTTTTCGGGACTCTCGCTCATTTCCCAATATCCTTCCTGAGTCTTTATCCGTAATCGACCGGCTTCACTTCTATATTCAAGGGAAGGGAGTGAACGCTCTCACTTTAGGTTGAATTTTTTTTTGTTTTAATGAGTCAACCTGTTAGGTGGCCTGTGAAACATGCCTAGCTGGTGGGGCGTTTGTCAATTTCCCGGTCTTACCACCATTCGAGTTTCTGTTTATTCTTTTTGATTTTCTGAGAAAAAAATGCGCGTAATTCTTCGAGCAACGGTTTCTTGGGAATTCGTGTGGGTCCTTCATTCATGATGACCATGTGAGAGGACACACATTCAGCGAGAGCTTTGAGATTATAGCCTCCCTCCAGAATACTTACTAATCGTCCATGAGCATACTGCTCCGAGATTTTTTTCAGTTCTGTGATGATGACATCAAATCCATATTGAGTTAGTTGAATATTCGCCAGCGGATCACTTTGATGAGCATCAAATCCTGATGACAAAATAATGAATTCCGGCTCAAATTTTCTAAAAGCAGGTATTAGGACTTGATGCAGGACTTCAATATAATGTTCGTCTTTTGAATTCGGAAGCATCGGACAATTTAGTGTATATCCTATTCCGTTCCCTTTCCCTCTTTCTTCCGCAAAACCTGTCCCTGGATAACAGGTTTTGGGATCTTGATGTATACTTGCGTAAAAGACGTCTGCTCGTTCTTCGAAAAAGTGTTGCGTTCCATTGCCATGATGCACATCAAAATCAAAAATCAGAATTTTTTTGCAGCCCATTTTCTGGACTAAATACTCCGCAGCAATGGCCGCATTGTTGAAAAAACAAAAACCCATCGCTTCTTCCCGCTCTGCATGATGGCCAGGCGGACGGACTGCGCAAAAAGCATTATCCAGTCGATTTTCACTTACCTCAATCACAGCATCAATGACGGCTCCCACCGCGTGTCTTGCCACGTCAAAGCTATAATCGGATATAATGCAATCATCTGTGCCAAAGGTGTGTCGTCCCAAAAAACTAGCCATTTCCAACCGACCGATATAATGGCGACTGTGGATTAACGATAGTTCGTCAACTTCCGCTTTTCTTGAGGGATAAAGAATAAAATTTTTGAGTAACCGCTTTTCTTTTAGGTGCCGGTTGATGGCCTCCAAACGCTGCGAACTTTCTGGATGGCTTCCCGTTTGATGGCATAAAAAGATAGGATCGTAGAAAAAACCTGTTTTCATCGCTGTTTTTCTTTTTCTGGCTTCAGTTGACAAATCACATCATGTCTGGATATCACTCCCACTAATTGGTCCTGATTTACCACAACAGGAAAGCTTTTAAGCTTTGTTTCAACAATCAATGATAGAATACGGGTCAGTGGTTGATCTGGACCAACAATAATCGGTTTTGAGGTGTAGAGATCAGCAACTGTTTTTTCAAGTAAGGTTTCATAGGGAGGAACAAGACTATCATTGGTAAAAATAAAGTTTCGGAGAAAATCAAATTCAGAAACAATCCCAACAAGCTTGGAATTTTCAACGACAGGAAACATACTGTAGCCTCTTTTTTCAAACAACAATTCAAGTTCTTTAACCGTTGTGTCTAAAGAGACCGTTTCAATTTCACGTGTCATTGCGGTTTCAACAGTAAGTGTAATAAAGTGGTGCATGATGATTATATTCTCCAATTTAAAGTCTTCAAATCTATTCAATAAATACATTGGATTCAAAGGCAATGCTCCGCATTTTGATTCGTTTGATCATATTGATCCAAGGCGCGATACTGAGTAACAAATGATCGTTCTAACCTTCTAACCTTCTAACATTTTATTTTCTAATAAGCCACTCTTCAATTACCTTTTTCGCTCAAACAAAACATACGCCCTCTGTACCCGCGTTCCCACGTAAAACGTGAGAACGCTTTGAATGGAATTAAATAGGATCACTCCTCCTTAAGCAGAGGGATGTATTGATATTGATATTCAAAAGGTGAGGGATGTAAGGTACATTGAATCCGCTGGTTAGAGGCCAAATGTTCAAGAAGATAAAATAAGGTTTCCACCTGTTTTTCAGCGTTTAAGCCTTGGGCCAATTGTTCTAAAGTCAAGGGTTTAGATTGGTTTTCACTCAGATACTTCAGGAGTTTCAATTGCAGCGCAATGACTTGACCTGCCGCTTTTTTGCCGGCTTCCACACCCGGTTGATGATAGGCATTAATTCCTTTCATAAAAGCATAATATCCCACGGCCCGTTCAAATAACGCAATTAGTGCACCTACCGATTGAGCGGTTACGCGCTCAAGAGTGAGTGTGATGGATTCCCGTTGATTTTCATACAAGGCATCCCGGGTTCCTAAAAGGAAGCCATGTAAATAATCACCAGCGGTAATCCCGGGCTCGACTTCCAGAGGTTCACCCGATTGATCTTTTAACACTTTAATAAAGGTCGCAAAGAAGTTTGCAGGCCCCTCACGTAGTTGTTGAACATAGGCATGCTGGTCGGTTGTTCCTTTATTTCCATAAACCACAATCCCTTCATGAACCGTTTTGCCTGCCAAATTTTTTTCTTTTCCAATGGATTCCATAATGAGCTGCTGCAAATACCGGCTAAATAACTCCAGGCGATCTTTATACGGTAAAATAACCATATCCTTGGGGTCAGAACCTTCAGACGCATGTTTCCACATTAGCGCAAGGAGTGCGGCAGGATTCCGATGTACTTCTGAAATCCGCGTTTGCTCGTCCATCGCCTGAGCTCCATCCAAAAATGCCTGGATATCGACACCTTGAAGTGCTGCCGGAACCAAACCGACCGCCGAGGTTTCCGAGGTTCGGCCTCCAACCCAATCCCACATAGGAAAAAATTGTACCCATTTTTCCTGGATTGCAAGTTTCTCCAACTGACTGCCTTTAGCGGTAATCGCAATAGCGTGTTTCGCGAAATTGAGATTTTTTTTAGCATACATTTTTCGTGCTTCCAGCATTCCATTCTTTGTTTCTACAGTGCTGCCTGTTTTGGAAATAACAATCGTGAGGGTTTGTCCCAGTTGAGCACCAAGCTGAGTCAGTATTTGAATTGTTCCATCAGGATCGGTGTTATCAATAAAATGTAACTGCATAGGATCGGAATGATGTTTTAAAGCACGGTATACAAATTGTGGCCCCAAAACGGAACCTCCAATACCAATAATCAACACTTGTTTAAAAAGGTTGCCCTGCTCAGTGAGAATACGCCCCTGGTGGATTGCATGCGCAAACTTGACTACGTTTTTTTGCGCTTGCAGGATTTCTTCAGTAATTGCAATATTGGGCGCGAGTTTAGGCGCACGTAGCCAGTAGTGTCCGACCATGCGATTTTCGTCAGGATTGGCAATCGCGCCTTTTTCCAAGGCCTGCATTTCTGCGAAGGCTTGTTGCATTTGAGGTGAGGCTTCTTCGAAGAAGGTTTCGGAGAAATTCATCCGGGAAATATCTAGAGACATTTGTAGTTCTGGAAAAGTTTGGTAATAGGTTTGAAAACGTTTCCAAGTGTCATTGGCTGTCATATAAACTCCTGTTTTGATTAAAAATGTGATAATTGGTGATACGACGCTCTACGGACAAGAGAACTCTTGATCGTTTTGATTGCCCCAAAGGTTCCGATGCACAAAGGTTACGTTTATGAGTCATAGACGTTCCTTTAAATCAAGTTACGGTAACTCTGGTCCTTTATTTCCAGGGACGCAACCTGAGGCTAGCCTATTCTTCCATTGTGCGATTATTTAAATGAACCTCTATGGCTTGAATTCATTTCTTTGCGTAAGTCCTGGTTTTGTAGTAACGGTTTATTTCCAAGTTTTCAAGATGTTTCAACGTAGACCTTCAAAAGTGAGAGGTGAATGAGACAGAGCCTCAGAAAAACGATCAATTTTCTTTTCTGATTACACTATTTTGAGGGATATCCCTTAATTTTTCTTGCGGTTTGTCTGTTTCTGGATACAGGATAAGATTCTTGTTTGGTTTGGCTTTCATGATACTACAGAAAAGTGCATGAATCAAAAAGCGGCTTAGGAACGGGTAAAAAATAAAGGTATCCTCTCCAAATCTCAGGGGTGGTGCGCTCGCTTCGCTTAAGCGATACCCTACCTTGAGTGGTGCGCTCGCTTCGCTTAAGCGATACCCTACCTTGAGTGGTGCGCTCGCTTCGCTTAAGTGGCACCCTACCTTAAGTGGTGCGCTCGCTTCGCTTAAGTGACACCCTGCCAGGGTTCCCGCAAACCCGCTAAAATCCAGCGTTTATTTAGGAAAGATGTCTATCATAAACCCTTCCGTAAAAAGCCGCGTCTCAGAGTCATTTAAGCAGGGAACAGGGAGGGGTGGATTCGGAGTTCATCGCACTCAACGCCTTAATCCACCACAGCTTCGAAGGTGGTCTATTTTCCTTTGCGGTATAAGAAGCGAAAAGCCGTAAGGAACGTTCGATAAACAGCCTTACTTTCGGGAAACCACCACAGGTTAGCCTTAAGTTGAGGTGTCAGATCATAGGTGATGACTTTGGGATGTGTCATTTCTTCAAGTCCCAGATGCGAATGGGTGACCCCTAACCCGCTATTTTTTCGTCCTGACCAGGGAAGTTCAGCCATGCCGGCTGTGATCATGTGATCATTGATGGTAACGGAGCCTGTCTGGAGTTCAGACGCCATTTTTCTGGCATTATCGGTATCCATGGACCAAATACTCGCGGTCAAACCAAGATCCGAATCATTAGCGAGCGCGAGAGCTTCCTGTTCATCTTTAAACGTCATGATCCCGACTACGGGGCCGAAGGTTTCCTCTTTCATATACACCATATCATGAGTCATCCCCGTGAGTACGGTTGCGGGATAGAAGTTCATGCCGCCATCGTCTCTCAGAGGTGCCTGAGCCGCGATTTTTGCCCCTTTTTTCAGGGCATCTTCAACATGCCGCTTAACGGTTTCAACCTGACGACTGACTGTCATGGAACCGACATCCGTATCAAATTTTCCGCGATCAATTCCCTGACGAAGCTTTGATACGTTTTCTTTCATGAGGCCAATAAATTCCGCGGCAACCTTTTCATGAACATAAATCCGTTCCACTCCGCTGCAGGTTTGTCCACTATTGAAGAAACCGGCCCAAGTCGCTCCGTTTGCGGCTCGTTTCAGATTAGCGTCCGCCATCACAATCATCGCGTCATTCCCCCCCAGTTCCATGGAAACGGGGGTGAGCGTTTCTGCGGCTTGCCTCATTAAAAGCTTTCCAACCCGGACGCTCCCTGTAAAAAAGATTTTATCGATTCCATTCTCAAACCAGGCTGTCGAAATACTGGAAGGGATCCCCACCATAAATTGAGTTAACCCTTCAGGCAACTTGGCACAGTTTAACGCTTTTTCCATTTCAACCCCAACCATTGCCGTCTCTTCCGCGACTTTGAACAAAATCGCGTTACCTGCGGCCAAACCCATGATGATTTCGTTCATCGCCAGCAAAAAGGGATAATTCCAGGGAGTCAAAATACCAACAACCCCAAGGGGTTCTCTTTGAAGATAACTTCGTTTATTCGCAAGTAACAGCGTGGCCACAGGAATGGTTTGAGTCTTCAAATATTTCTGCGCGTTATTCAAATACCAGTCGGCCGCTGAAATACTGAACAAAACCTCAACCATTGCGGCCGATTGTGTTTTGCCTGTGCTTTTCGCGATGACAGCGGCAATTGATTCTGAGTTTTTGTTCATATAATCCCGTATTTTTATCAAATAGGGACGTCGTTGATCAAAGCCATAGGCGGCCCATTCCTTTTGTGCGACTCTGGCTTTTTGCATGACTTGAGGCATATTCTGAAGCGGAAGGCAGGGAACCGTTCCTATGGATTCTCCTGTCGCGGGATTGGTACATTTAATGAATTTGGGATAACTGATCGAAGTTTTGGAAGACTTAGGTGCTGTCGTCATTGTTCCTCCTTGACGTTAAGGCAAAGGGCCTGAGCGAATCAGCCTGTTTGCAAACACACAAACGGCTGACATTTCTCGATGGATATACTTTATTTTAAGCTGTTGTAAGGACTCTTAAGAAGATATTCAAGGCATACTTAACTTACTGGACTTTGAACATTTGATTCATGGTTTTAGTTTTAATTATTCAATAATATCAGTGGTTTTATTTTATGAATGAATTAATGCAAGGTTATTATTTCCCGTTTTTCAGGCCAAACCTATCATTAATTCTAATACGA
>JBBCAX010000122.1:0-5257 GCA_051382335.1 Deltaproteobacteria bacterium TL4
GCGGTACCATGGCGTTTATATGTGGGAAAGAGCCATCTGCTTTATTTCCACCGCGCACACGGATCAAGATGTCGAACAGATCATTCACGCGATCAAAGAAACCATGTTGGAGTTGAAAAAGGCCTTTTTTTTTTCTACCCTGACAAAACCGCTCATCCGTATTGAAAACGACTCCGACCCAAGACCAGCCCAACCTGGAATCACCAAAAAGCTGCCGTCTTCTGTTCAGCGAAGAATGTACATCCTGCAACAATTGGAAGGGGAGCAAAGCAGTTACCAACTGACAGTAACCTGGATGGTTGAAGGCGTTTTCGATTTGCTTCGATGGGAAAACAGTCTCAAAGCCTTAATTCAAAGGCATGAAAGCTTACGTTCCAGTTTTGTTATGGAAGGGGAACAACTGTTTCGACACGTTCAGGATTCGGTTGATTTTTCAATTTGTTTGAAAGACGGGAAGGAATCCGGACTGGATGAACAAATCCTGGAAATGCTTCAAACCTATCAGTTGGACCAAGCCCCTTTATTACGAGTGAGTGTCCTGCGCCTTGCCCCACAAAAACATTTGATGGTCTTGAATGCTCATCACATCATCATGGATGGCCTTGGTGGAAATGCTTTTCTTCAAGAACTCATCACACTTTACCAGGCGCTGCCGTTACTTCCGCTAAAACGAAGCTATACCGATTTTGTTCAATGGGAAAGTACGCAAACTTTTTCAGAGCATAGCGCTTATTGGAAAAACAGATTAAGTGGTGATTTACCGCTGATTAACTGGCCTTCCGATTGGGCACGTCCCGCACAGCGGACTGTTGAGGGGGGTACCATTCACGAAGTTCTTTCAAAAGAGGAAGTGCAACAATTTCGACAATTCGCCAAACAACAGGGAGTTACAGTAAACGTAATGTTGTTGGCCCTTTATAATGTGTTTTTATATAAGTTGACCAGCCAGCATGAATTCATCATTGGGATTCCTGTCTCCGGACGACCTTCGGGTTTTGACAGGGTAGTGGGGATGTTCCTCAACAGCCTGCCTTTGCGTTACAAGCTCGATCCTGAACAAAATTTTGAGGAATTTCTCCAGGTTGTCAAACGTCAAACCTTTACGGATTACGCGCATCAGGCGTGTCCGTTTGACCGGATGCTAGAGTCCCTCAATTTGGAACGGGATACCAGCCGCAATCCGGTTTTTGACACCATGCTGCTTTATGAACACTCTGACGCGAGAGTGTTTCACTTACCTGATTTAAAACTGGAATTTTATCCTGCTCCCAAACAATGGGTGACTCATGACTTAACCCTGGAAGTGATGGAACAGGAAGGCGTTTTTCAGTTGGATTTTCAATACAGTAAAACGCTTTTTAAAGCAGAAACCATACAGCGTTGGATGCGTTATTTGAAAAATTTATTGGGGACGCTGCCTTTGATTTCCAAACAACCCTTGTGGCAAATTGAATTGATGCTGCCCCAGGAAAAACAACAACTTCTGGTGGAATGGAACCAAACCCAAGCTGCTTATCCCAAAGACCGTACCGCCCATTCCCTATTTTCTGAACAAGCCGCGGCAACCCCGGAAGGCATCGCGTTGGTTTTTGAAGGAAAGACGCTGACCTACCGTGAATTGGATGAAAAGACGAACCAATTGGCCCATTATTTACAACAGTTAGGTGTGGTTCCGGAAACGATTGTCGGTTTATGTGTGGAACGCTCTTTGGACATGATTATTGGAGTATTAGGCATTGTTAAAGCTGGAGGCGCATACTTACCGCTGGACTCCAAAAATCCTAAAGATCGCCTGGCTTTTATGATGGAAGATACCAACACTCCGGTACTCCTGACTCAAAGTCATTTGCGGGATCAACTGCCCGCTCATAGCGCAAAAACGGTTTTACTTGATAAAGACTGGGAACAGATCAACACCTGTTCTGTTCAAGCACCCAATGTTCCTGTGACCTCACAAAATCTGGTCTATGTGATTTATACTTCAGGCTCAACAGGACGACCGAAAGGGGTAATGCTTCAACATCGGAATCTTTGTAACTTGATCAAAGACCCCACTTCCTTATTCATGGTCAAACCCGGAGCTCGTGTCGCTCAATTTCTTTCCTTCAGTTTTGATGTCGCGACTGGAGAGATCTGGCTGACTTTGGCTTATGGTGGAACCTTATATCTGGGTTCCTCAGAGACGATGATTCCAGGCAATAATTTGATCACGTTCCTCAAGCAAAACAAAATCTCACACTTGATGATGGTTCCATCGGCCCTCGCTGTGATGCCGGATGCGGACTTACCCGATTTAAAAACGCTTTTGGTGATTGGCGAGGCCTGTCCTGCGGAACTGCCACAACGCTGGGCTCAAAACCTCTGCTTTATCAATGCTTATGGGCCCACCGAAACAACAATCTGGTCAACCATGGCCAAGGTTGAAAAGGGGCATGAAAAACCCCCTGTTGGTGTTCCGATTGCCAATACACAAATTTATATTTTAGACAGTAAGACGCGACCAACTCCGATCGGCGTTTTCGGAGAGCTCTACATTGGCGGAGAGGGTGTCGCCAGAGGATACCTGAACCGACCGGAATTAAACGCGGAACGGTTTATTCAGGATCCTTTCAGCAAAGACCCTGAGGCGAGAATTTATCGAACCGGAGATTTGGCCCGCTGGTTGGCGGATGGAAATCTTGATTTCCTGGGACGTGTGGATCATCAAGTGAAACTACGTGGATTCCGAATCGAGTTAGGGGAGATTGAAAGTGTTCTGAGGCAGCATCCGTTAATGCGTCAGGCTGTTGCGGTTGTACGTCCTGATCGCAGTGGTCAAGGACAGTTAGTGGTCTATTTGGTGACCTCATTTCCTGTGGAAAACGCGACACTCCAAAATTTCATGAGCGCTAAACTGCCAGAGTATATGGTCCCTTCCCTCTTTGTTTTCCTTGACGCGATGCCCACGCTGTCTAACGGAAAGATCAACCGGAAAGCTTTGCCTGAACCCAACTTTGACGGCAAACAGGAAAGCTATATCGCGCCCTCAACACCTACTGAGGAATTACTGGTTAAAATCTGGAAAGAAGTTTTGGGAAGTGAACGTCTGGGAGTCACTGATAATTTCTTTGAGCATGGCGGGCATTCCTTAAAAGGCGTTCAAGTGGTGTCTCGAATGAACAGCGTGTTTGGAGGAAACTGGAATATCCGAACCCTATTCGATCAACCCACCATCGCGTCTCTGGCAAAACTGGTGGATCAACAACAAACCGGACCTGCGGCCTTACCTCCTCTTGTTCCCGTTTCCCGAGAACAGGAAAGAATTTCACTTGCTCCAGCACAACAACGTTTGTGGTTTTTGGAGCAATTAGACGAACCTGGAGCCTTGTATAATATTCCGGGAGCCGTGAGCTTGAAAGGTCCTTTGAAGTTGAAGCCACTGGAATCCGCCATTAATGAAATCGTTCGGCGCCAGGAAAGTTTACGAACCGTCTTCATTACAGACGAGCTCGGGCACCCTTACCAAAAGATTCTCAAGCATCAACTCTATAACCTGGAAGTCGTCGATTTAAGCGCATTGCCCCAACACGTTCAAGACGCCCAATTACAGTATCATTTACAAGCAGAATCCCAAAAACCGTTTGTCTTGGATCAAGCCCCCTTATTCCGTGCGGTTCTTTTCTGTTTGGAACAAGGTGAGGAAAAGGCTAAACAGGTGCTCTTTCTGAACATGCATCACATCATTTCTGATGCCTGGTCGATTGATGTTTTTTTGAAAGAACTCAGTGCTCTTTATACGGCCTTCGTCCATGGAGAAGCTTCACCACTGCCTGAGCTGAAGATTCAATACGCGGATTTTTCTCAATGGCAACGACAATGGTTGAAGGGCGATTTGTTAAAACAGCAGCTTGAATATTGGCAGCGGCAACTAGCTCACTACCCCGGTTTATTGGAGTTGCCTACGGATCGTCCTCGTCCCGCGGCCCAAAGTTTTAAGGGTTCTGTCGAAACCCTGCTTTTGAGCGCGGAGCTGACTCAAGCCTTGAACGCCTTGAGTCGTCAGGTTGACGCGAGTTTATTCACAACCCTGCTGACCGCGTGGACGCTGCTGATGGCCCGTTACAGTCGTCAGGAAGCGCTGGTTATTGGCGTTCCTGTCACCTATCGTCAACACCGTGATTTGGAACCGTTGATTGGATTTTTTGTCAACATGCTGCCGCTTGGCGTTGAGCTTTCCCCCTCCGATTCGTTCTTTAAATTATTGAATCAAGTCAAGCAGCGTCTGCTCAGTGCTTATGAGCATCAGGACCTGCCTTTTGAACAACTGGTCGAACATTTAAATGTGGAACGTACTTTAAGTCATTCGCCTTTGTTTCAAGTCGTATTCACCTTACAATACGCTGTTGAAAAATATATTCAATTAGCGGATCTGCAAGCCGAGCGTGTGGCGGTTCCCATAAAACAATCCAAGTTTGATCTCGTGGTATTGGTGGAGGAAAAAGAGGACACCCTGGAAGCGCTTGTGGAATACAGTACCGCCTTGTTTGACGCGGAAACCATTCAAAGGATGTTGGGACATTATCAGGAATTGCTCGAATCCATTTTGCGTGGTATCGAGCAACCGGTTTCTCAACTAAGTATTCTGCCAAAAGCGGAACTCCAAAAGGTTTATGGAAAAGGCATGACGCCTGAAGTCAACTTTCCTAAAAGCCATTGCCTCCATCAGCTTTTTGAAGAACAAGTACACCGGACTCCTGATAAATCGGCCTTATTTTATAAAGGCCAATCGCTTTCTTATCAAGAACTGAACAACCGCGCAAATCAACTGGCTCAGCATTTGATCAAACAGGGTGTTCAGTTTGATGTCCCGGTTGGGCTTTATTTGGAACCTTCTTTTGAAATGATCCTTTCGATTCTCGCGGTTTTAAAGGCCGGTGGTGGTTATGTCCCTTTAGATCCTAAATATCCAAGGGACCGTATTGATTTTATGCTTCAGGATGCTCAGTTAACCTTTGTATTGACTCAGCAAAAACTGGGGTCGGCCCTGCCTGTGGGAAGTTATCAAGCGGTTTATGTGGACCTGGAAAGATGGGACTACGCTGAAGAATCAGAAGCAAATCCAAAGCTTCAAAGTCACCCCTCGCACCTGGCCTATATCATTTACACTTCAGGTTCCACAGGCAAACCCAAAGGGGTCATGATCGAACATCGCCATGTCGTTCGGTTGATGTTTAATGATCAAAATCCTTTTGATTTTTCAAGTGCTGATATTTGGACA
>JBBCAX010000123.1:0-31356 GCA_051382335.1 Deltaproteobacteria bacterium TL4
TAAACCCTTTGCCTGGGATATCCAAATTTATTTATGAAGAGAGTGAGTATTTTTAATACTCATTAGGTGGTCCTGAATAGGTGGGATTTTTTTCTCAAAAGTGGTCCTAGATAGGTGGGACGTAGCACCGGCTAACACCTCCTACTTTGAATAGCTGTCCCGGCTTCAGTGAGTAGCCTATCAAACTAGCACCACTAGGAGACTGTCCGAGAATAGAAGTTGAGCATAAGTAGGGTGCCGCTTAAGCGAAGCGAGCGCACCAAAAATAAGAGGACAGCAAGCTTTTTGGTGCGCTCGCTTCGCTTAAGCACACCCTACATCCATTCTCGGACAGCCGCCTAGTTAATAAGAATAAAAATTATATAGCGATTAAATGTCGTAGGTGTTTGGTATGTAACAGGAGTGACTTAACCGATAGAGTAAATAATCAAAGGAATTTTTTAGTAAATCGCCAAGTAAAGGGGAACGGGTACCAAAACCATAGAAGTCAATAAACTGTTTGTTTAAATCATCAAAGGTATAACTTTTATACATGGGATGCTTTAAGATCTCAAACAGGAGGTTGATGTGCTGGTAGTTATCCAAATAGATATTCGCCAAACGCTCTTCCTCTTCTCGAATGAAGACTTTTCTGGCACTTTCGGGAAAGCATTCCACAATCGCCAGGTCCAAAAGATTCACTTCCGGTGAATTTTTGTCGGGATTTTCCTTGGGCACAATGAGACGGGTTTCAGAAAGTTTCTCAGGAAAAAACGCTCGATCAAAATCAATAGGGATGATTTGCCACCGTGCGTCCAAATCTTTATTCATCACTCTTCGTGTGACAAAGTTTTTAGGGTACATATCCGAAAGTAACATCAGGCGGGTTTCTACATTACACCGGATGGCTTCTCTTAGAAACATGGGTTCATGTAAGAGTTCTTCCATTCTGCCTTTTGGAAGTTGGCTGGAGATAGTTCCCAGAGCTTCAGTGGTGATCAATAAATGATCATTCGCCCACATGTTGTAGAGATAAAGCGAGAATGTTTTATAAAGAAAGGAACAGATCAACCTGGGGTTGGTTTCTGAACTTTTTTTGATGTAAAACGTTTTTCGAAAGGATTGCGTATTGGGTAACTCCGGATGTTTCAGACAAACCCTGATCGGCTTGGTTCTACCTTCTATCATGATGGAAACATCATCTACAACGTATTCCATCATCACCGAATTATCTTCATTAAACGGTGAATACAGAGCGGCAGCCATGTGCCTGATCATTCCGTTAAACTCATCAAGATCCTCAGGAGCAATTTGATAATGCTTATTGTGGAATTGCGGTTCCTGGTCTGCCGGTTGAGTCTCCTGATATTCATGAGTTAAAAAACGGACAAGGGTATTGTAACTCCACTCGTAGCTTCCTCGATAGTACGCTCTGAAATAATGTTTCAAGGAGGGGATTTTTGTTGATGACATTGTGCCTATTAATTAGTATCTGCTGTTGTTGAAGGCTTTACTCAGGAATTCTCTCAAACTCAAGAATCGATTGCCCCAAGTTGTGCATGACATTCCTTTATAATTACGCTATAACAAAGGAAACACAGGAAACAAAGGAAAAAAGGAATATTATGAACTACGGAAAAATAATGAAAAGCATGATTTCCACAACGGTGGAGGAGCAAGTGAATCGTGTCCCTAAAGCGGTAGGGAGTTTTGGCTACGACCCTTGGGGTTATCATGAAGATTACTGGAAATACGCGCTGACGATGAGCAAGTGGCTTTATGAAAAATATTTTCGTGTTGAAACCTTTGGGCTTGAAAACATTCCAGCGCAAGGGAGGGTACTGGTCATCGCGAATCACGCGGGACAATTCTTTCCAGCAGACGGCTTGATGATCGCGACGGCAGTCGCCATGAGTCCTCAGGGTCCCAGACTTGTCCGTGGGATGATTGAACGATTCTTTCCTGTGGCTCCCTTTCTGGGGAATTGGGTCAATCGCACAGGAAGTGTTCTGGGGGACCCCTTTAATTGTAAAAAAATGTTGGAGAATGATGAAGCTGTTATGGTGTTCCCTGAAGGGGAACGTGGCGCGATTAAAGCGTGGAAGTACCGCTATCAGCTCCAACGGATGGGAACCGGCTTTGTGCGTATGGCGATCGAAACCCGGACGCCGATTGTTCCTGTAGGCGTCATTGGCACCGAAGAAGCGACACCAGGGTTAGGCAGAGGAGAGAAAATTGGAAAATTATTAAACACACCTCCCTTCCCTTTTGCCATCCCCGTCATCCTGCCTGTAAAAATCCGTCTCCACTTTGGAAAGCCGATGCACATGAAAGGCAATTTAGACAGTGAGGAGGAGATGGTTGTGCTGGCCAAGCAGGTCAGAACCGAAATGGAGCGTTTGATACAAGAGGGTCTGCACGAGAGACAAAGTGTCTTTTTCTAGGAGCTGCCAGCCAATTCAAATTTGCAGGGTGGGCATCGCCCACCAGCTTAAAAAACTCGAAATTTCTTGGTGGGTCCGGTTCACCTACGATCTTTTTATTTTACGGCTAACTGAGGGGGATTTGTAGGATATCGATATATTGTTCTTCATCGAGCCGAAAAATTCCTTCAATCTCAGAGGGGATATGAACTTGTACTTTTTCGGGATCAAGACCCAGTACAATATAATTTTCGACATCAATTCTGAGAAAATAGAAAATAATCAAGGATTCTTGCATTTCCTCATAATAGAACCCGATTTTCAGCACTTCAGCCTCAATCAAGTCCGCCAAGGTTTCCCTGTATTCCTCCATAGCGTGACCAGGAATCTGCTCAAAAGCCTCCCGATAAGGGAAGGTATCAATGGCATATTCCAAAATAGCTTCCTCCAAACCATCTTCAAGAGAACAATGTTCTAAGTCATCCTCTTCCAGCAATCCCTCACTCACCGTCGAGATATTCGACATCGCTTTCATAATCTACCCCTTGTATCAACTTGCGAGGAAAACGTATTTCCACATTGTTCGAGAATAAATAGAGTCCCAAAAATTTCAACACTTTCACCCTTTCTCCCCTCAATGGGTTTAAAACATAATAATTTTAAAAAGTGAAGAAAAATATCACAGTTTTATCAGGAATGTTGTTGCTGATAGTTTTCATAGCAGGACCGCGCGTTTTCTGGAATCCACTCCACACTTTGAAGCCCTTCCCTGATGGCTGTCGAAGATACATGAGGCGGTGAGAAATCCATGAAGCGTAAAAGTTCTCGATTTCCCTGGTACAAAACTTGCTGCTGTTTACTCCAGACCAAAGAAGCAAACCACTGATTGATTTTCCTCAGCGTATCAGAAGTATGAATTTCTTCAATAGAATTTTGCTGAGGACGACGAATAATCCAAAGCGATGCCATTTCCAAAATTTGTTTGGGGGCTTTCCACTGATGAAACGCAAGGAAGTTGTCGAGTCCAATGACCAAATGCCAATGTGCGGCGGGGGACTGGGAAACAAGGGTTTTGAGCGTTGTATGCGTGTAACTGACGTTGGGTTGCTGGAGTTCCAGGTCCGAAACCGTAACGTGTTCCCAGCCCTTAAAAGTCTGAGAGACCATGTCCCAACGCAAGTGCTTTGGTAACAAAGAGTCCTGAGCTTTTAACGGAGAGCATTGTGTAGGCATAATGATGACTTCGCTTACGGAGGAAGCGCTCAACAAATAACGAACGATCGCAACATGCCCCAAATGAATGGGGTTAAAGCTTCCCCCGAAAAGTGCGTAATGCGCTGTGGTTAATTCGGTGTCTTGCTTTGTTAGCTCGTTTTTTAGCATGGGTTATGGTAGTTTGGACAATCGGTTAAAAAGTGCAAAACTAGACATTTCAGTATGGATAATGCGATCTATGAATAAAGAGGGCATCGTGGCGATAGTTTCAAAATACGTGAAGATGATGACGCGTGCCAGTCTATTTGTGTTGCTGTGGTTGTTTTTAACAGGGCAGTCTCATCGAGGCAGGCGCATTGATGTCAACCTCACTCTGGATAATCTTTGGCAAGCGCCTTCTATGCCTGCCCAAATTCCACCCAGTTTTTATTTCCTTTTAGCGATTGTCCTTTTAGTAACAGGATGCGGAGCCTATTTTATTTTCCGACTTCGAAAACAAAAAGCGGAACAGCAATACACCAAAATTGCGGAAGAAAAAGCAAACATGCAGTTGGAAATGAAGCTCTCCCGCATGAACCTCAAGCCCGAGACGATGGCTTTTTTGGAAACCCTGTTAGCGTCCTCCAACCCTCGGGACATTCTGCCCATAGTTCAGTCTGTTGAAAGCTTTGAAGCAAAAGTGACGGAGTATAAAAAAACGCATAAAGAAGCGAAGCTGTTTAAACAAATTTTTGACCTCAGACTTAAGCTGGGGTATGAATTTAAAAACCGAACAGTTCCTTTTGTTTGTACGCAAATGCTCTCACCGGAACTTAAATTAGAATGTCGAATTCCACATCCCGAAAAACGCATCGTCTTTATGACTCCCATTATTGATGTGGGAGAAACCCGTTTGTTGATCAAACCGCCTACGATCAAAGGGAAACCTGTCAATTTGAAACGTTTTCCAAAGTTGGTTTTTACGATTCTTAGAGAAGAAGATGCGGAATATGAATTCACGCTTCCAGTCGTCAATCAGGTGTCAGACAAATTAGATGCGGTGATTCTTGGGCATTCGTCAACTATTTCAAAAATGTTTATCCGAGAGGCTGAGCGAATTCCCATGAATATGGCGACAACGTTTTACCATCTTTCTGAGGCACAGTTAGGCGTCCACGAAAAATCATCAGAACTCCCCGCGGGAGAACCCCCGTTTAAGGGGAGGATTGAGGACATGAGTTCGGGCGGCTTAAAAGTTGTAGCCTCACAAATCTCTGTCCAGCTCAGAGCCGGAGATTATCTTGCGTTTCATTTGGAGGGGGCCAATCTGCGTGAGAACTTGATTGCCAGAATCGCGGCCATTCGATCATCGAATGGGGAAACCCTGCTCAATTGTCAATTTGTGAAAATGCGAGATATTGTCCGCATGAAAATCAATAAATTTTTACATCGCATCAAAAAACAAGGCACCCAAAAATTGAGGCCCTCCCCTGAAGTTTCGGCACCGCCGTTGTCTTCAGGGGCCTCTAAACAAGACCGTAACGCCGCTGTCCTGAAATCCGAAGAGCGAAAAGCTCTGTTAGAACACTAATCACGCATAGTGAACGTCAGCAAAACGGCGCCGTAACTTCAACACGTTCTCTTTTACCGTCTGGCCTTCAAATACAGCTTTGAACAGTGAGGCGACTTCGCCCATTTCCGCTTCTTTCAGGCCAAAGCGTGTTAGTTCCTGCACACCGATACGTAATCCGGAAGGGTTTCTCGCGTCCTTGTCGCCAGGGAGCATGTTGTAGTTAACAATGATATTGCTTTCCGCCAACTTCTGCGCAATAGCAATCGCGGCGCCATAGGATGAAACGTTAAGGGCAATTTGATGGCTTTTCGTGAAACCAAATTCTTTGGCTTCTACCTTCACCCCTTCCTCGTCAAAGGCCTTTCCTAAGGCTTGAGCATTCGCGACGATTTGAGCGGCATAAGCCTTTCCAAACTGTTTCATTTCCCGAAGGGTGACCAATAACCCTGGCAACGTGTGCAAGTGGTGATTGCTGGACGAACCGGGCATGATGCCACGGTCGATGCTGGTCCACCAACTTAATTCTTGTTCCGTTTTCAAATTCCCCAACACGACGCCCCGCTGAGGGCCAGGAAACGTTTTATGGGTACTGGCGGTCATCAAATGCGCCCCTTCTTTGAAAGGGTTTTGAAATTGCCCGCCAAGAATCAAACCCAGCACATGGGCTGCATCAAACAGCACAGGAATATTTTTTGCCCGACAGACCTCCGCAATCTCCTTTACAGGCTCAGGGAAGAGAAATAAACTCTTTCCCAACACGACCATTGTGGGCGAAGTTTTTTCAACCAGATCCACACTCTTTGCGGCGTCAATATGATATCCGTCTGCGGTAGTAGGCCAGAAGTGTAAAGCAATGGAATTTTCTTTTCCCAAAGTTAACACTTTTCCCCGGACTTGAATCCTGCGGCCAAAAACACCAATGGGATTATGACTGATGTGACCTCCGGCATCGATGGAATTCGCAATCATCGTATCCCCTCCGCGAAGCAGACTGAGCGCTACAGCGGTATTTGCCGCATTCCCGCTGATAGGGCGAACGTCCGCTTGTTTGCATTGGGCTAATTCGATAAACTCCCGAGTTGCCATACTTTCAATCTGATCAATATAATCCGTACCTTCATAATAACGGTTCCTGGTTTCTTGAGTATTGGGATGCCCTTCAGCATATCGGCCCATAAAATCATTGGCTTCAATTTGGCGTACCGCGGGGGATTGAGAATTCTCACTGGCGATCATGTTCAACGTTTCTTTTCCACGCCACTGATTTTGTTTTTCTACAATTTTCAAAACATCGGAAATATCAACAGACATACTTTTTCTCCAATTAAAAGGTGATCAAAACACATATTTTCCGCCTTTGTCAGTACTCTGGCAAAAAGACGAGTCGGGCCCCAACTTTTTCAATAACGGCTTGCTCTCGTAGGGTCTGTTTACGAAAACGCTCTCCTTTGACAACCAGGGATGGCTGAATTTTTTGAATCAATTCGTTGGTGTTCGGAGCATCGAAAATGAGAACTCGATCCACACTTTCAAGCGAGGCCAGCAGAGAGGCTCGTTCCTGCTCATTCAATAAAGGGGCGTGCCCTTTCTGGGCCGCAATGGATTTGTCGCTGTTAATCGCAACAATGTTAAACCCCTTCAGTTCACGGAGTTGCTGTAAAAATTTTAAATGACCCGCAGAAATGTTATCAAAATAACCATTGGTGAACACAATAGGTCGGGAAATGGTGCGTAATTCACTCAGTAAGGACTCAAGTCTCACAATTTTACTGGATCGGTAACCGAATTCAAAGCGATGCAAGAGTTCCTGTTTCGTAAAAGAGACAACCCCCACATGCAGAATTTCCATACTTGCGGCCAAATTAGCCCAGTAAACCGCGTGTTCTATGGGGGCGTTACTCGCCATCATTACGGCCGTCACACTCACAACCATATCACCGGCTCCTACGACGTCAAAAACCTCGACACTGTCCGCGTCAAAAAAAGTGAAATGCTCCGCGTTCTCAAACAGCAACAGCCCTTCTCGATCCAGGCTGATTAACACATACTTGAGCTTTATTTGTTCTTTAAGCTGCTGAGCCGCTTTCAAGATACTGTCTTTGGAGGTTAACTTAAAACCAACAGCTTGCTCTGTCTCTTTACGGTTGGGTTTGATCAGGGTAAAATTTCGATATCTTGAATAATCTGTCCCAGGATAGGGATCCACAATCACAGGCACCTGGTGCCGCTGTCCCAACTGGGCCAGGGTGTTCAGCATTCCCACGTCGAGCAAACCTTTGCCATAGTCCGAGACAACAATCAAATCGATATTGGGAATCCTTGCCTGTAAAAACAAACGAATCGGATCCTTTTCTGGGATAATCCGTTCGGTGGGCGGATCAAAATCCATGCGAAGCAGATGGTTATGGCCTGAGATCAAACGATGTTTTAAAATGGTGGGGGAGGATTTTGAAACAAAGACCCCCGAAGCTTCGATTTTCAAATCCTTCAGCAACTGCAGCACATCCTGTCCTGCTGCATCAGGGCCGATCAGCCCACAGGCGGTCACTTGAGCCTCAAGTGTCGCCAAATTAGTCATCACATTGGCCGCACCGCCAAGACGTTGATTTTCACGTTCAACTTTCAAGATGGGAACCGGCGCTTCAGGAGAGATCCGTTCCACGCTCCCCCACGAATACCGGTCCAGCATGATATCTCCGATAACCAGAATCCGGGGCGCTTGGACTTGTTCCAGGGATTGTTTGAGTAAGTGGCGATCCTGCATACAACTTTTTTATTTTGGTGTTTTTTTCAAGTATTTCTGAATCAGCTCCTCAAACTTTTCTGGCGGTTGTGCTCCTGAGAGCAACTCCCCTTTAACGATTCCTGCTTTGCTGTCATATCTCCCGATAATAAACCCTGGCGTCCCGTTAATTCCCAAGGCTTGGCCATCGTTGATATCTTTGTTCACACGGTCGCGATAGGTTTCTTTCTCCAAACACTGATCAAATTTTTCCAGATTTTGGACCTTGATTTGACGTGCGTATTTTTTCAAATCGTCGGGAAGCTGCGCTCTCTGATTGTCGAAAAGAATGGAATGCAATTCTCCAAACTTTCCCTGTTCTCCCGCGCATTCCGCGGCAATAGCCGCTTCATCCGCTTCTTTGTGAAAGGGCAGAGGAAAGTGACGATATCCAAAAGCGACCTCATTCTTATATTTCTGGATGATCTCCCGAAGTGTTGTTTGAACACGGGAACAGTAAGGACACTGGTAATCGGAAAACTCAAGCACCATGACTGACGCTTTAGGGGTGCCTCTCAAATAACTCGTTTTCGCGCCAGCCTCCATCAGATACTCTGTCGGAGGTTCAAGATAGGATTTAAGCCACCCTTTTTGCACGGCCAGGCGATACTGGAGGTACAGGTGTTCTGCCTGATATTGCTGCTCCATATAGGTTCGGATTTGATCTTTGTATTGCTCCAGCGGGCCTCTGTTCTTCAAATTGTTTTTCTCATAGAACAATTTGACGTCCTCATCACTGACACTCACTTGAGCTATCGGTTTGATCTCCGGGTGTTTCTTTGCCAGTTGTCCGATTGAATATTGCATCAAACTTTCGTTAAGTGTATTATAAAGACTTTCCGCCGCGTCGTAGATGGGTTTATTCACAACATCTTCCAGCATCACCGCTTTACCATCTATCTCTCCGATAAGGGGATTACGCGAATATTTGCTTGATTCCTGGGCGCCTGTGTTTGAGTTAATAAACAGACATCCCAAGATCGTCATACCGATAAACTGTAACCACAAACCCTTTATTTTTGACCGCATTATCTCGCTCCTTTGTTTCATAATATATATAGCTGTCCAGGAAAGTTTTTTCCCTGGGAGCGAGGGCCTCTTGCCCTCACCGGAGGGCGGGACGCCCTCGTTCCCAGGACAAAACTTATCTTGATATATAGTGTTTCAGAAAAGTCTTTTGGGCTGGGAGCGCAGGCGTCCCGCCTGCTTTTGCGGGCAAGATTCCCGCGTTCCCAGGAACGATTTATCTGAAAGTCTATAGATGTTCAGATAAATTGGAGCAAAGGTAGCATTGCTTTTTTCGATTGTAAAGACACTCTTGGGATTTTAGCTCATTTTCAGCGATTCGGAGAGTTTTTGGAGAATCGCCTCTAACGACTGGCCGGAACACTTAAGCTGGATATCGGCATAACGCTGATAGAGCGGTACTCTTTCTTGATAAAGATCGATTAAGGATTGTTCCGGTAAGCGGACGATACCTCGTTGGGTAAAATTATCTAAGCGGGTTTTGAGTTCAGAAAGTTCAACCTCCAAATAAACCAGAGTTCCGATTTCGCTTAAATGGAGCATTCCTTGCTCACTGTAAACGACGCTGCCTCCCGTCGCAATGACATAGCCTGTGCAATCTAAAGCCAGTAAGATCGTTTCTTCAATTTTCCTGAAGGCCCAATAACCTTCCTGATCAAAGACTTGCTGCAGAGGGAGGCCCTGACGAGCTTCAATCAATTGATCCGTATCAACATAGTTCCAGGCTCTCTTTTCAGCAAACTTGTTCGCAATCGTGGTTTTTCCCGCGCCAGGCATCCCAATCAATATAATGTTTCGTCGTTTTTCCATAATTCTCACCGAATATTCCTTCAGTCGGATCTCTAGGCGACACTTTAAAATATCAACTCCAAGGGCTCCTTCTGAAAACTGATAACGCCTGAGTTCCCTTATAACAAAGTTTGATCACTCCTGAAAGTCCTCATTGGAAATACTTCAAAAAACTTGTATTTATGACTCTCTTGTTTTATCCTGCGCCTTCGACAAAATTAAGGTACCAATAAGGATTATTTCATCTTGAAGCACATGGGAGTTTGGGCATGCAGACCAAGTACATTTTTATCACAGGAGGAGTGGTTTCCGGCTTAGGAAAAGGAATTGCTGCCGCCTCCATTGGCGCATTATTGGAAAGCCGTGGGATGAACGTCAGTTTAATGAAACTGGATCCGTACATCAACATCGACGCCGGAACAATGAACCCTTTTCAGCATGGAGAAGTTTTCGTCACTCATGATGGTGCGGAGACCGATTTGGATTTAGGGCATTATGAGCGTTATACCAATGCGGTTCTCGGTAGAAAACACAACTGTACCACGGGGCAAATCTATGACACGGTGCTTCGTAAAGAACGAGCCGGAGAATATTTGGGACGTACAGTTCAGGTCGTTCCGCATGTGATTGATGAGATCAAAGATCGTATTTTGGAAGCCTCCAAGAATGCCGATATTTTCATTGTTGAAATTGGAGGCACTGTTGGAGATATTGAATCCTTACCTTTTTTGGAAGCGATTCGACAGTTTCGTCATACGATTGGACAGGAAAACGCGATCTTTGTTCACTTGACCATGATCCTGTTTGTCAACGATGATGAAATGAAAACCAAACCCACACAGCACAGTGTTGGCAAATTACGTGAAATTGGGATTCAACCTGATATTCTGATGTGCCGAACCAAAAAACCAATGCCGAATGAAGTCAAAAAGAAAATTGCGCTGTTTACCAATGTCAAGGAGGAGGCGGTCATCAATGGGTTGGATGTGGAGTCTGTTTATGAAGTTCCCTTATATCTACACCAGGAAAAGATTGATGATTTGATTGTGAACCACCTTCGAATGTGGACTGCACGGCCCAAATTACAAGAGTGGGCTGATATTGTAGACCGCTTCAAAAACCCTGTGGATCAAGTCACAATAGCCTTCGTCGGTAAATATGTGGAACACCGGGATTCTTATGAAAGTTTGAACGAAGCCCTGATTCATGGGGGGATTGCCAATAAATTGAGAGTGAATCTGAAGTACGTGCTTGCCGAAGACATTGAAAGGGATGGGGCGGAAAGACATCTGATCGGAGTTCAGGGGATACTGGTGGCTCCTGGTTTTGGAGAACGGGGAAGTGAAGGCAAAATTTCAGCGGTTCACTATGCGAGAGTGAAAAAAATTCCATTTTTTGGGATTTGCCTGGGAATGCAGATGGCCATTATTGAGTTTGCCAGAAATGTCGCGAAAATTTCAAAGGCCAACTCCGGAGAATTTTCCACAGGCAATCCGCACAATGTTGTGGATTTGATGCCTGATCAACGAGGGCGTCAGGAAACAGGTGGCACGATGCGTCTTGGCGCATATCCTGCGACGTTGAAAGATGGCTCTCTGATTGCATCTCTTTATGGAACCACAAAAATTGTTGAACGACACCGGCATCGCTATGAGGTGATGAATTCGTTTATCCCTCAACTTGAAGAAGCCGGTATGGTGATTTCTGGACGCAATGAGGAACGGAATTTAGTAGAAACAATTGAGATTAAAGACCATCCTTGGTTTATAGGCTGTCAGTACCATCCTGAATTACAATCGAAACCATTGCGCCCTCATCCTTTGTTTTCTTCTTTTATCGCGGCAACGTTTCGCTATAAGGAAGCATAATTTTTGGAAGAGAAGAACCCACGTGATAAAGCATGCTTTTTCTGATCAGGTTTTGATTGTTTCTTTTTTTGGGGATCAGCGTCGGAGGTGTTTTAAAAGCTTGCTGGTCATGTTGTTTTTGATGTTTTTTGCCACGACTTTGATTTCTGCGCAGTCCAGTAATCCTCCCACCCCTGAGAAGTATAAGATTACTCGAAATACGTTAGCTCAGCTTCAGCAAGAGGCTGTTCCTTTCCCCATTATCGGGGCGTTGCAAGCCATTCTCAACCAGGTGTTCGCAACACGGGAAGCGTTCTTGCTCACCTTACAGAAACTTCCCATCGCACCGATTCCCGCTCAGCACCGTGATTTAATTTTACGGCATGCTCTTTTAGACAAGTTACAAATACGGTCTAAGGAGTTTTCAGGAAATTTAGCGCAGGGGGAGGTGATTTTCAAGGGAGAGGTTGTGGGGCAAATGCCTAAAGAGGATCTCCATTTTTGGGCCTCAAAACTTCGCATCCTGAACGGAGGTGGCGATAATTATGAAAAAATTTTTGCGGAGGGCAATGTTAAACTCCAACAATTTAATCAAAATGCTGAAGCGGACTATGTCGTCTACTCTCAACTAGAGCAGCATTTACAACTGGAGGGGAATGTTCGCATCAAAACCCCGAGAAGCCTGGTTATGGGCACTCATGCCTCCATCGATGGGGTGAAACAATTTGCTTTTATTCAATCGCCTCCCAATCCTCATACCGAAGAACGGGTGAAACTGTTATTTTTCTTGAGTAATGTTTCAGCTCCCCGTTCGAAATCTCCCTTGATTTTTCCAATTCTGGGCCCTGTCTCAACGTCTTTTGTGCCGTTGAGGTTTTCTGAGGAAGTCCTCGAGCAAGTTCATATTGAGCACTTTTTCCCTTCAGATGTTTTTTCTAAATTTGAAACATTAAAAAAACAAACCTATTCCAACAGGCATCAAATGACCCTCGCTTTAGAAAAAACCATCGGCATAGAAAGGACGTTTCGATATAAAACCGCACTGATAAAACTCTCGGAAGTTCCGCCCTATGAACTGACGTCAGAAGTTCTTCAACGGTTGAAGGAACAGAAAACACCTGAAGATTTACGGCTTCCCTTAGAAAAACTCAGTCATCGCGTGTTTCCTTCAATAACGGAGCTTAGCAACGCCTTGCAATCCCTGGAAATCCCTCAATATCACAAGTTTCACGCTCTGATTGCGCGCTTGGCTCAAAAGCAGCCTGGCATGAAATTGACCGATTTGTCCTTCACTAAATTAACACGACCTCAACTTTCGAATGAGGTTATTACTAAACTTAGATATCTTTTGAACAAGAAATATGATTCCAGAGGCCAATTTATTGAAACGTTGAATAACACCTTGGGCAAAGAGCTGACAGAACGCCATCAAGTTCGATTATTCCAGGAAGTCGCTGGTCCACCTTACCTGCTCAACAATGTCCATCTTCTCCGTTTATCGGAACATCCATTGCCTGAAGCCATCCTCTCGAAATTGCGTGTTTTGAAAGATCAGCTCTTTCAATCTGAAGAGGACCTGCTGAAATCTTTAGAGTATCATTTGGGCTGGGATGGCGCACAGCTTTATCAAACTCAGATCCTCAGTCAAACAGAACCTGCGTCTTATAGAATCTCCGAGTACGCGCTTGCCCGCTTGGAACAGGAAGGACTTCCCTTTCCGGTAGTCTCGCAGTTAGAACACCTTCAAAACCAGGACTATCGCACAGAAAAGGAATTTATTCAGGTTCTTAAAGCCACCTTGGGAACAGAAGTGAGCACCCTCTATCAAACCTTTTTATTGAAATATTGTTCTTCTTTCGCACCACAAGGCAGTTTGGTGTCCATTCAAGCGCAACGTATTACCTTGGACGCTGCCAGGAATGCGGCTCAATTTGAAGGACAAGTGGAAATGGAACGCTTTCAGGAACAAATGTATTTAAAAGCGGAGAAAATTGTTTTGTACACGGATGCGCAACAAACACTTAAATCCGCTCAAGCGCAACATGCCGTTTGTCTTGAGCAACCAGACCGTATCGCCAAAGCCGAGCGGGCTGTTTTTGATGAAGTCCGCCAAATCATTCAACTGGAAGGCAACGCAGAAGTTCATACGGGGCAGTATAACCTGAAAGGGAATACGATCCATCTGTTTATGGATGTCAAAGAAGGTGAAGCTCAGGGCGATAATAAATCACCCATCATGGTCACTTATTTTCCAACACTACAACCTCCTCCATTTCAATGCCGATGAAAGTAGGAAGCAATACGGTCAACCCCAAAGCCGGGGAAGCCAAAGTTAACAAGAAACCTCAGTTAGCGATTGAGGCCGCGTTTAAAAAGAAGCGCTCCGGGCTTGAGGTGTATATTGAGAAGTATGGTCGCGGTGAGAAACTCGAAAAAGGTTCCAAGGTCAAAGTTCATTATGAAGGATGGCTTGCGAAAGACTACAAACTTTTTGATAGCAGTCGGCAAAAAAAACGTCCGTTTGAATTTGTCTTGGGAGAAGATCAGGTCATCAAAGGCTGGGACGAGGCTTTAGAGGGGATCCCTGTAGGAACAAAAATGCAGATTAAAATTCCGGCGGCACTGGCCTATGGGGCACAAAGCACCGGAGAGATTCCTCCGAATTCCGATTTAATTTTCAAAATTGAAGTGTTGCGAGCATCAGGAACCACTAAGTGAATTTTCTGGCTCTATCGATGTTTCCACGAATGATGGCCTCTTCGTCCTGCCTGATGAAAGTAAGTGATGTAGGGTGTGCTTAAGCGAAGCGAGCGCACCAGAAAGCTTGCTGTCCCCTTATTTTTGGTGCGCTCGCTTCGCTTAAGCGGCACCCTACTTAGGCCCAACTTCTATTCCCGGACAGCCTCCTGTTGCTTTGGAAATCTTAAAGGGACAGTTGATATAACGCGATGGCGGCAGCATTGCTTACATTCAAGGAACCCACTTCAGGACTGCCCGCGATACGAATCAACCAATCACACGTCGAACGAACCAAAGGCCGTAGTCCCTTGCCTTCATTTCCTAAAACAAGGATTAACGGCTGCTCTCGACGCATGTTTTTTAGATCCTGATCCCCTTCACCGTCCAGGCCGACAATCCAATAATTGTTTTTCTTTTGTTCTTCTAAATATCGGGAAAGGTTAGGCACAACAACGACAGGAAAGTTTTCCACTACACCCGCGGAGGTTTTTGAAACGGTTGACGTAATGCCACAGAAATGATCTCGACCAACAACAACCCCTGAGGCCTTAAAAAATCCACAACTTCGGATGATTGCCCCTAAATTATGAGGATCCTCAACCTGATCCAAGGCCAGAAACAAAGGAAAGTTTTGCGCCTGTGGTTTCTGTAACAGGGAAGGATCCGATAAAGGCAACGGGCCACATTGCAGTAGCACTCCCTGATGGGTCACGTCAGGGCAATGATTATCTATTTCATCCTTTGTCAAAAAGGCGACGGGAACATTTATTTCTGATGCCAGTTGTTTCAACTCCTGGCTTCGTTTGGAAGGCATCGTCTCTTGCTTCAGAAATAATTTGTATAATGTTCGTCGTTGATGAATCAAGGCTTGTTGTACAGGAATCAGCCCATAGAGGTAGTCTTGAGAAGAAGCTTTTGAGCTTGTGTTATGATGAATCCGTTTTCTTGTGTTCATGATGCGTATCAGATCAGTAGGTTGGGGGATGTGTTTTGTGAAAAACGTTTTAAGAGGCAGTCAGCATAACTCGTCACTATGAGACCATAGCGAAAACGGGAGTAAATGACAATCAAGAAAAGAATCAAGGTCCTGCTTTGAAACTTGGAACCACTATCATAAAATTGCTGCATCATTTCTCCTTATTTGTTTGAAATTTAAGAAATGATATAGCCGTTACAAAAAATGGAAAGCTTCTAATTTATTTTTTTACGTTCCTAACTATATGTTGGAACCCCTTGACTTAATTCTTGATTTCGAGGAAAACATAGGGATAAGACATCCGTACCTTTATGTGATCACCGTGTACAATGCCCGCATTCTACGTTGGAATCTCGACTGCTTGGAAGAAAACAATTCGAAAACCTGCGAATAACTCAATTAATAGAGTCCTCTATGGAACTTGCCTATGCTCATGTGATCACCCTGGTTACGGCGTTATTGTCGGGGGTGTTATTAATGATTCTTGCGCGCTATTTGAAAATACCGGCGATTGTTCCCTTGCTTCTGGGCGGAGTAATTTTAGGTCCTGAAGTGTCAGGGATCATTCATCCTGAAACCCTGGGTGCGGGGATGAGACTTCTGATCTCACTTGCTGTAGCGACCATTCTCTTTGAAGGCGGTTTGACGCTAAATCCCGCAGGTTTCAAACAGGCGTCAAACATGATTTGGCGTTTACTGACCGTAGGGGTTCTTATTACCTGGTGGGGAACGGCGCTGAGTGTTTATTTGCTGTTTAATGTCTCCGTGAATATGGCTTTATTGACAGGGAGTTTGATTATTGTAACAGGCCCCACCGTCATCAATCCGTTACTACGACGAATCTGCATCAAAGAAAAAATTCATCATATTTTACACTGGGAAGGCGTCTTGATCGATCCGATTGGAGTGTTCATTGCGATTTTATGTTTTGAATTATTGAGTTTAGATGCGGTTAACGCCATAGATCCTTATCAGCAATTCCTTTATCGCATCGGTATTGGGAACTTCTTGGGGCTTGTTTTTGGAATGGTGGTGTACCAGATCTTGACTCAAAAATGGTTTCCCGAGGAATACGTTAACATTTTTGTACTGGCCATGGCTCTCTTCGCTTTTGGGATTTCTGATTTAATAGCCAATGAAGCAGGGTTGCTGACGGTCATTGTCATGGGATTGGTTTTGGGGATAAAAAAGCCTCCCACTTTAAAACATATTGTGCAGTTTAAATCAGAGTTAACAGAAATGAGCATTGCGGTTTTATTTGTGTTACTTGCCGCGAAACTCAAACTGCATCAATTTTTAGAGATGGGATGGGAAGGCTTCGTGTTAATCCTGATCGTTCTTTTTGTGATTCGTCCTTTAAGTATCATGATCTGCTCTTATGGCACGTCCTTATCATACAAGGAAAGAATATTTTTATCATGGATGGCACCTCGAGGAATTGTTGCCGGAGCGATGGCGTCTCTGTTTGCTTTGGAACTCAGTGTCATGGGGTATAAAAATGTAAGTTTTTTAGAAACATTTACTTTTAGTATTATTGGTGTCACCGTTTTATTTCAAGGGTTATCCGCGGGGTTTGTGGCAAAAATATTAAAGCTTAAAATCAAGGTCAAAACAGGATGGGCGATTGTCGGCGTACACGATTTTTCTAAAAAAATCGCAACATTCATTATGGAAAATACTCAGAATGTGTGCATCCTCGTTGACTCCAATGCGGCAGCCGTCCAGGAAGCACAGCATGAAGGCTACCTCGCCTTTAATGGTGATGCCCGAATGGAAGATGCCTTGCCTCACGAAATAAGATCAACGATTGGTAATTTGCTGGTATTGACCGATAACCGGGATCTCAATCAGGTCATCAGTGGGAAATGGTCAGAGCTTCTTACTCCGGATCATATCTTTCGTTGGTCCCCGCTCAATGAAAATCAGGAAATAAAAATAGGAGGAAAGGGTATTCCAATCTGGTCGGAGTTGCCAAAACCTTCCATCGTTTCTTATCGGTTAAAAAAAAGAGAAGCTATTCTGGTGCGTGGACAATTTCAAAGTATTTCTTCCAAAATCACAACAGGGTCGGTTTTATTGGCCTTTGCCGCAGAACAGAATATTTTTGTGCACACCCTCCCCTTGGAAAATCAATTACAGGGGAACGTGGTGCTGTTCCAGGAACGGGCACATCATTTGCCCTTTTTTATTCATACTTCCCATGTTCTGGATCTCCAGGTTGCTGACGCTCAAACTTTATTAATGATTCTGCTTCGTGAAGCGACTAACAGCCACCCTGAATTACCTTATGAAAAATTATTAAACGCGTTGATTGAACGTGAAACAACCTTTCCAACGGTATTGCCTAATCATGTGGCGATTCCACATGCTTATTCTTCAACCTTAAAAGAACCGCTATGTATGATTGCACGCGTACCTCAGGGGATCAATTGGTTTGGGGATTCCAATGAAAATTATAAACTCATTTTCCTGCTGCTTAGTTCTGAAAAAGACCCGGAACTTCATTTAATCCTCCTGGCGGAAATTGCGAAACTGACCTCTAATCCTGAAACCGTAAAACAATTGACCGTAGCGAAAACACCTGAAGATGTGATTGAATGTTTGAAAAAATTTGAAGCCGAATGAAAAACGGATTCTCACGCATGCTTCGCTGACCGAATACTCAAGGGAACTAAACTTACCAGTCCAGAAAATTTTCCTTTGCCTTGCTGGACGTCGGCGCGGAAGTGGTGACAGAACGGGTACCCACTGTTTTTATGGAGACCTTGGATTGCGGTGAAGAGGGTTGAGGCTGAGAGCGCATCTCGGCTTGAACTGGAGGACGAGGATCCTCAACATCACCGTACTTTCCTCGAACCACTTCGCGAAGTTCGTGCATCATATTAAGCGAAGATGAAGCTAATTCTTCAGAGGAGGCGGCATTATGGCTGACAGTGATTGATATTTGAGTGATGCCGTCATTAATGCTGGTTGACGTCGCCGCTTGTTCCTCTGTTGCCGCTGATATCTGTGCCACCATTTCTGCGGTTTTATCCACATGTTCGATAATCAGGGAGAGCATTTCACCAACTTTTTGAGACAATTCGGACCCTTCCTTAACTCGTACCGCACTTTCTTTGATGAGTTTTGAAATATCCATTGCGGCCTTCGCGCTTCGCTCTGCCAATTTACGAACTTCATCCGCAACAACCGCAAAGCCTTTTCCATGATCGCCCGCACGGGCTGCCTCTATGGCGGCATTAAGAGCCAGCAAATTCGTTTGTTCCGCAATATCCGAGACGACTCTTATGATGTCCGTAATCTGTTTTGACGATTCCTCAATAAGTTTCATCGAAGCAACCGTTTGTTGAACAGATTCGCCACCGGCTTTGGCTTTTTTGGCGGAATCATAGGCAACGTTAGAGACCTCACTGGCATATTTGGCAACATCCTGAATAGACGAAATCAGTTCTTCAAGTGAGGCACTGATCTCTTCCACTGCCGAGCTTTGAGTTTGCGCGTTGGAAGAGAGGGTGTTGGCTTCGCTGGTGACTTCTCTGGAAATGGCTTCCATGTTGATTAAGCCCCTTTTAATCTTGGAAACAACAATACTGGTAATGATGAGTGTCAGCACAATCGCAGCGATAAACGCGGCTATCAACTTCCATAGCAAACTGGCAATCTGGTGCTCCACATCGGTCATGTAAATCCCTGTCCCAACGACCCATCCCCAAGGTTTGAATAAGGAAATATAGGATAGTTTGGGTTCAGGTTCTTTAGCCCCGGGTTTAGGCCACAAATACTCAACATAACCCTGTCCCTCTTTTTTACTGAGAGAGACAAATTCCTGAAATAAATATTTGCCGTTTGGGTCTTGAATACCACTCACATCTTGTCCATTCAACTTGAGTTGGACCGGATGCATCAGCATGATATGGTTTAAATCATTCACCCAAAAATATTCATCTCCGTTATACCTCAGTTCTTTGACGATTCCCAACGCCTTTTCCTGAGCTTCCTTGAGAGTCATCTCTCCATTTCGCGCCTTGAGTTCATAAGCGGCAACCATTCCTGTTGTCGTTTCCACCACATTGCGGATAGTCGTCCTTTTCTCATTCCATAAACTTTCCTCAAAGAGCGGAAGAACATAGGCGAAAACGACGAATCCTATGATGAAAACCGCCAGTAAAACAAGACTGATGATTTTTGAGTACATCCCCCCTGAAAAAAATTTATTCTTCATATAGTGTCCATTCCTTCTCCATAAAAGGGAAACTTAGTTATTTATTTTTCATCTTTAGCGGCCATTCTAATGGTTGTTGTTAAATGTTCAAGCATTCTTTCTGGGGTGCCCCAGTGTTTCATATCAAAACCATGTTTTTGCACGGTTTCTCGTACCGCTTTTAACATTTTGCACAGATCCACCGTTGTTTTTTGTGTTTTGGCTTGGTCTGCAATCACGATTACCAGATCCTGAGACGGCTTCCAATGAAGCTCAAATTCGGAAAGGGGGTTGTCTTCTGCAACTTTCATTTTTTCTCTAAGGGAGAGGATTCTGTGGCGTAAGGTTACTTTTTTTCAATCCGAAAAATTCCGTTCCAATTTTCTGGAGGGAGTTTAATAAAGAGTTGACATCGATCAATAAAAACCTTTACCAAATAATCTTCAGGAACCACTTTCGCGTAATTTTCAAAGAGGGACAGGGCCCTTAGCCAAGTTCCTGCCTGATAGCTGTCAAAAGCCTGTTGGAAAAGACCTTGATACCGCAATTTTAACTCTCGTTGAGGCTCTGGATCATGATTAAATATTTCATAAATCCAGGTGCTGTTTTGTCGTCCTTTTACCTGCACTTGATCAATCCTTCGAAGCCTGAGTGGATGATCCGAAGGGATGGCCTTGACCAATTCTCCTCCAATAAGAAAGGTACATTGGTAGTATTTGGTGAGCGATTCAATACGAGAGGCAATGTTGACCGTGTCGCCCAAAACGGTGGTATCCATTCTCTCTTTTGAGCCAATCACGCCCATAGTGACTTCGCCGGTATGAATCCCAATCCCGATTTTCAACGGAACCTTGCCCTGCTGTTGGCGAAGCTGATTGTACTGTTTCAACGCTTCCTGCATGGCCAAGCCGGCCTCAATGGAATCCAGCGGCGATTGATCAAACAACGCCATGATGGCATCCCCTATGAATTTATCCACAAAGCCACGATGTTGACGTATGGGCGCATCCATATACAGCAGGTATTCATTCAAAAATTGAAACACGTCGTTGGGCGGCATGGATTCTGTGAGGCTGGTAAAGGAACGGATATCCGAAAAAAGGACAGACATTTGGCTTTGTTGTCCCATCCCTGCGGTTAAGTCCTCAATGGAGTCACAACACAGTAACCGGCTGGTAAATTGTCGCGGAACAAAACGTTCAAAGACTTTCAGCGTGGCTTCGGTCTGACGGCGGGCCTGTTGTTCTTTCTCATAAATTTCCGCATTCCTCATCGCAATGGCCACTTGAGTCGCGAAAATATCAACAACTTCTTTATCTTTTAAACTAAAAACAGCGGTTGCCTGACGGTTGTCCAGATAAAGAATGCCTTTGGTTTGACCTTCCAGCGTAATGGGGGTGGCTAAAATGGATCGCATTTGTTGGCGCTGAATGCTTTCACTTTGTTGCCATTGCAACTCGTTTCGCGCGTCTCGTGTGACAACGGTTTTTTGCTGACACAACACTTCCTTAAGCACACCAAGGCTATAGCCATGTTTTTCAGGGGGAATGGTTTCGCCTTTGGCGTTCATGGCGACTCTTAAACAAGCCGAAGCGGACGTATATTCAGTTTTTTCTGAACTTGCTGTGAACAAATAACCATTTTCAGCACCCACCATCTGCATGGATCCTTCCAAAACCGCTTCAAAAAGAGCGTTGGTATCCAGCGTCCCTGTGATTTTACGGTTAATTTCCAGGAGTTTGAGCATCTCTGTATTCCCGTGCAGAACTGAAGACAACTGAGAGGAGGAATCGCTCGAGCTCCGGGACCATGTTTTGAGATCATCGTTGTAAAGCTCATAGTAGCCTGTAACTTCCATTTCCAGCATTGCTTTAAGAATCTGATTCGCCTTCTCTATGGACTTCCGATTCCGTGTTTTATGCCAAGACCACTTTGTCTGTGCAAACGTGAGGTGGCTTTCCAGCAAAGGGGAGTGGATCGGTTCCGCGTATTGCTGAGCTTCGTCTAACGCTTGTTTTGCCTCATCAAGCTGGTTGAGTTGTAAATAGGCCCATGCGGCCTGTATGGCGTAAAAAGACTGCATATAGGGATCCGGTCGAAATTCCATTTGTCTCCGGGCTTCTTCAACGTAGGACAGTGCCGTTTCAGGTTCTTCTTGTTGAAGGGCCATTTGGATTCGTCCCAGCAAGGCCATCGGGCGCTCCACATGTTGAAAGTAACTTCCTTCTTTCTGCAGTAATTCGTCAAATAAACTCAACGCCTCACTCACCATGCCTTGCATCCCATAGGCTCTGGCTAAAATGGTTTTAGCCGTTTTTTTCCCAAGCGCCCCTAAAGGCACAGGGGTTTCTTTAAGTTGTTCCACGAGTTGAAGAACAGTTCGAAATTCACCACGCTCCGTTTCGATATAAGCCAGGGCAGAAATACGAATCCCTTCCGCATAACGATACTGATTTTCTTTCAGAATTTTGATAGTGCGTTCCAAGTCGGTTTTTGCCTGGTTAAAACGACCCAAGTATCCCAGCAGCACACTTCGGATCATTACGGAACCCCATACTTCATGAAAGGCTTTGAATTGGAGGGATAACTCAATCCCTTGACTCAACAGTTCTTGACGCTCTTCATAACTTTTGTGGCTCGCAACGCGTCCCAGTAAATTATAAACATCCGCGACATACCGTCCATCTTCAGGAAGAACGGCCATGGCCTGAACTTCTTCCCCATAGCGGAACATTTCTTTTTTATTCCCGAGAAAAAAGCTGAGGGAGGCTTTGAACGCCAGCAGTTTCATCAGCCGGGTCTTGTCCCCCTCAACCCACTGTTCCAGTTCTAATGCCTGTTGCCAGTGCAAATCAAAATTATGGTCTAAGAAAAAATCATGACGTGCGGCTTGATAATGCAAATCGAAAAGCTTCTCTGAGGTTAGGGAGGAGGGAGGCAGTTTCTTAAGCACATCCTTGGCAAGATTGAAATAGAACTGTGTCTGACGATTGCTGAACATGCCATCAGAAGTTAAATGAGCCGCCCTCAAGTAATATTCCAAGGCTCTTTGAGGATCCCCGGTTTTGCCCCAATGATGCGCAATATCATAAATACTTTCAGGGGCTTTGGGCAGAATGACGTCCTCGAGAAAAAGAGCAATCATTCTATGAACTTCCTGCCTTAAATCCAGCGGCATTTTTCGGAGCAGAATTTCCCGCAGTTTATAATTTCTAAAAGCGTAAAGCTTCTCGGAATCCACACTCAAAACGCCATGTTGAATCGTCTTATCCAGAAAAGAGAGGAGTTGTGTATCATCAATCGTGACCATGGCCGGAGGCGCCTGAAGAACACGATGCAAAGCTTTGCATGTAAAGGCCCGCTGAAAGGCCGCACCGCGTTGTAAAATCGCTTGTTCCACTTCCGAAAACGCAATCAAAGGAATCGTATCCTGTTCTTGCGTACTCGATTTTTTGATACACCGCAAGGTTTCTTCAAAATTTAATTGCCAAAAGCCGCCCTCATAGTAAATATCCCGATGATCCAGCAAGTTTTGCAAAAGATGTTTTAAGTAGGCAGGGTTCCCTTGTGTCGCACAGTACAAAGGCTCAAGTAATTGAGGCAGGTCATGCAGTTTATTGGAAAATAATAATTGCAACAGTTCGCCAAAGGTTGCTTCGGTTAAAGGGGCCAGATGAAGGCGATAGATTAACCCTTGTTGAGCATATTGATTAAGCTCTTTTTGAAAATTTAAGGGAATATCCTCATAGCTAGAGGAGACCACCCAGGTTAAAGCAATTTTTTGAAAGGAATCAAACTCTTCCAACAAACACTTCATTGAAGAGGAATCCAGATTTTGAAAATCATCGATAACGATGGTGATATGTTTTTTGTGATGAGATACGGTTTTAAAAAATTCAATAATAACCGAACGGTAATCCGAATCTTTCCAGGCTTCAGGATGGGAGAAACTCTGAATGAACGAGTTTTCAAGCCAAGAGGATAACGCCGGAACGATTTCCAAAAATAAACCAAAGCGATAATCGTAGGTTTTGAGGCAATACTGGATGATGGTATATTGTTCTGCCTCAGAAACGCTTTTCAGATAGGACACAAATTTTCCCATTAAGGATCTGAAAAATTTATAAGGAATATCGGTTTCCTCTTTTCTGGGTTGTTCATGCCAAACCCTCTCTCCTTGTGCTTGAAGTTTATTGGACAGTTCTGCAAGCATCCGTGTTTTTCCCACTCCGGGAGCCCCTTCCAAAAAGGCGATGCCTCCGGTATTTGTTCGTTTGGAGCGTTCGAGAATGGTTTCTATTTGGTGTATTTCTTGATTGCGTCCAATAAAAGGGTACTCTTGCGGAAGGCTATCCCAGTGGTCATCGTCTCCGAGCTCAAATTTTATTTCACCGGAAGGTTGTGATTTTAAAAGTCGGGCCAAGTGTTGAATGTCTTTTAGTAATCCACGGGTTGTTCGGTAACGGTCATCAGGATCTTTTCGAAGCAGTTTAAGCACCATGTCCTCTAAAGACGGAGGAAGATCCTTTCTGAAAAGAGAAGGTGCCTCCGGTGTCTGTGCGATGTGTTGATGAATCAAAAGAGCGGAATCCTCACTTCTAAAAGGAACCTGTCCCACCAGCGTTTCATAGATCAGAATTCCCGCTGAATACAAGTCGGCCCGATGATCAACTATTTTGCGCAGGATCCCTGTCTGTTCCGGGGCCATATAAGCCAAGGTTCCTCCCTGGTTGCCGATGGCGCTCACGAGTTGAGATAAACCAAAATCGAGTAACTTGATTTGAAATTCATCCTCCGTCTGATGGTCAATGATGATATTGGAAGCTTTAAGGTCATGATGGACCAGACCGTGCTCATGGACGTAAAGAAGTGTCTCCGCCAAACATTCGATAAAATGGATCACAGCCTTAATGGTCAGAGGACCGTGACTCTGGAGATATTGCAATAGGGTTGGCGCTCGTAAATATTCCATGACTAATAAGTAAATATCATCTTCATGGACAAAATCTTTATAACTCACAATATAGGGGTGCTGTAGCGTTTTTAAATTTTCCGCTTCCTTAGTAAACCGTAGAACCGTTTCCAAGGGAAATTTTTCTTTTTGAATATCGATTAATTTGATCGCTTTTTCGTCTCTGGCTTGACGATCCCAGGCAAGAAAGACTTGCCCCATCCCCCCTTCACCAAGCAGGCCTTTAATCTCGTAACGATTCAATAACGTTTTTCCCAGATAAGAAGAATGTCTCAGCATCGCTTTAGTTCCAATGAGTGTTAATCCCGTAGTGAGTTTCCGAACCGCCCTGCTTTCAATATAAAGCCCTGAACTGGAAAGCGCAATTCTGATTATGGAGGTGCCCAGTATTCAACCCTAAATTTTAAACCGCTACAATGAGATTCCTGAAAATTTCAAGGGACAAAGAAAGTCCACAGACTTGGGTTATTTTTCTACCAGGGACTGTCCTCAACCTGCTGAACTCATGCCAGCATCGGGCTTCGCGTATCACCTGATGCAGCGTGAAATCAATAAGCTTGGAGCGACAAAAAACGAGGGAAGCGTTTCAAAAAGAAGGACTGTCAGAGGGATTCTGTTAGAGGAAAGGCTTTGACGCCTTTCCTGTTTTTCAATTACCTTTTAGCCTTCAGCACTGCTGAGACAGCGACTGATTAACCGAGACGTTTTTTCAAGCCATCAAGCTGTTTCTGCAAGCGTTTTGGCAGGCGAGTACCGAATTTTTCAAAGTATTTTTGAACATCAGGTACTTCCGCTTTCCAGGCAGCAATATCAACTTTTAGCAGTTCCTTGAGGTTTTCTGAAGCAATGGATAAACCAGACAAGTCCAGATCCCCGTCATTGGGCAAAATCGCAATCGGTGTTTCCTTTGCTTTTACTTTGCCTTCGACGCGATCACACATCCACTTCAGCACACGGGCATTATCGCCATAACCTGGCCATAAGAATTTGCCTGCCGCACTTTTTCTGAACCAGTTGACGTAAAAAATGCGTGGAGCTTTTTTGCCGAGACGGTCACCCATGTCCAGCCAATGCTGAAAGTAGTCGCCCATGTGGTAGCCGCAAAAAGGAGTCATCGCAAAAGGATCGCGACGGAGATTACCGACAGAACCGATGTTTGCTGCGGTGGTTTCCGAACCTGCGGTTGCCCCCATAAACACCCCATGATCCCAATTGTAGGCTTCTTGCACCAAAGGCACAACACCAGCCCGTCGTCCTCCGAAAACAAAAATGTCGATGGGCACGCCTTCCGGTTTTTCCCAATCGGCGCAAATGACAGGACATTGGGTTGCTGGCGCCGTAAATCTGGCGTTAGGATGGGCTGCTGGCTCTTTTACTTCAGGAGTCCAGTCCCTGCCTTTCCAGTCAATCGCATGGGCTGGAGGCGCGCCATCCAGGCCTTCCCACCAGATATCGCCATCATCTGTCAGCGCACAGTTGGTAAAAATCGTATTTTCCTTGATGCTCTCCATGGCCATCGGATTGGAATTGTAGGCGGTTCCTGGAGCGACTCCAAAAAAACCACTTTCGGGATTAATGGCATACAACCGGCCATCGGGACCAATCTTCATCCAGGAAATATCATCACCCACACATTCCGCTTTCCAACCCGGAATAGCAGGTTGAAGCATCGCAAGGTTTGTTTTTCCACAAGCGGAAGGAAACGCCGCAGCGATGTGATATTGCCGTCCCTCGGGATTTGTCAAACGCAAAATCAACATGTGCTCGGCCATCCAGCCTTCCCGACGAGCCATCGTGGAGGCTATTCTGAGCGCAAAGCACTTTTTGCCCAACAGCGCGTTGCCTCCGTAGCCTGAGCCATAAGACCAGATCAGATTTTCTTCAGGAAAATGGCAGATGTATTTTTTTTCTATGGGCGCACAGGGCCACTTTGAATCTTTTTGCCCCGGTTCCAAGGGAGAACCGATTGAGTGCAGACAGGGAATAAACGCTCCAGCGGATCCTAAGGCTTCCAAAACTTTGGTTCCCACTCGTGTCATGATCTGCATATTACACACAACATAAGGGCTGTCAGAAATTTCGACTCCTATTTTTGACATAGGAGAACCCAAGGGACCCATTGAGAAAGGAATCACATACAGAGTTCTTCCTCGCATACACCCTTTGTAAAGAGCTTTCATCGTTTCTTTTAACTCATGAGGAGCAACCCAATTATTCGTGGGGCCGGCATCTTCCTTCTTGAGTGAACTGATATAAGTGCGGTCTTCCACCCTCGCTACATCGCTAGGATCAGAACGGAAGAGAAAACTGTTAGGACGTTTTTTCAGAGGAGTGGCCATGCCGCTTTTGACCATCTGCTGCATGAGTCGGTCATACTCTGATTTTGAGCCATCACATACGTATATCGTATCAGGTTTACAAAGTTCAGCAACTTCGGCCACCCACTTTTTCAATTTACTATTCTTAATATCTACGTTCGTCATACATGCCTTTCTATAGTACACATTTACTGTTCCACACCAACCAAGGAGGTCACCGATTTTTCTGGTTTTCTGAGACATCCCCACAATAAATCTCCATCACACGATGGAGTTCGACAGAATTAATTTCAGTAGGAACGCCACCACATCAGACTCCAATGCGGTGCATTCCCACTAAAATTAACTGGAACGGATTTTTCGAGCTTAAACCCTTTCGCCTCTTTTGACCACTTTCATGTCATAATCGTCCGCACGGAATGATTCCTTACAAAACTTCACAACAGCGTCAGGACTATAGGGTGCACAACTAAACACATCCAGGAAAACAGAACAATAATTGTCAGCAAAATGCCCAGAGATGAGCGAGGTTTCTATAAGCTGCGTCATACTGTAACCGGAGACATCCGGATGATCACCGAAATAAACGATTTGAACTTCTCCATAACGTTTCATTCCAATTCTTTCGCACAACTCAATCACAAACTTTTCTATGTGCTTTTTATCTTTCATAAGATTAATATCACAGGAATAAAGGTCGACGATTGTGTGCAGTCCCCATGAGTTATCATCCATCATAACATTTTCTCCATAATTTGATGTTTGCTTTGGTACATTGTTTTAAAAATAAGGAAATCACCAAATCAGGATTCCCGTTTTTTAAAGCTTTGTCCACAATAATTTAAATTTTCTGTGTTCTCTGTGACTCCGTGAGTCTGTGGCTGATTCAACAAAGTCGAACTAAAGATGAAGCACCTTTTCTTTGTCAAAAAGGCCTGCATGCCTTGTAATTCATGCCCTAGAACGTGATAAGAAATCCCATTCGCGCGGCAATATTCTTTTTTTAAAATGGAAAGAATTCGGCATATCCTTTTACTAATTATCTCAATGAGATAGATGAATTCCACCAAATTTAGCCCTTTTACCCTAAGGAATCAAGAAAATTTTAAAGGGCACAGGACCACAAAAGGGATTTAAAATCCGGACGATACTCTGTAGTTGCCGAAAAACTGCCGATTTAGCAAGAGAAAATGTAATTTACGGAGTGAAAAAAAATTAGAATGAGTCGCCATGAATCGGGTCTTCTCTTGTTGCCGTCTCACACTGGTTGCGCTGACGGACTTTTCTGGTTTCCTAAGCTCCAGAGGAACTCAACGACACGGAAGCTCTGCTTCCTTGGAATGAAGCTCAAGCTTCAGTCACGGACTTCCCAAGCGGGAGTTCGGGAACCAGACAATAACAAAACGGTGGGGCTTTCTACTAAAGTTTTTGCGTTTATACCAACAACGGGCGTTGAGCCTGAATTTATCCTGGTTGGTGGTGGGAGAAGAAGGTTAAAAAATTCAACATTAAACATTTCGCGATAGTGATTAGTTATTTCAATGGGGTCTCAGTTTTCTTACTACAACAATATGCATTGTAAATCATAACGATCGTCTGGCTGGAATGGGCGCTATTTTTCATCAAATCATGGGGAGAATGGGTAGCTTAACTTTTTTTAAAATACGCACTTGACACTGAACCAAAATAGAACACAGAATCAATTTTTTTGTGATGCATCGTTTTATTTCCAGATACCCCAAAATGATTGAGGATGCTTATGAATTCAACTCCTGCTTTAGAACTACACCAGGTTTCTAAGTCTTTCAAACAGGTAAAAGCAGTCCAACAGGTGGATCTCAACATCAAGCAAGGGCAGGCTGTTGCCCTTTTGGGACCCAATGGCGCAGGGAAAACCACTTTGATGGATTTGATTGAAGGCGTCCAGGTACCCGATTCTGGAACCATTCATATTTTTGGTAAAAGTTGGCAAAAGAATGCCAAAGAACTCCGTCAGATGATCGGTGTCGCCTTTCAGGAAACCTTACTTTTTGACAAGTTAACCGTCCTGGAAACGCTGAACTTGTTTCGAAGTTTTTATAGTCCACCTCATCGAAGCAGTGAAGAAATATTGCAGACGGTTGGATTGGCGGAACACCATGCCAAGCACGTGATCACGCTCTCAGGAGGACAGCGTCAAAAACTGGTGTTGGGGCTTTCACTCATCAACTATCCTAAAATGATTTTACTGGATGAACCGTCTACAGGACTGGATCCGAATTCCCGTCGAGAAATATGGTATGTGTTACAAGCGTTGAAACAGCAAAATACCACGTTTGTTCTCACAACCCATTATATGGAGGAGGCGGAATATTTATGTGATCACATTGTGATCATGAATCAAGGCCGAATCATTGAACAGGGGAGTGTTTCGGATTTATTGAAAGATTTGCAACAAACAGAAATTATTGAACTTCTCATTTCCGCAGACCTCTGGTACAACAAAGCCCGATTTCTTCTGGCCGAGATTCCTGGGGTGTTGGAAACACACTGGAAGGAATCCAAGCTTAAAGCAACCCTGCTTGTACAAAAAATAACCTTGGTTTTACCTCGAATTCTGCAAGCTCTCGAAAGCAATACCATCCATGTGGACGGACTAGAATGCCGACGAAAAAATCTGGATGATTTGTTTATCACTATGACCGGGAGACATTTAGATGAATAGTGCTTTGCTTCAGTTGGTGCTTTCTCAAATGAGACTGTTCTTTCGCAATCCAGGCGTTCTGTTCTGGTCGTTTTTGTTTCCCCTGATTCTTTCCTGGATCCTGGGAATTTCTTTTGATCAGCGTGGAGAAAGTCTCAGAAATATTGCGGTGCTTGAGGAAGGAGGACAACCCCCTGTTGAGTTTTTATCCTGGTTTCAAAGGCTGACAGGTGTTGAAATTCCAGCATCCAGTCTTCAAACCGGGCAATTTGATATTACGCTCAGATCTCCGGGGGTGGATACCACCCATTTTCGTTTTCATCTTCAAACTGGTGAAGAGATAGAACGAGCTCTGAAGCGTACCAAAATTCTGCTATTCATGACTTTCCCAAATCCGGACAGCCCAACCTTTCATTTTGATCCCCAAAATGCTGAAGCCCAACTTTGTTATTTATTGCTTACACGGTTTTCCGCAAAAGAGGGAACACTTTCCAAGACCGACGTCAAGACGCTTCAAACTCAAGGAACACGTTATATTGATTTTCTGATTCCAGGACTTCTCGCCTTGTCCGTTATGAACACCTGTTTATGGGGGGTTGGATGGGTGCTGATTGAAATGCGGATTAAAAAGCTTCTGAGACGCATTGTGATTACACCTCTGAACAAATCTGTTTTTTTGATTTCTCAGATGCTGACACGGTTGTTGATGGGCGGTCTGGAGTTTGTCTGTACTTTTGGTTTCGCCTATTATTATTTTGGGGTACGGATTCAGGGGAGTTTGATGGGATTGTTGTTAATTGCTCTCTCTGGTTTTTTCTGCTTTTTCGGGATTGCTGTGCTTATTTCTTCCAGAGCCGCAAGCACCCAGGCTGGAAATGGTCTGATCAACACGATCAACATGCCTATGTTTATTACCTCAGGTATTTTTTTCAGTTATCATTCCTTTCCTGACTGGCTTATCCCCTGGATTCAATACCTGCCACTGACTTTATTAGCCGATGGACTCCGTGGAGTTTTTGTGGAAAGCCTCTCAATTCAGGAACTGCTACAACCCTCTTTGATGCTTTTGATCCAAGGCAGCATTAGCTTTTATCTCGGCTTGAAAATTTACAAATGGTATTAGGTGGAACGACAGCTCTCCTTGATTGTATTTTTTTGTTGGGGGTATTGATTGGTGCATTGACGAGGTGCAAATGAAGGTGGGTCGTCCCTGAGAAAAGCGATAGTGTCCCAGAATGACTTACCCAGCTTTAGCTGGGTAAGTGATCCACTCTTCAGTACTCCAGATAGGGTCAGTTAATCCAGCGGCCATAGCAGGAGTACGTTTTCTACGCTGACCTTTGTCGTCTTCAAATGTTGAAAAGGCAGAATTCATATTATTTCTATAGCAGGAAGTCAATCTGGGACACCACCCTTTTTAAGGGGATATCTTTCAGCGGATACGCAAGATTTCAGCAAGGGAGGCGATTGAACGGCAACGCCTTGAAACGTTGTAAGCGATGGCAATTTAAAATATTTAAGCCTCAGCATTGCTTTTCATCGTTTGAAGGAGAGACAACAGATGGTCTTTATCATTGTTTTTTGCACCTGTTTGATAATGATTTTTTTCATTTTCAAGATCCCTTAACAATGTTTTAAAGATAACGCTATCGCTAAATTCCATTTGATAAGACTTGGTTTTATCAATGATTTTATTTATGAGTCTGTTTATTTATCCTAGAGAACGCAAATACATCTAACTATCTGAAATAATTTAGATTAATTGAAAGAGTAACTTGACTAATTATCCAAGAAATGATAGTTATCCTCTTGATATTTAAGGATAAATTCAAGTTTTCAGGAGAATGTGCCATG
>JBBCAX010000124.1:0-4770 GCA_051382335.1 Deltaproteobacteria bacterium TL4
GTTGATAAAATCAGATCATCCTTTGGCAAATGAAATCAAAAATTACCAGCGAGAACGTATTGAACAGTTGGCGAAAAACTATCCTTAACAGGAGTGGAAATGGGTAAGTTATTTAATTCTCATTCCTAGTCGTGGACCTGAAATAACTTGCTCGGTTGACAGAATTATTTGTAATTTTATTCTACATCCTTGTCTATGTTGCTTGACATCGCCCTCTCAACCTTGTCAAAACTGAAGTAGGTGTCCGATTTTAATATAACCTTCTTTTTTTTGCTTCTAAATAAGAAAGAAACCTCACGATGAATAGGCTTCCTCAACCTTCAGGCTCTGCCTCAAAATTTTCTTATCAAGTGTTTAATACACTGAGGATAAGGATCCTTTTTTCTTTATGCTTATTAATCATTTTTATTGGAACGGGACTCTACGCGTTGATTCGTCAGTCCGTCTCAGACTTCCGCTCTCAGAGCATCAGGGAAGAATTGCAAGCGATGTCAAAAACCATTGAAACCATCACCGAACGAAATTTGGCGTGGATTCCTATCCCTCAAGATCCCGGTTTACAGAAGCAAAAATTTAATCAAACCCTGGATATTGTTAAACGGGTTACTTCCCAAAATGGTTTCAAAACCGTCATTTACAAGAATATTTCCGGTACAATATTAATGGATAATTTTGGCATCGGTTTTTCTTATGTGATGGTTCAGGACGAACGCTCCCCTTCCCTGCAAATGCTGACTCAGAAAACACAAAAACATTATTTCTATCACTTCTATATCCCGTCTTTGCAGTGGCATGTCATTTTGTTAAAAACCAGCGAAACCCGTTCCGCCTTAGACCAGAATATCAACGCTGCGTATGTAAAAACTTTCAGTGCACTGGTGATTGGAATTTTTTTATTGATTGTATACTTCAAACAACTCATTAAAAACCCAATTCACACCATCATCAAATCGATTAAAGATAATGAATATCCCACGTACAAGGGGATTTATGAATTTGAGTTTCTAAGTGAGAATATTAGCGATATGATGCGGTCCTTGTCACAAATACGAAAAACTTTGGAAGAGCATGTAGGCTCCCTCAAAATGATGCAAGAAGAGCTTTCAAACAAAAGTCAAAAATTGGAATTTATTTTCAATAATATTCCCGATGCTGTGGTCTTTCTGAATCCAGACCGGACCATTGAACGTTACAATCAAGCGGCAGCGGATATGTTTGCTTATGATTGTAAGGACGGAGTTGGGATGAATATTAAAGAATTATATTCGAATCCCGATGATTTTGATGAACAAGGCCGGCGTCGCTATAACCCTAATGCTGAAGAAACGCATGAGCCCTATGAAATACTGTACAAACGTCGAGATGGTTCCACCTTTTTAGGGAAAAGTGTGGGGGTTCCGTTAAAGGACAAAGAGGGGAAAGTCTTGATGGGGTACTTGGCGGTTACCCGGGATATTGATGAAGAAAAAAAGTTGCAGGACAGTGAAAAACAATATAAAGCCCGCCTTGAACAGGAAGTCAGAGAGCGTACTGAAGAACTGCTTACTTTGAATCAGCGACTTAAGGAGAATCAACAAGAACTGGAAGCGAATTTACACATACAACAAAGCATTTCGGATACGTTGCTTGAAACAACTCAGCAATACCAGGAAGCGAAGGCTGAATTGGAAATCCAAAATACGAACCTCCTTGCGACGAATCATCAACTTGAAGATTTTAATCGAAATAAGGAACATTTATTGACTCAAATCAGCCACCTCTATAAGACACAGGTTGCTTCTTTAAAGGGCTGCCTTGAACGAATGAAAGACGCCACGGCCCCAGACCGGGCAGGCTGTCTCCAAAATGCGCTCCGGGATGTTTCAAAAATTGAGGAAATTTTAAGACCCATTCATCAAATCTATTTTTCAGAAAAAGCCATCCAAAGTAAAAAGGTTCTTGTCGCGCAAACCATCAAAAGACAACAGATTATCACCAAACAAGCCCTTGGCGGTACAGGGGTGCAGCTTGATATTGTGGAAACCCTGGAAGACGGACGAAAAAAGCTGGAACAGAAGCGCTATGACATTATTTATACCGATCGTGAATTGATTCAACTTGCGGCAATCGCTTATGAAAAAGATCCTACGGTTAAAACCGTGTTTACGACCTCTGAAGACGCACCCAAATACCTTCCTCTCCTGAAAGAGTACCCTTTTCTGTCCAATATTGTTTCCAGAAATGAGGAAGATCGGACCTTTACTATCAAAAATATTTTAACCACGGTGAGCAAGTTGATCACCAATGATTTATTTGGACTTGAAAAATACACCAATTGGGGCGTGGAAGTACAGCAACGGCCCATTGAAGATAGTTCTACCCGGGTTAATTTAGTCAACGATATGGAAGCGTATCTGGAACAACTGGGTATTCGAAAATCGATTCAAAACAAATGTGTGATGGTTGCCGAAGAATTGCTCATGAATACCATTTACGATGCCCCTGTCAATGCGGAAGGAAAACCCTTATACAATCATCTTTCCCGTACCCAACGGATTCTGCTGAAACCGGAGGAACAAGGTATTTTCCGCTACGCCTGTGACGGAATGTTTATTGCCATTTCCACTCAAGACCCCTTTGGAGCGTTTCATCGAGAAACCATTTTAAACTACCTGGAACGATGCTATTCCAGCATTAAGGATCCCGCTCAACAAGGAAAAGGCGGCGCAGGCCGTGGACTATTTCAAATATTGGAAACCTCTGATTTGTTAGTCATCAACGTAAAACCCAAGATCAAAACAGAAGTCATTGCGATTTTTAACATGAACGTTGCTGCAAGAAGTGAAAGGACAACCTCCTTCCATTATTTCCGCGACTAAAAAAATAGACTTAAGGCTTTTCTCTCATGGATTTTTGAAACAGGTGATAAAGATATTCCTCTAATTCTTTCTGCTCTTGTTTTTGTTCAGGGGTGAGAGTGCTCATTGATTCAAGATAATCCAGTCGAAGTTTAACCTCATTCTGGGGAGCTCCGATCATTTGCGTTCGATTCATTTTGGGGGGAATTTTCATGTTTTTAAACGGGTCGGTTCTGTTATCGGCTTGATGCTTGGCATTGCTTAAGATGATGTTTACTTTTTCCAACTGTTTTTCTAAATCTTTTTTCAAAACAGGACCTGAAAAAACCAACATCGCCCTTTTTATGTTGGAATCTCCAGCGTGCTCCATCAAGAAAACTAAGCAGTTATTTGGCAGACCCAGTTTTTTAACACCATAGCAATCAGAAATATCAGGGCTTTGTCTTTGTGCCATTGCAAAAATTTTTTCAAAATGAGAATGGCTCATTTGTTTGATCATGCTTTTCAAATCGAGACCCAAGGTTCCTTTGATTCGAAAGGTGATATTGGGAGAAATCTCACCATGCTCTCCTGTCTTACTGATGACCGCCAAACCATGTTTCCAACGAACAATCACCTGATCATACAACTCTTCCAGTACCTCATTCCAATCATCTCGTGAAGTGGAATGCTGGTAATTTCCTTTAAGACACCCCTTCGAGGTGCTTCTCTTTCGAAACCACTCAAACATTTAACGTCTCCAGATTAGTTATTCGCTGTCGCGAAATAGGTGTGAGCTCTTTAATTGGCGTTCAATCGCTCTAACATCCCCATATTTAACTCCTGAGAAGGTTGCTCATACCCTGAAATTTTCAATCCATGAAGAATCCCTTTTTTGATCACATCATAGGGTGCATAATAACAAATACTCGTAGGAATAAGAATGTCAGGATGATACAAATATTGCCGACAACTCTTAACGTCCGTACTATTCCAGGCTCTGCATGAAAAGGGGCGGACGGGATAGATTTGGCAACGGCCATTTTCTAAAAAACTACATTTAACCAAGAGCTGTTCTCTAGGAGTTGCACACTTTTCAAGCCTTTGAACCGTATGTTCCAGCTTTGCTTTGATTAGCTTAAGTTCCTCAGGTGTGTAATGCTGGTGCAAATATCGTGAAATAAGATGAAATTCCGGCAAGGCGACGAAAACAATCATCCCACAACAATCATCACACCCTGCCTGACATACAATCTCCGTTAAAGACCTTTGCTTTAAGGAAAGTGCCTTTAATAATTCCTGATTTAATTGAGAGGCAAGTTGATAGAACGATTGAATATGCCCAAGTAACTCCTCCGTAAGGGCACCCTGATTTCTGTACAAACAGTCCTTCATCACAAACACAACCCTAGAAAAATACTTCTTTTTTAAGCTGGGATAAATCGCGTCAGACATTAGACATCTTTCCTAAATAAACGCTGGATTTTAGCGGGTTTGTAGAAAGGGTGCCGCTTAAGCGAAGCGAGCGCGCCACTTAAGGTAGGGTGCCGCTTAAGCGAAGCGAGCGCGCCACTTAAGGTAGGGTGCCGCTTAAGCGAAGCGAGCGCGCCACAAAGAGAAAACACGGTAGAAAGTCTCGCGACCAGGACAGACCCATCAGAAGGTTTTGGGGATAAAGTTGGCGGGAGTTTCAAGGGAAAAGACTTCATCATGGATGGCGGCCAGATACAGACCCGATTGCAGCACGTCCTCTCTTATGGAAGACTCGGTATCCACATAGACTAACATTCCCCGGATGGTTTTGTCGGAAAACTCCGGAAAAAACATCCGGAAGTTTTTCAGAATCTCCAGCGTTTGGTCCAAATCCCGTTGTTTCAGACAACTTTTGATTTCAATCACATACAACTCATTCACCGTCCCATTCGTATAGGCCACCGCGTCCACTTCCATATTC
>JBBCAX010000125.1:0-10717 GCA_051382335.1 Deltaproteobacteria bacterium TL4
CTGAAAAATTGGAGGAAACCCACAGAAAATAAGGGGCCGTGAGACATTCTTGCAGGTCCATTTTTTGAGCAAGCTATTTTGGTCAATTTAGACGACCTATGTTCAGTCTATGCACGCATTATAAAACTAATGGGGTAGAAATTCCCTATTATGGATTTTTTAGGCCAAGAACTCTGGTTTTTGCGAGTTATTATTAAATAATTTCTGTAAAATCAATAAGAATACATGAGGAATAATTACAAATTAGGTTTATTTGAGTTTAATTAGTGACAAACTCTTTTGTCAAGTGACAAACTCTATTTGTCAAGTGACAAACTCTTTTGTCATTTCACAATTCAGAAGAGGTTAGTATGGGTAGTTTAAACAAAGTAATGTTAATCGGTAACTTGGGAAAAGATCCTGAAATCCGCTATACGCAGTCAGGAAACGCTGTAGCTAATTTTAGTATTGCAACAACAGATATATGGAAAGACAAACAAGGACAGCGTCAAGAAAAAACGGAATGGCACACGGTGGTTGCCTGGGATCGTCTGGCAGACTTGGCTCAATCTTACTTAAAAAAAGGGAAACAGGTTTATATCGAAGGAAGTTTGCAAACCAGGAGTTGGGAAGATCAACAAGGGCAAAAACGATATACCACTGAAATCATAGCAAAAACTATTCAGTTTTTGGGGGTCAAAGAGGGGCCGGGATCGGGATATGAAAATCAGGGCTATACGGCACCTGCGCCTCAAAATCCTCCGCAACAACAGGGAGTGCCCACACGCCAACCATCTGCGCCGCAATATCAAACGCCTCCCGGTGATGATAACAGTACTCCTGATGATGAATACATCAAAGATGATATCCCCTTCTAACTTTGAAAACCGTTTGATTGATGGTGCGTGGCCCTCCTGAACGCACCATTTTTCAAAGGAGGAATACAAGCAATTTCAAGCGATATTGCGGGAATTCGGTTAAACCCCATAGCGTTGTGGAAAGGCTCTTGTGTTTTATTTTTCAAACCACTCTGGATGGCTTTTGCGAAGACTGGGGAGGTAAACGCGACCAACGGGAAGACTCATCTCTCCCGTTGGTGAGAGCCGCAATATGATTTCGAAATCAGGATGGCGTTTTTTGCGAAGGGTACTCACCTGCGCCGGATTGATGAGATAGGAGCGATGCATTTTTTGAGGGATCGGATGCTTTAAAAGTTCTTTCAAAAGCGGTGAAATTAGTGTGTTTTTTGATTGTGATTTCACCATCTTGCTTTTAAAGTTAAAGGCAGATAGGAACAAAGATAAGAAGCCCTCATGTTTTGCCTTGTTGCTCAGGAGTCTTATGAATATAGATATTGAAAAAACGCTTCAGGAGGATCCTCTGTTGGTACCCACTCGGGAAATGTGGGAGCAAATGTCTCCTGTGGAGCAGTCACGAACAGAAAATGCCATTATTGCCGCCCTGGAACAAGAGTTCAATTTGATGGGAGAAAGTACCTTGCATTTTGATTCCCGGGCAACGACGACAGAAGTATTGCGGCGATTTTTCAAGGCCAAAGGACGAACGGTCTTTGTGGCTTCAGATCTGCATACCCTCTATCCGGGAGAACGTGCTTTTTATCCTGATTTATTAGTAGTTTATGATGTTGAAACGCATCATCGGAAAAGTTGGAATGTGTTGAGAGAAGGAAAGGGTTTGGATTTTGTGTTAGAAATACTTTCCAAAGATACCCGGCGTAAAGACCAGGTGGACAAACTCAATTTATACGCAAGACTCGAAATTCCAGAATATTTCATGTTCGATCCCGACTATTTGAAACTCAGAGGGTATCAATTGAGCGGTTCCCTTTATCGCGAAATTGAAAATTTGAAGGGGAAAATTTATTCAACAATTTTAGGTTTGTTCTTACAGGTTGAGGCTGAAAAAATTCGGTTTTCTTTACCGGAGGGGATTGATGTCCCTTTTGCACAGGAGTTAGTCGCTCAGTTGAATGACAAACTTTCTCATAAAGATCATATTATTTCCGAATACGCTCAACTGTTGGAAGAAGAGAAACAGCGTACCGAAGAAGAAAAACAGCGTGCCGAAGAAGAAAAACAGCGTGCTGAAGAAGAGAAACAGCGTGCCGAAGACGCAGAAGCAGAAATCCAGCGATTGCGTCAGTTATTGAAATTAAAGTCAGAGGAGTAAACACCTGTCCTTTTATTCGCAACGATGAGTTGTTAACCTTGTAAACTAATGCACTCAGGAGAAAAATATGTTTGATCTATCAAAGATAACGAGCCAAATAAATCTGAATCATTATAAAGAAACGATTACATGGGGCTTGGAAAAAATCCAACAATTGTTCCCTTTAATTGATGTTGAGGAACAACTGAACAAATCGTTGAATGAACTTTTAGGGTTGACTAAAGAAGCGGAGGAACCTGAGGTTGAGGCGCCTTCAGTCGAGATGAAACCCAATAGTCTGTTAAATTTAGCCTCAATTCTTGAAAATTCAGCACGAGAATTCCCCACCCAAATAGCCATCATTTTGGGGGAGAAACAATTCAACTACGCTCAGTTAAACGGGGCAGCCAATCAAATAGCCAACGGACTCAAAGACGCAGGGATTAACAAGGGAGACCGTGTTGTTTTGTCCTGCCCCAATCTGCCTTTTTTCCCGATGGTTTATTTTGGAATTCTGAAAATTGGAGCCGTTGTTGTTCCCATTAATGTGCTGCTGAAAGAGAGAGAAATTGAATACCATTTGAACGATTCTGGCGCAAAGGCTTATTTCTGTTTTGAGGGAACTCCAGAGTTGCCTATGGGCGAAAGGGGTTGGAAAGCGGTTAAAGCCGTTAAAGCCTGTAAGCATTTTATTCTGATGACCGCTAATCCTGCGGCCGAGTCGCCCATCAAAGGCGCTAAAACTTTGGGGGCCTTCATGGCAAATCAATCTCCCCTTGGAGCGGCTGTCACCACATCTCCAGAAGATTCTGCGGTTATTCTCTATACCTCTGGAACAACAGGCAATCCCAAAGGGGCAGAGTTGAGTCATGCGAACCTCTTGATGAATACAATGGTGGCCAGAGATTTAATTCAAGGAAAAATAGGAGAAACGCAACTCGTCGTTCTCCCGCTCTTCCATTCCTTTGGACAAGTGGTTCAAATGAACTCAGGGATTCTGTGCGGACACACGTTGGTGCTTTTACCCCGTTTTGATCCAGAGACCGTATGGAAAACTTTTGAAAGTAGAAATATTAATATTTTTTGCGGGGTTCCGACCATGTATTGGGCACTGCTGAATTACCCCAAAGCCAGTGAGTTTCATCTGGTTAAAATTGCGCAACATTTAAGACTTTGCGCCTCCGGTGGCGCGGCGATTCCTGTGGAAATCATCAAACAATTTGAGGCAACCTTTGATGTCCCTATCCTGGAAGGTTATGGACTTTCAGAAACATCGCCCATTGCGACATTCAATCATGTCCATAAAAAGAGGATTCCAGGTTCAGTCGGAACCCCTGTCTGGGGTGTTGACGTTAAAATCGTCGATAGCAATGACAACGAACTGCCTCCAGAAGAAGTCGGAGAAATCATTATTCGGGGACATAACGTCATGAAGGGCTATTTTAATCGTCCTGACGCTACCAAAGAAGCCATTAGAAATGGGTGGTTCCACTCCGGAGATTTAGGGAAAAAAGATAAAGAGGGTTATATCTACATTGTGGACCGTGTCAAAGATATGATCATTCGCGGAGGTTTCAATGTGTATCCACGGGAAATTGAAGAAGTCCTGATCACTCATCCTGACGTTTCATTTGCCGCCGTGATTGGCGTTCCTGATGACAAGATGGGCGAAGAGGTCAAAGCCTATCTCGTTCCGAAAGAGGGTAAAACGATTGATCCTGAAAAGATCATGCAATGGTCAAAAGAGAATATGGCCGATTATAAATATCCAAGAATGATTGAAATTTGTGGCAGTTTACCCATGACGGCGACAGGCAAGATTTTGAAGAAAGAACTCAAAGCCAAGCTAAAATAAAAACTTTTTGCTGAAATCTTGAAACTCGTCACAGGAGTTGTGCGCCTATTTCTCATCCAGCACAATGGCGCCATCCCAGTCGTCAGGGAGTTTGCTTTCCTGTAATTGTTGACAGCGTTGCAGATGCAGTCGTGCCACTTGATCTTCAGGGAAAAGATCCAGAGCTTTTTGAAAGCTCTGGATTGCGTTCGGCCAATCCTGAGCGCAACGACTGTAGAGTCCTCGCCTGATGTCCAGTGTGGACTTTTTTTTGAGCTCCCGTAGTTCCAAAGCATCCGCGTCAAAGATTTCATAAAATCCAACCGGTCTGGTTTTACCTTTGACCCGCACCCAATCCAACTCACGATATAAAAATTGTTCAGGCTCGGTTAAGGCATTGAAGGTGTCAGAGCTGATGATGATGGGGGTTCCATAGGCTTTGGTCAAGCTCTCCAGACGCGCGGCCAGGTTGACACTATCCCCCAACACGGTGGAATCCATCCGTGCTGTTGAACCCACGGTTCCGATCACCACGGGGCCGGTATGAATTCCGATTCCTGCGGTGATGGGCAGGTATTTTGAATGGTGTCGATGTTGATTATAGATTTGTAACGCCTGCTGCATGGCAATGGCGGCTTGAACCGAGTCCTGAGCCTGGTCGGCCAAGGTTCCGCCGGGACGGTCAAACAGGGCCATGATGGCGTCGCCAATGAATTTGTCGATGAAACCATGATGTTCATGGATTGGAGCATTCATGCGTTCGAAATAGGCGTTGAGGAAATTCAGCAACTCCTGTGGACCCAGCGTTTCTGAAAGGGTGGTAAAGGAACGAATGTCACAAAACAGGATAGTGAGGGTTTCACTGCCTCCGATCCCCAATTCAATATGTTCCATGCCTTCACCGGCAATCCGCTTCAGAAACTGAATTGGCACAAACTTCTCAAAAGTTTGGGTCATGGCCGCAACCTTTTCTGATTCGAGTAACTGGATTTTAGTAGTTTTCAAATCCTCATACAACCGGGCGTTATTGATGGCGGTTGCGACTTGTGTGACGTAGCGCTGGATTTTATCGAGGTCTTCTTCTGTCAACGTAAAGGGAATTTCATTGTGCGCGAAAACAATCGTGCCCATCACCTGGTTTTGTACCTGAAGCGGATACAGCAAATACGATTTTACGGGATTGATCTCATATAAACGCTTATCAGCAGAGCGTAACTTTTGAGCCAGTTCATGAGTGATGGGGGAGACATAGGAAGGCACGTTGTTCCGATAGGTGTTGCATAGAAAATTGGTCTGGTCTGCCAACGGCAGTGGGATCTGTTCAATTTTTTGCCAGACGTCTACCGTAATGCCCTTTCCAAAATATTTGGTCGGTAATAAGCGCTGCTTTTGTTTGTCCACCAGAAAAATGCCCAATTGGTTAAAGCTGAAAATCTCTTGAAGGGTTTGGTTCACAGACTGTAAGATTTCATCTAAATCCAGTGTGGCATTAACTGTTTGAACTACCTGATTGATGTGTGTGATTTCCTGATTCGCGGTTTGCAGTTGTTGGGTACGGATTTGCACCTGTTGTTCCAGTTCGAGGGTAAAACTGATATTTACCAGCGAAATGGACAATGAGTGTGCCAAGGCGTCAACAAAGTTTTTTTCTTCCTGATTGAACAGGCATCGAAGGCCCTTGATTTCAATGCCTGCCAACAGGATTTCATTCCGCCTGATCGGAACCTGAAGCGTATTCGCCTGTAAGGAGGAATGTTCAGCGAAGGCAAAACGTTGTTCAATCGAAGCGGAGTCTTCTTCAAAAATCATGCTAACACGCTGAATGTTGCTTAAATCAAGCTCCGTAATTTCTTTGGTTAAATCTGCTTGAAGCTGAAAGTGCGCATAACCGTCTTTTCCCCTTTTGGTTTGTTCCTGGAAGAAAATATGGATTTCAGCGAGGGGCTCGACCGCAATTTCTCGTAAAATGGTATTGACCGCTTTAATGATGGTGGTGAATTTATCATAAGCCAACACCATTTCTTCGGTGCCTTCAAGCAGAAGTTTTAAGCGTTGATTGGAATGGGAAAGTTCATGATTGGCATATTCCAATTCGTTAAGTTGTCTCATAATCTGGTTTCCCATTTTTTTCAGGACTTCCATAAAATTCTGGAATTCCTCAAAGAACATGGGTTTGGGGGAAATCTGATAATTACCGTCCGCATAGCGAGCCACAATTCCGGTGAGCGTTTGTAGCGGGGAATCCAGCCAACGAGCCATCAAGAAGGCCACGCTGAGCACCACAAGCAAAGCCAGGCATAAGACCAACACCAGACGAAACATCATGGTATTGAGTTGCGCGAACCGCACTTCATTGGGTTCAGAAATGCGGACCTGATACTCAATGGCATGAGAAGACGGGGGTGGATCACTCAGGATAAGAGGCGCTTCACCATTGATCAGATTAAGCCCCTGTGGATTGAGGACAGGCGGGGCTATCAATAGATTTTCATTTTTTTTGAAATAGTTCAACTTTGTGGAAGGGGTCGCATATTTTTGAGCGTAGGTGGCTAAATACTCAAAGGGAATGACGGCGACCAAGGCGCCCTTGATGGCTTTGGCTGTGGAGACTGCCCCGGTTTGAGCAATCAAGGGTATGATCACCACCATGCCCTCAGAACTGGGAAGCATACGAGTCGTCTTTTTTTTTTGTTGTCGGTTGAGGGCGTCAAAATTCTTTATTAAAAAAGAGGGGGCGTTAAATTCAAAAAATTGATAACTGAGGACCTCAGTAGCGGTTTGACTATAGAGTTCATCCAAACGCGTCATCACTTCCTGAGGCAGGTCTATTCCATTCACCGCGGAGGGTGATGTCTCTAAAACCATGGGCGTGATATCGAGCAAATAGGTTGAAAGAACTAATGGATTACTGGCCGTAAACCGATCCAGATATTTGGCGGCTTGCCCACTGAACAAGGCACTATAAGACGCCAAAACGACATCACTGGTTTCCCCCAGCGGCAGCATTCTGGAAGCGATTAATTCGAGTTGGTGGGATAAATCTTGAGCAATGGTTTGGGCACGGAGATTCAGTTCTTCCAGTGCCGCAGAGCGAGTGCTGTGATAAATTTGTTCCACAAGGGGAATAGAAAAAACAATGACGGGCAACCCTGAAACAACAAGAAAGATAATGACCAACGCGGAACGGAAGCTTTTGAACATAAGGATTTCCATTATTTTTTCATCTGAGCTACTGCCGCTTTTTGCATGAACGCTGTAGCTTCCTGGGCGCTGGCATTGCCTGCCATGAAACGTTGAAATCCTTTACGCATTCCTTCCCAGGCAAAGGCCATTTCCGGATCGCTGGGCATTGCGCGTGCCACGGCCAGTTGTTCAAACATTTGCTGCTGGTTAAAGTCTGCTTGTTTTTTGAACTCAGTCAACACTTCCTGATGGACAGGAATGCGACCGGTTTTTTGATACCAACGCTGTTGGACGTTTTTACTTTGCATGAAGGTAATCAGTTTTTCCAAAAGGGCTCGTTGATGGCCTTGGAGGGATTGCCCCGGAAAGATCAAAGCATGGGTAGAAAACATGGGTGTGACTCGTTTATCGCCTAAGGAGGGGATCAAGGAGACGCCAAAATTCGCTCCAAGCGCTTTTTGCGCTTCGGCATAGGCCCATTCGCCGTTCAAGGCATAAGCGAATTCTTCCTGATAAAAGCGTTTTGAGTTACAGTCGTAATTGCAATCACCAGGAACCAAACCTTGATCCACAAACGATTTATACGCTATCAACGCGTTTTGTACCGCAGGCGTATCCAGGGTCAGCTTCCCTTGTTCCACAGGCCATCCTCCGAAGGCGCCAATAAATCCCGCGAACCAATACATTTCACCATAATTCCAGCCAACAGGTTTCACTTTCTGTTTTTCCAGAACGTCTTTTTGAGCAAGCAGTTCTTCCCAGGTTGTTACTGGAGTTTTAACAAACTTTTTATTGTAGAACAGCATCAGATGATTCCCTCCCAGAATGGGAACACCGTACATTTTATCACGGATGCTCACGGTAGCATACGTTTGCTTGTCAATCTGAGAATTTTTAAGAGTTGAGGGGATTTCTGATAAACCCATTTGAGCATAAAGTCCCAGGTAATCCGAGGGAACTAGGGCCAAGTGCGGCAACTGTTTTTGAAGCGCGCCTTTAATCAAAGAGGTCTTCATATCATCGGTGACAATATGTTCCAGCTTGACAGAGGTTTGCTGGTCCTGATCAAACTCTTGACAAAGGGTTTCCAGTAACTGTTTGGACGCCCCTTCTTCCCTATGCCAAAAGATGATTGTTTCTTTTGCATACAGGTTGAATGCTGAAAACAACGTGTATCCAAGCATCAATATATACTTAAATTTTTTCATAAGTTCCCTTCCTTCAATAAGCGCTATTCCGTGAGGAGTTTGTTCTGTTCTGTTTTCAAGCGAGGAGCCTCAAGGTTAAAACCATATTTCTGTTTGAAAACCATAAGACGTGCCACTGGTCTCTGAAGCATAAGGCGCCTCCCCCACACGATTCTTATTGGCGTCATTCCACATCGCAGTAGTCAGGAAAAACCGCAGCACCGGGCGATTCCAGAAGCCCCGTCCCGTAGTAAGTTGTGGCGCCAGGGTGACCTTGGTTAAGGTACGTGCGCCTACTTTTTGGCCCTCCGATGTTTGCTCTGCCTGACTGTCTACGGTGGAGGTTCCAGCTTCCAGAGCAAGATTCCAATGATCCGTAAAATAATAGATGGGCCGAATCCCTACGCTGGTCCAGGTCTCTTGGGCATCTTGCTCAGAGCCATTGTCTTTGTTTTGATACACAAACACGCCATGAAAAGTCCAGGTTGAACCAAAATTGAGCGTCAACATATCAGTTACCCTGAAGATTGAGGCGTTGTTTTGTTCCTCTTTGGCTTGTTGGGTTGAAGGGGGATTGACATATAAGTTCAAATCCTTCAATAAACCGGCCCCATATTGTAGGGAAAAGTTGTTGGAACCCAGGCTCAGATCCTGATCATACAACACTCCTATCGCATTGCCCTTGGCCGCTTTATAATCAGCAGGGGGCGTTGTTGACGCGGAATCTTCTACTATTTCTTTCCCCCCGGGAGAAGAGGCAACCGCTAGCCAAAGAGTCCAATGCGCTTGTGGGGTGAGATTCAAATCATACCAACGGAAATCGTAGAGGTTAAGGGACAATTTCCCTGTATCGGTTTGAGTGTCAGAGGCTTTTCGAATATTAGCCACAGCAAGCTTGCCTATGCCAACATCAAGGTCTTCCAGCCCTGCGCCAGGACCACTCAGATCCAGATAGTAAAAATCGAGGATATGAAGGTCGCGACGTCCATAGAACCGTTTGCCAATCCAGTATTTGACGCCTTCTTTTCCCACGTTCCCAGCTTCTACATAGGCTTCACGAATGGCTACTCCGGTACTTTCCCAATCCTGCGCCTGGGGCACTGAAAACGCGAGGCGTACATGGGATTGGAAGTAAAGTTTGGGGAGCGTCTCCGCTTGGTAATGTTTTCCGCTGAAAGCCAACTCCCCGTAAGTTTCGCATTCATTGCCCAAACGGAAATTGCCTCCGGCTCCCGGATTTTTAAAGCAAATTTGTGGTCCCCCTTTGGAATCAGACCCTATGCCAGAACGAAAATACCCCCCATACTCCAGATCCACAGCCTGCAGGGAACTGGCACCTGTGAGGAAGCAGACAAACCATAAACTTTGAACACAACGCATGAAACAGGGATGGTGATTATTGCGAAAGAATATCATGACACTCCTTAATAATTAAGAATTTTTGTTGCATGGAGATAGGGAAAACGGTGACTTCATCAAGAAAAGATATTTATTTCAGACTCCATGAGTTTCCCTAACATATCCGCGGACATAAAGTACAGAAAATTAATGTGCCCTGAGCTGGGATGATGAAATTGAAGATCATCCAGTAACTCTTAATTGATCCGTTTTTATTCCCTTATAATTATGGTCATCCGCCTTAATATTAAGAAGATTTTGTATACCTAACAAACGGACTCCGCCACTCGCTTTGGGAATTTCAACTCGTTTGGACGGTTGAGGAAAATACACCCCCGCCAAAATTTGTTGTTTAAGATCCTTCCACTTGGGGCGGACAAGAGCGGGAAAGCTCTCCACACTCATGCCGTCGATTCCAGGGGCACCATGATTCGCTTTGACCTGCTTCCAGGCAGACTGGATGTTCCTCGTTGAGAGAACATCCACTAAGGTACAAAGGGGAAATGAAGACGGTTCGATTATGGGTCGGGAAAGCGCTCCTCCGGTCGGATTCAATACGTTCCTCGAACTAATCAAGGTCATAGCATTCCTTTCTACGTTCAGCCCTTCACCGTGTCCTGCCCATTACGGCAGGCGTTTGGCACCTACGGCTTCTGCTGACTTCTGTCCAGTCACCTCGTGAGTTGCTCCATGAGGCGCTGAGTGATTTCAAAACAAGGGGAGTGCTCCGTTTCCGGTCTTCCAGTCTTCTTTGAAGAACCAGACCGCACGCTGGACAGATCTCCCCAGATAAGAACGTGATCTTTCATGACACTGCCGCCGCGTTTACCCTATCCCCCACACAGGATTTCATTATGCTTGGCTAACTCATCCCAGGGAAGTGAGCCTTCTATGCGGTTTCTGTTCGTCGGCTCGTCAGTTTGCTCCGGGCTTCCTTCAGACGATCCCTCACGGTTTCGCCCTTGCC
>JBBCAX010000126.1:0-24902 GCA_051382335.1 Deltaproteobacteria bacterium TL4
TGGGGAAATAAATATTTTAGATCTGAGGATCACCCAGAACTTAAGTTATTTTCTCAAGACGATTTGCATGTCTTGATTAATCAGCTACTCAATGTGGCTTAATTCTTTAAAAATGTTCAAAGTCCAGTTAAGTGGATAGCCTGAATTAGTAAATTTTACTCAAGCAATAGAGAAATAACTTGTCCATTTTAACGAAAAGACGCAGAGGACGCGAAAGTTTCGCAGAGAAAATTATTATTTATTCCTCTGCGTTTCTCTGCGTTCTTTGCGACTCTGCGTTAAGAGACTTTCAGAGATTTCCGTGGTGAATTTCGGCAACGGTGAATAAACTCCTTGAGTCGCAGCAACTGATTAGAAACGAACAGCGGTGGGTGAAGACGCAGATGATTGAAATAACAAAAAAAATATCAATTGATGAAAAAGAGCTTCATGAAGAGTTTATACGGGCATCGGGTCCTGGTGGTCAGAATGTGAACAAAGTCTCAACGGCTGTCAGGCTCCGTTTTGATGTTTGTCGTTCAGCCTCTCTCTCCGATGAAGTTCGTGAACGTCTGACCAAGTTGTCAGGAAAAAAATTAACAGAGGAGGGGATATTGATCATTGAAGCTCAACGGTTCAGAACGCAAGAGAGGAATAGAAGGGATGCCTTGGAGCGGTTGATCAAACTCATCCTCAAGGCCATTGAAAAACCTAAAGCTCGTAAAAAAACAAAACCTACGAAACAATCCAAAGAAAGCCGACTGAAAGAGAAAAAGCACCATGGTGAGGCAAAACAGAGGAGAAAAACCGTTTCAAATAATGAATAAAAAAGCCTCCCTTTGAGCCTTGATCAATATTATTTTTTAAGGTAAGGGTTAGCCTCATTTACAAAAGAACCGAATATCTTTGCCGGAAAACCATGAAAAATAAGATCTTGCTTATTGTTCCTTGTTACAACGAAGCACAACGACTTCCGAGGGAGGCGTATTTGTCTTTTTTTCAGACCCATCCTCACTATGACTTTTGCTTTGTTGATGATGGGAGTCTGGATCAGACGGGGGTAATTCTGAAACAAATGGCCAACGAGTTTCAACAGGTTGTGATGTTAACACAACCCCGGAATCAAGGAAAAGCGGAAGCGATACGACTGGGCGTTCAGTACGCCGCTTCAAAAAAACAGTATCACTGGCTGGGATACTGGGATGCCGATCTGGCAACGCCTTTGTCAGCACTTGACGATTTCATGCGGGTGTTCATAAAATCACCAGAGCTGTCGTTGGTTATGGGCAGTCGAGTTATGATGTTAGGGCGGTTGATTCAGCGCTATTGGTACCGGCATTATTTAGGGCGAATTTTTGCGACGTTTGCGAGTCTTTTGTTAAATCTGTCCGTTTATGACACTCAGTGTGGTGCTAAAATATTCAAAATGGAGTTAGCGGAAAAAGTGTTCCGCCTTCCCTTTCTCACACGCTGGCTTTTTGATGTGGAAATCCTCGCCCGGATGAATCAGGAACTTGGCGTGAAACGAACACCCTCTCAGATTTATGAGTTGGTTTTAAACGAATGGCATGATGTGGGGACTTCCAAATTGTCCCTTGGGAACATGCTCCAGGTTCCTTGGCAGTTCATCAAACTGGCCCATCACTATCAATGCTACAAATTCTATCGTTCTTCTTCCTCATCCTAAACAAACCCGCTTATGAAAAACACACTGACACAACATGAGGCCTGGTTTTTAATGGGAATGCTGGGCTTGGCTATTTTGTATCGAATGCCGCTCTATGCCTACCTGCCCCTTGCTGCAGATCAAGGCTTATACACCGCATTGGGACAATCTATCGCCAGGGGCGATTGGTTCTTAGAAATAGATCACCCCTCTGATAAATTTCCCTTATTCTACTATGCTCAAGCCCTCATGTTTCATTTTTTTGGCATTTCCGATCAAACAGCGGTTCTGCCTAACTATTTTGCAAACCTGGTTTCGATCATCCTGGTGTTTCTTTTGGGACGTGCCTGGTTTTCCGCGTCAGCAGGCGCTATCGCCGCTTTTTTAATGGCCATATCTCCCGCAGAAGCTTTATATGCGGGTAACGCTTATGTCGATTCGTTCTTCATGATGTGGCTTTTGTCCTCACTGCTGGCCTTAGCTCATCAGCGTTGGCGTTTATTAGGACTTTTGATTGCCTGGTCCTTGGCCACAAAGCAAACCATTGTGGTCTTTGCGCCGTTGTATCTCTTCGGTATTTGGATTGTTGAAAAGAACACCGTGAAGCTGTGGGAAAGACTCAGGAGACTCTATTCAGTGGCCGGGAAAGTGCTGCTTTGGTTTTTCTTGGGGATGCTGCCTTTTTTGGGATGGAGTTTGTTTTATGCCAGCAAACCCTTACGAGCTTTGAGTTATTTATTGGACTTGATAGGTTTTGGCGAACAGCAAGAATTCTTGTGGACTTATACACAGCGCTGGGAAATGATTCAACGAGCGTTGACGACCGATGCTTTTGGAAGTCTTCTGTTTGCTTGGTCACTTTATGGTCTAATCATTGTTCATGTGCTACTGGCTGGCTGGAAGTATTTAAGATCCTTGCGTTCCAAATGGAATAAGGAATCCGCAGACTCAAACATTCAGTGGGAACTGGGAATCTTGGGTTTTAGTTTTGCCTTTATTGCCTTGAATCAGTTTGTCGTGTCGCGCTTTTTTGGGACACGGTATTTGATTCCTATTCTGCCTTTCCTCTTTCTGCTTGCAGGACATGCGCTCACCGATTTTTATCAGCAGGTTCCCCGTCCCTTTTTAAAGCGGGTTCCTGCGTGGTTTCAAGGAACCCTTGCCGGAGCGCTCTCACTTTGGGTTTTATGTTTTTCCTCGGGGATGATTCAGGATTACGCCAAGCAGAGGCACTTTCATCAAGATCGGGAAGTTCCTTTGGTCGCAAATTTCTTGAAACAGCAGGCAAAACCTCAGGATATTTTTTTCTATGACAGTAACGGCTGGGGTTTTCAGTATTATTATCCTGACGCTGAAATCCGTCGGAGTTATTTTTTTCATAAATTCCACAAAGTTAAACCTTTTCTGGCCCAATACCCTTACCGCAAAGCCTACATGATCGTTTGGTTCTATAATTATTCAAAAATACAGGAAATAGTCCCTCTTTTGGCACCTGACTATACTTTGGATCTCCAGTTTCAAACACCTGAGGGAACTTATAGAATCTACCAGGTCAGCGCTACGGTTCCCGCACAATTTCAACCTCAGTTGCAAGCACTCAATCAAGTCTCCTGGAGTTGGCAACGCTGGCTGCAAGAGATCCTCATCAAGCAATGGCCTCATGAAGTGAGTGTTTCTTATGACCATTCCACTCTGCGAATAGCAGGAAAACAGGTTCCTTTTATGGGATTGTCGCACACGACGCTTAGGCTTAACGCACAAGCTCCCGTATGGAATGCCTCCGAATCTATCGCGCGACAATGGCCTATTTGGACTCAAGTTCCGGATCTTGAAGTCCAATATGAAATGACAGATAAGTCGTTAGAGGACGAATTAAGGGAACAGGTTCGGCAAATACAGAAGATTAACGTCCATACAGACCAAGGTCTCACCCAAGTGAAAGCTTCTATACATCAGCAGAATCAGGTTATTGAAATTCTTCTTGAATTTGGCTTAAAACAACAAGGCGATTATATCACCATGGATGTTCAGAAATTGGAAGTCAGTGGATGGCCTTTAACCTGGATTGTTCGAAGGATTCAATCCAGGATTTTAAAATTGCGATCAGGGTATAATGAATTATTTAACGCGCCACTAACAAAACTTACCCAAAACCAGGGCCTTCTTAGTTTGACCTATCATCGAACACCTTGAACGTGTTCCGATAGGCATTTACCGATTGCTGACGGAACAAAATTAGGGGTTGGTCACATTTTCGGCCATGTGTCAAAAATTTGATCTTTGATGTTCCACCTGATTTGTGTTTTATCCCGTAGGGGCAGACCTGTGATCTGCCCGGGATCAGGGCGAACACACAGGTTCGCCCCTACAATTTGTGGTCGAAAATATGACCAACCCCCAAAATTAAATGATTTTTATAATTTCTTCCAAGGGTTTTCTCTTCTTGTTAGCCAGTTTTTGGTACCCTTTATTTTGATATCCCAAAGGCGTGATCGCAAAGACTACCTCATTTTCTTTTAGAGCAATGGCGTCGGATAGTATTTTAAAATCATAAGCTTCAATCCAACAGGTACCAATATTTTCATATTTCGCGGCCAAAATGATATGATCCATGGCTATGGCCAAATCCGTTTCAATTGAATTATAACCATCATACGGTCGAATCCAAGACTTTGTTTTATCTCCAATGAGGATCAAGATATGAGGCGCTTGTTGAAACCACGACCTTTTATAACAGGCCCGTACTTTTTCGAGCTTCTCTTTTGATGAAACAACCAGAAAGGTCCAAGGTTGCTTATTGCACGCTGAGGGCGCCAACCTTCCCGCATTCAAGATTCGATTCAAAACCGTCTCGTCAATCGTCCTGTCCGGGTCATAATCCCTGACGCTTTCTCTACTTTCTACCAAATCATAAAAATCCATCATTTCCTCAAATTTTTAGTTTTATTTATTTTAAATTCCTTTCCCACCCGACAAGGAATCATTGGAATTTTAAATTTATCAGTTGAGCGTTCTACCTGAAGATGAGGGGGAAAGGTACTGAAAAATGTATGAAATAAAAAAAATGACGAATTTAAAAAAAGTGCGCATATCTTGCATAAGACATCAGTACTCACACTCTGAGATTTCGTTATCTCAGGACGCAAGGAGGCGAGTGAGTGTACCCTTTAACACTAAAGGCACAGGCGACAAGGATGTCGACTTTTGACTATAACTCATTGGAACAATTAAAAAAGAAATCCACGGAGATCAAGCTACTCAACCGGGACAGCTTACCCTTCATGATTGGATTTTTGCAGAAGGAATTTATCGCCGCCAGTCGGCATTCTATTCCTCAGTCCGAGTTAATTCCAGCACTAGGCAATTATTTGTTCGATCTCAATGAGTATTACAGTGAGCAACGCTACACTCAAACCCCTAAAGACTATCTGGAAGACTGGTCTACTCCTGAAGCTCACATTTTAAGAAAATATTATCCTTCTAACGCGGATGAGGCGTGTTTTGATCTAACTCCTTCGACAGTGAGAGTGATTCAATTCATTGAGTCCCTGGAAACCCATGATTTTGTGGGCGCGGAATCTCGTATGAAGAATATGCTTCACATGTTGCGGAGTTTGGCGAGAGACAGTGAGACAAATCCCGAGGTCTTGGTCCAGGATTACAAACAGCAAATTATGGAATTGGAACGAAAAATTGAGCAAATCGAAGTGGGCGATGTAGAACTGGTCGATTCTTATATGCTCCGTGGACAATTCTTTGAAATTCAGGATACCGCGAAAAATTTGCTGTACGATTTTCGGCAAGTTGGAGAGAACTTCCGAAAGCTGGATCAAAACATACGGGAACATTTTTCCTCTGATGAACGGAGTAAGGGGAAGATTCTGGATGATGTTTTTAGGGAACATGACCAAATACGGGAATCTGACCAGGGAAAAAGTTTCCGTGCCTTTTGGGAGTTCTTGATGTCTCCTCATCATCAAAACGAACTCAAAGCCCTTTTGGGCAAAGTGCTTAGCATTTCTGAGCTTCAGGAGTTAGAAAATGAAGCGTTCCTGGAAGGCTTTGCCGAAAACCTTTTAGATGCGGGGGAAAGTGTTTATAGCAGTTATAATCTCATTACAGAACAATTACGTCAGTATTTGGAAAGCCAGATCCATGTAGAAAATCGAAGGATCATGGAATTGATTCATGATATTGAGAGGCAGGCTTTAGCGGTGAAAGATCTGGATCGGAGGAAACTGCCCGGTCTTAAGTTTCAAAGTCGCAAACCCAACGTAAGTTTTCCGATGTCAAAGATCCTTTTCACACATCCCAAAAGGCCGTTGATTGACGATAACCCCATTTATGCGGGGGCCTCCGAACTAAACCTTGCCGCGCTTTATCCGGAAGGCAGCGTTGACGAGAAGCGCTTGTTATCCAACATCAAAGGCGCGTTGACAGACAAAGTTTCAATATCGATGCCCGATTTATTTCAATACTATCCGATCGTTGATGGCTTGGCCGAAGTTTTGACCTATTTTCGTTTCGCTGTTTATCGGGAAGTTCCCGCGACGGTGGTGAAGCATTCTTCTCAAATCATCAGTTGGAAACGTTCGGAAGATCAAGTCTGTGAGATACAATTACCTGAAGTATTTTTTCTAAGAAAAAAGGGGTGAATATGAACCAGAACTCAAAAGAAGGAACAGTCAAAGTGCTTCTCTTCAGAGGAATTCTTTACAGGGATGAGGCACCGGAGGCATGGAACGATTTACTTCTATTTCGTGGTAGAATCCTGGATTGGTTTTATCAGGTAGGATTGGAGGTGTTTGTCGATGAAGCCGAAGGTTATGCCTTTCTGAAGCAAAGAGAACGCTATGCGGATGATGAAGTTCCGATGGATCTTCCACCGTTGATCATTCGACGGCCCCTCAGTCATGGCATGAGTCTGCTGTGTGTCTTACTTCATAAAAAGCTTGTGGAGCATGAAGCGCATCAAAGTGGGAGTTGTGTGATTCACAAAAAAGAGGTGGTTGAAATGATGAAAGTCTTCATGACGGATACCAAAAATGAGGCAAAAATCGTTGATGACGTGAATAGCAACATCAAAAACGCGGTAACCCTGTTGGGTTTTTTAAGACCACTCAAAGGCGAGTCGGATAAGTACGAAATAAGGAGAATTATCAAAGCCTTTGTTAATGCGCAAAACCTGGCCGATTATCGGGAAGCGTTAATGGGAGTTAGTGAGCAAGAAGGAGAAAATCAATATGTCTGCTGAAAATCAAACCAAACTTGCCAGTGGGTTTCGGCTCAATTGGATGGAAATTCGCAATTGGGGGACTTTTGACAAATACGTCTGGCGCATGACACCTGAGGGCGAAACCAGTCTCATGACCGGGGACAATGGTTGTGGCAAATCCACAATCGTCGATGCGATCGTGACGCTGCTGATCCCCCATCCGATGATTACCTTCAATAAAAGTTCCGGGGCAAAAAAACAAGATCGCACGATTTACTCCTACCTTCGGGGGGCCTATAAGAATGTGCAGGATGAAAATAACAAAGCGAAAGCCATTTTTTTACGAGATGACAACAGTTATTCCGTTTTGCTTGCGTGTTTTCAAAACAAAGTGTTGAACCAGACCATTACATTGGCACAGGTCTTTTGGCTGGAAAATCACAAGTTGGTCCCTAAAAAATTGTTTATCGTTGCGCATCACCCGTTGACCGTGGAAAACGATTTCACCGGATTTGGTTCTGATATTCGTAATCTCAAGAAAAAACTTAAAGAGCAAAAGGGGGTCGAAGTCTTTGATAGTTTTGCTCAATATGGAAACTATTTCCGGAAACGTGTTGGTATCGATAATATTCAGGCGCTGGACCTGTTCCTGCAGATGGTTTCCATGAAAAAAGTAGGAGTTTTAACCAATTTCATCAGGGAACGGATGATTGAACGGGGGCATGTCGAGCCTCGCGTCAATCAACTCTGTGAGAACTTTGAAAATTTAAGTCAGTCTCATGATGCCGTATTGCAGGCGGAGGCGCAATTGAAAATCCTGGAACCCCTGGTCGAAGAGGCCACACATTATCGAAGCCTTGGAGAGAAAAAACAGGAACTGGAACGAACTCAAGCGTCTTTAGACCAATACTTCGCCCGTTATGAAATACAAACGCTCAATCAACAAATAGTGACTTTGAATTTTGAGATTGAGAATATGGAAAACAGTTTAAAAACACACTCCCAAGAAGAGCGGCGTTTGGAACATGACCGTTTGGATCTCAAGAAGAATATGGAGGACAGCGGCGGCGCGCGGATTGTGGTGTTGACACAGCAAATCAGCAATCTTCGGGAGTTGGTTGAAAAACGAAAACAGGAATATGCGATCTATCAATCCCATGCCGAGGAAGTGGATCTTCCGCTTCCGGATTCCAATGAAGTGTTCCAGGGGAACCGGAGGGAACTGGTGGATATCCTCAATGACTATGAAGTGGAGTTGAAGGGGATAGAAGAACGCCGCCTGGAGTTGGCCTTATCCGCGAAAACACTGATGAATACACACAAAGAACTCCAAACGGAAGTGGACTCTATCAAGCAGGGAAAAACGCAGATTCCCATGATCTTGCAAAAATTCAGAGAGCAATTGGCTGAGGCGTTACAATGTGCTGAAGATGAAATCCCCTACGCTGCCGAATTGCTTCAGGTTTGTCCTGAAGCACAGGAATGGGAAGGCGCGATTGAACGCTTGCTGCATGGTTTTGGAACAACGTTGCTGGTGCCGAATGGACTTTATCATGAGGTGAGAGATTATGTGAACTCCAATCGGATTCAAGTCAACATCAATGGCAGTATTCGGGGACTCCGCATTGTTTATCAATGCGCCGAAGAAAACATGAGCGATCAAGGTCAGGAACACTCACATCCCAGTGAGTTGATTACCAAAATTGAAATCAAGTCCGATCATCCTTTTAGGGGGTGGCTGGAAAAACAAATTAGAGAACGCTTTGATTATGTCTGCTGCGCCTCTCCACGAGATTTTGACAGCCATCGAAAAGCGTTGACCCGTGAAGGACAGATCAAAACTTACCAACGACATGAAAAAGATGACCGACAAGGGTTATCCGATCGGAGTCAATTCATCCTGGGATGGAGTCCTCAGCACAAAGTGGCCTCAATGGAAGAAGACTTGAGAAAAGTGGAGAAAGAAGGACAGTTGATTGCGGCCAAAATCGCGGATACCAATACCCTCAAAAATTATTGTGAAAAGCAAAAAGATCACGCGAAAGCGCTGCAGGCGTTCAAACAATTTGAAAACCTTGATTTCTATAGCCTTGAAGAACAATTACAACAGGCTGTTGCGGAAAAGAAAAACATCGAATCCAGCTCGGATCTGCTTCGTACCTTTCAAGAACGTTCCAAACAATTGGATGATTCTATTTTTATACAAAGGCAATTGCGAGAGAATTTGATCCGTGAACATGCGGTAGTTTCTAATCGGCGCAAACATTATCTGGATCGGGTACAGCATCTGGAACAGGCGATTTTGAATGCCCTGGAAGCAGAAAAACGTGAATTTGTGAAACTGGATGAAATTCTGAAAGAACAGTTTGGTGAAGCTGGAAATTCTTTGGATAATATTCCCGCGAAGAAGTTATTTCTGCAAGACTGGATTATGGGGCAACTCAGTGAAACCAACAGGGAAATTAACCGCTTGGGGCACTCGATGATTAAGCGGATGTCTCAATTTGCGGCGCAATATCCTGCGGAAGTGCAAGATTTCGAAGCCAGTCTCGAAGCAATGGCGTATTGGGAAAAACTCTATTATCAACTGAAACGTGAAGATCTGCCGCGTCATAAAAATCGGTTTAAAGAATTGCTGAATGAAGGCGCGATCAATGGTCTTGCGTTATTCAAACACCAATTGGAACGTGAAGAAGAAGACATCCGAAAGAAGATCGAGAAGATCAATGAGTCCCTCTGTCAAATTGACTATGATCTCGGAACCTACATCGCGTTGATCATTCATCCGATTCTTGACCCTGAGATTCGTGAGTTTCGCGCTGAGCTTAAAGGGTGCCTGGATCAGGAAGAAGGGGATGAAGATTTGTATAATGAGGAAAAGTTTCTCAAAGTCAAAGCGTTGATAGAACGTTTCAAAGGAAGAGAAGGTCAAAGTGAGGAAGATCGTCGCTGGAGAGACAAAGTCATTGATGTTCGAAACTGGATGTCTTTTAATGCCAGTGAGCGTTGGCGTGAAACCGATGAAGAAAAAGAATTCTACTCAGGTACGAGTACCAAATCCACAGGACAGCAGGAAAAACTGGCTTATACGGTTTTAGCCTCCGCGATTGCGTACCAGTTTGGCTTGGATTGGATCGATGGCAATGCCCGAGGTTTCCGATTTATTGTGATTGATGAGGCCTTTTCTGTGGGGTCTGATAAAAACACACGCTATGCCTTGGAACTCTTCAAAAAGCTTGGACTTCAAGTGTTGATTGTGACGCCATTGCAAAAACTGCATGTGATTGAGCCTTATATTCAAAATGTCCATTTCATCTATAATGAAAATGGTGCCTTTTCTCAAATTGAAAACCTGCCGATTAAAACCTATCAGGACCAAAAGAAAAATTATCGTCAACAACCTGAAGAGGTGCAGCTTGTAGAGGATGACGAGCCTTTGCTGACGGAGGATGATCCTCTTGAAGAAGTAGAAAGCGCGTAACTTCAGCTCCTGATTCGTTGACAGAAAGCCTGGTGCTGCGAGGTGGACCAGGTTCTGTTCCGTGGACTCATTGCAGAGACTATTCATTTTTAACGAAAAAGAAAGCGCCATGTCCAAAGTGAGTTTGACGTCCGACATGGAAAATAGAGGCTAATTCCAGATAAGGTAATAGTTCGGGAAGAAGGCCTTCAAGGAAATAGGAAGCGCTACCCCCTTGACCTTCTGAAAAAGAATGAGAACTCTTAGGAGAAGGAATCACCGTCGCCGCACAGGCCATTTCCAGGATTTTCAAAAAATCCGTCGTTTCTTCGGAAGAAAGGGAACTCCATGTTTTCTGAGGATCGTAACGTTTTCCATGAGTGATCTCGCTCCATCGTTCCAAAAGATCTTCCAGTATGAGACATAACACGTGCCGCGAGAGAGGAGCCTCTTCTCCCGTTAAGTGGGATACGGAATATCGAGGCAGGAAAGGTGTCTGCCATGAAAGCTTTTTGAGCTTTTTGAGACTGAAGGAGATTTCGCTTTCATTATTCCACTGCAAGGAATCGACGGACAGACGCATATTTAATTTTCCTTGCTCGACCAAAGGCTCCCATTGTCGTCCCTTTGCGATGTAAACAGCGTCGATATCAAAGCGTCCCCACAAGCTGCGTGGTTGTTTCCAGCGCGGGTCATTTGTATAACCCGCTTCTTCCATGGCTGGTAAAATAGTTTCAAGAAACACCGCATGATCCGCATAATCTCCAAATAGCTTAAGTTCCCAGACGAGGCATTCGCCTTCTCCAAAATGGCGTTGTTGGGAATGCGTCGAGATGACGGATGACAATGGCCACTCCAAGTCCGGGTCCTTTGTCAACGCTTCCGAAGCGTCGGACACATTTTGATAAGTCTGCCATCCTGCCACAAACTTTTTCCAACGTTTTGCTTCTTGAGATGAAAGGCGTTCAGCGATGAGGGAACCTAGCGTTTTCGAGATTTCAGCATTCGGATGAAGCAGGCTTGCAAAAGAGTTATTCGTTTTCCACACTATCAGATAGCGAATCAACGGAATGGATTTGAAAGTATTCAACATAAGGAAAAAGCTCGTATAAGAGATGAATGCGGTGTCGTGGCCATTGTTTCATGCGCCAGGATTCAAGCATGTCTTTCACTCGCAGATCAACGCTCCCCAAAAAACGTCCCCAATAAAAAGAGTCTTGTTGCGTTTTCGAACTCATTAGTAATTTGTAGAGTTCTTGCTGTTCGTTGGGGCGAAGTAGCGCGCGAAACAATTCCGCCATTTCCAACAAGTTCAAGAATTCAGAAACCTCAAAAAAATGACGTTTTGCGCTCCCTTTCAAATATTCTAGAATATAACGATAGGGGTTGGGATAGAAAAACAATTGGAGATTATGGCTTTTCTGTTGCAGTCGTTGTGGAATCGCTATTCTCAAAAAATCGCCCATATGAATGTCGAGACTGTTCCCTATCGACGGAAACACGTACAACTGCCCTTGAACGTCGAGGCCGTGAGCAAGGAGAAAATTTTGCAACCATTGCTTGAGTTGTCGTTGTTGCAACGCGACTACAAAGTGAGAGTCGTCTAACACACAGTTGAGAAAAGACGACGCTGCCGATGCGTCCGTTTTTCGCAAATTCCAAGGGATCTCATTTAAGACCCCCCAAACGAAAACCGCTTGATGAGATCGCTTGTGGTGTCGAGGGGAGCATTGATGTATAAACAGGCAAGCGGGACAATATTTTTTTTTAGGAGCAGGAGCGTAAATCCCACAGCGCTGACAAGGTACGGAAAGCGCGGAGGGAGGGGAACCAAGCTCGAGATCGTTGTCAACGACCTCTGGCCTTTCCGTCAACAAGGAGATCGTCGACAATAACTCGGTCCCGTTTTTACTCAAACGCAGCCAATCAAATTTTTTCAGCATTCAACACTCTTATCAGCGCATCGCGATGTTGAACAACCGAAGTATTTGTCCATTCGGCAAGACGCAACAGTTGCGATGTGCTCTTAGCAGAATTCGAGTAGCGTGCCTCCCAATCAACAAAAGCACTTTCTGGCAAGAGCTTCATTTTCAAACTTCCGAAACCCAGAGCACGGCATCGTCCCATTTTGTGCGCCAAACCTTCTTCCAGTTGCACACACCAGATCAGCCGTTGCAACTCCGTTTTTTCGAGATTCCAAAAGCGAATGGCAAAGCGCGCTTTACTTCCCGGCAACATTGCCCGGAAATAAACGGCTTGCGATGAATCAGGCTCGAAACTTTCGAGCTGTGTCACTGGCGGAGCCAAGGGCGTATGGGGGAAAACGCGCCATCTTTTATCGATCTGCACCATTTGTCTTTTATTCTGTCCTTCTTGCCAACCGCCTTTTGTGTAATTCCAGGTTCCATAAGGATAGGGCGCTTGAAACCAGGCAGACGACACTTCGAAAAACACACCGAAATCAAAGGCTAAGCGACCGCTGAGGGACTGATTGCTGCCTTTGCCCACCCAACCGAACAAACTATCGACGGGATTTAAATGGCTAAGTTCTCGACTTTCGGTTTTAGCATCGGAGGCAATTTGATATAAGTGGCGAATTGCGCCTTTGAGACTGAGACTGGGAATCGCATAGGGACGGTTTTCGGTTTTCAAGTCGGCGCGATGAGAGGACAAAGAAAAGAAATCCCAACCGTTTACCGGGCGTTCGTTGACCATCGCAGAAAACGAAGGTTGACCGCTTTCGGAAATATTGAACGGCGTCAATACTTCGATTTCTCCTTGCAACATCCCGCAGTAGCCTCCAAACGAGCGATGAGAGATGAAGCCTTCACGAGCGCGAGGAGGCGGTAAGTCTGCTTTTTTCTCTTGGGTAAACAACGGAGGCAGGGCGTTCAACGTTTCGCGACTTTGAGACGAATCAAGCGTCACTTTTTTCCAGAGGCCTTCCTGCGAGAAGTCACATTTTCCAAATAACGATTGGCTCACGGCGTTGTGAGTCCGCATCAACCAATCTAATCGAACCAATTCTCCTCGGATCCAACCGAAGCCGTTGCTCCGTTCCCCGCCTAACGGAATGTCTCGTCGTTGTAAATCGTCCAATAGATGCTTGAACAAAGACAAGGCTTCCAGATCCTGTTGGGTCACATCTTGGAGATCCAATTGAAAACGAAACGACAATTCCTCGCCAAAGGCAAAGAGGTAATCGCGTTTGGAACCATCGGCTGGTCGTCCTGTTCCAGGATCGACTTTGATTCCGTCCATGGCGCAGAAATCTTTTTCTGACAACTCCGAACGATTCAAGTAAGCGTCCGAAAATAAAATCAAGCCACGTCGCCCCTGAATACCAAAGAGTCGGGCGAGCAAATCGCTCGTTTTTTTGGACTCGCCCCAAAAAGTTTTGAGCAGTTGAGAAGCCCGTTTTCGAAAGGCGCCCTTGATGGTGCTTCCGGGAATATAGATTTCCCAGGATTCTTCCTTGTTCGACTGTGTCCAGGATAACATGCGCATCGGAATCGTATCGTAAGGTTTGCCATATTGTTTCGATTGGCTAGGATCGTTCAACCCTCCCGAGCGAAAATCCATATTATGCGGTTGGGCTAATTCCTGATGCGTGCGATTACGATAGTTTTTCAGGTAGGCGATAAAATTTTGATCGTTCGTAATGCTTTTTTGGAGATTTGTCCGGTTTGCGATGTGAGGAAACCGCACTCGATTGTGTGCGTCGAGAAATTCTTTCCAGGCTGCCAACTTTAAGCCCTGAGGCGCATTATGGGAATTGCCCCATTGATCTTCGTCAATTTCCCCTCTGAAAATCATTTCCTTGATTTGCAAGTGATCGGAACGGTTGCTCAATTCCACTTCAACCCACGCGTCGCTCTGCAATAATTTTTCATTGCGGTCGATTTGCCGATCCAGATCCGGTAGGGCTCGTTTGCATTCTCGCTCTACAATGCGTTGCACGGCTATTTCGTCAGCAATGACCGAGGCTAATTCTTCTTCAGCACTTTTGACAAAGCCCAGGTTTGAGGCGATTTCCGTCCACAGGGCTCGATTCAATTGCAAAACGGTTTGGTTTTGTTTGGTCAACTCTTCGAAGATCCGTTTGTTTTTTTTCGCATTGTCTGCGCCTAAGGCCTCTGAAAGAGCACCTTCCGCCTCCTCTTTGGTGACAAAGGCTTGATCGATTAAGGGTTGAATCAGATCCAAGATCTTCTTGGAAAGCGGATATTTCCCTTTTGAGAGTTTGGCGATGTTCTTAGCGGACAAGATCCAGCTTTCCTTTTCTTGTGTGGCGCCCTTCAGCAAAGAAGCGGTCACCGCTTTGGGAAGCGCGTTCGCCAACTTTTTTTTCCAATCGCTAATGGACAAAATGGGACCGCCGATCCCCATCGCCAACCGTTCGCGAACGGTGAGGGGCAAGGATTGCATCATTTCGATCAACACACGTCCTTCTACCGTCAGCATCGTCGGCATATTCTCATCCAATTTTCCCCAGTTCCATCCGACCAGGATCGGGTTAGCCAAACCAAACTGGAGCGAAAGTGTCAAGTGATTGGCCCGCATCGAATCATCAGGAATAGCGTCGTCGTTCGGCTGGAAAGGCAAATCCATTTCGAGGTGACATTTTCCCAACCCTCGACTTTTTCCCGCACCAAACCAAAAACGTCCGGCTTTCAATTCCGACAGGAGATAGTAGAGGCACGTTTGGTTAGCTCCCGATTTCAAAATTCTTTCGTTGACATCAAGCGTCAACTCAAAGGCTGAATTGCGTAAGATCGTTTCCATCTTATAATTGGCGTTGGCTTCGGCAGCCCACCGATCTTCATCCAGTTTAATCCCCATCCGCAAATCAAAAAAATGAGCGTTGGGGTAATGTTTTTCCATAAGTTTACACGTCACTTGATTGATCAGATCGGCTGGCATCCGTTGAGAGTACAACCGTTGCCACAATTGGGGTAGCAAGCCTGTGTTCTTCCCGTCCTTCGACGTACCAATGAAGGCGTCCATCAGCGATTGCGCCGTTCCTTGGATTTCTCCCGCCAGCGAAACTAAGCGTTGCTTGCCGTCTCCGTCTCGCGTAAACAAGGTTTTTCTAGCGTTCCCCCGGTAGATAGGCGATTCGGAAAACAGTTTTCCTCGTAGTAACATAAGTGCCTCGTTAAGTTTTTGTATTGTGAAAATCATAGAGTTGGGATGAGGAATATTCCGACCTTTGTCAATTATTTTTTGTTCCCATTTTACTTCCGACTTTGGTGGAATCAAGGTGCAAGGCAGATCAATGGGTTTCTTGAGCCTTGTTCCTAAAATTCGTAAGTAAAACGGATCTCTCATTTTGAAAGGAAACTATTAGAGTTTAGGCGAATATTCATCACCCCACCAGAGAGTGTTTCAGATTCAGAAAAACATTTTAAATAAATAAGCGAACCATGAGTAATAACAAGTCAAAAAAGCATGGAGTAAATAAACAGACGCACCCTATCCCCTTATCCTTTTTTACATTGCAATCTTACTCCCCATTGGCTATACAGATTTAAGCCCATTATTTGTTGGGGGAGAAATTCTTTCAAACCAGTTCGGCAATTTCAAGGTTTTTTATGAAGACGTTCAACCAAATCAAAATAACAACAAAAGTTACTGGGGGTTTTGTCATTATTATCCTTTTGATGGTACTTTCATCTATACACCGCATTCACTCCAGTCTCAACGATGCCGCTCATGCCAAAGAAATCAATGAAAACCTGCTACCTCAAGCTCTTACCTTCATTGGCTTAAGAATGGATGTGGTCCAGATTCAACAATGGTTGACGGATATTGCCGCGACTCAAGCACAGGGAGGAATGGATGCCGGGTATGGGCAGGCTGAACAATATTACCAGGAAGCCCATGCTAAAATAGCGAAATTAATGGAGACTCATAGACAGGACAAGGAGATTACCAAGTATTTGAAAAGCCTAAAAAGGGATTTAGACAGTTATTATGAAATGGGTAAGGTCATGGCCAAAGCCTATATTGAGGGCGGGCCGGGCGCTGGAAACACGGCCATGGCAAAGTTTGATCCTTTGGCGCAAAAAATCACTTCAAGTTTAAGTAACTTTGTTGGAGAGTATAACGCGAAATTGACTCATTCTTCTTCAGAGGTTGAGGCTTCCGCCAACTTTTCAGTTAAGGCGGGACTTCTTTCATCGATAGCCATTTTTATTCTCAGCGCCTTGATCGCGTTTATGATTTCTCGGAACATTAGCCGTTTAATCAACAAGTTGGTTCAAAAAATAAGAGAGATTATCGATGGTGAAATTAATTTAACTAAAAGCTTCGAGGTGAACAGTTATGCGAATTGCTCCGATATTCGTGGATGCCATAACCAGGCCTGTTCCAGTTTCGGAAAGGAGGAAGATTGCTGGTCTAAAGTGGGCAGCATGCAAAAAGAAAAAAACAAAATTAAATGTCCACGTGTGTTGAAAGGAAACATCCTCAATTGTTCCGATTGTCAAGTGTTTCAAATGGCGGAAGTGAATGAAATCGCCTCCATTTCGATTTGGCTCAATGCGTTTATTACTCAAGTCAAGCAAGTCGTTGAGGTTGTAAAGAGTTCAGCCGATCATCAGTCTTTTGCCACGAAGGCGTTGGCTGATTCTTCTCTGGAAATCTCAGCCAGCACCAAGAACATCCAGCAACGGATTTCCGGTATTTCTTCGGCCTCCCATCAAGTCAGTTCCAGTATTCAGAAAATGACCTCCTCTTCCGAGTTTGTCGCGTCGAACATTAATACCGTAGCAGTCGCTGTGGAACAACTGAACACCAACATCACAACCATTGCCGGAGCAACCGAGGAATCTTCAGTCAATATGGTGGAAATCAGCCAGAATACGAGTCGTATTTCTGTAGATATTGAAAAATTAGCGAATGTGATTGAAGGCATGTCGAAGAAATTGGCAGAAATCAGTCGGAATACCCAGGAAGCGATGAGTATTTCCACGGATGCCAATCAAACAGCTCAGGTGACCTTGAATACGATGACCCTGCTTGGAGAGACGGCTAATAAAATTGGGAAAATCGTAAAATTGATTGACAATATCGCTTCTCAAACTAATATGCTGGCACTCAATGCGACTATTGAAGCGGCAAGTGCGGGAGATGCCGGCAAAGGTTTTGCTGTGGTCGCCTCAGAGGTTAAGGATTTGGCGCAACAAACGGCTGACGCGAATAACGAAATCGCGCAACAAATCGAATTGATCCAGAAACAAACCACGGAGGCGTTAAACCATAGCAGGAAAATCAATGACCTCACCACCCGTGTGGCGGAAATTAATCGCTCCACCAATAAAACGATAGACGAACAGAGCAAATCGTCCGCGGAAATTTCGCGATCTGTCGATTCCATTGCCAATGCCAGTAAAGAAACAGCCTTGAATGTGGATGAAGCCAATCTGGGAATGAAGGAAATTGCGCGTTCTATCGCGGAAGCCTCGCAAGTCGCTCATGATACGTCCCAAAGAGTCGCTCAAAACGCGGGAAGTATGAAAGAAATCGCCAGAGCTTCTTCAGAGTCCGCGCTTGGGGTTCAAGAGGTCAACGCGAATCTTCAGGAAATCCAAAGCGCGATTGGAGGCATGGATGAAGGCGTTTTGCTCATTACTCAAAACGCAATGACTTTGAAAGAAATGTCTGAAAAATTGCGAGAGATAACCCAGTCCTTCATCACAGATAAAAAAACAAAAGCGAGCACTACCAAATCGTTAATGAAGCTAACATAAAATGACGCGCCTAATCAATAAGAGGAAAAATGGAAATGGATGAGGATTTACTTGATAGTTTTGTAGAAGAAGCCTTGGAAAATGTGGAAACTATTGAGCCGAACTTACTCAGACTTGAGGGTGAACCTGGAAATATGGAGTTGATCAATATCCTTTTCAGGTCCATCCATAGTATTAAGGGCGGGTCTGGTTTTTTTGGATTTCAGAACATGGGTTCTCTCGCGCATAAAATGGAAGCTTTGATGTCCAAAGTGAGAGAAGCTGAAATTGTGTTAGAGCGACGACATATTGATGTGCTGTTGACCAGCGCGGATCATCTTCATCAAATGATTAAGGACCCTCAAGCCAGTGAGGCCATCAATGTGACCGAGGATCATCAACGCCTTGATGCTTTGATTGAAGGACAAGCAGAATACGCTAAGGCGTCCTCGCCGCGACCTGAAGCCAAAGCCTCAACCAAGGTCCCAAGAGTCCAAAAGTTTCTGATTTCCGCCATTGAAGTTGAAAAAATAATCCAGGGCGGAAATCATCTGTATGCGGGGAGTGTTTTCCTCAATGAACATCTTTTTGATCAAGAGAGCACTCCGCAAACTTATATTGATGTCGCCAGCGAATTTGGCAGTTTTGTGATGACGACCCCTCCTCTTAACGAGATTGCCTCCTTACAAAGCGCACAGGACGATGAGACGTTTACTTTCCTCTTCGCAACCATCATGGATTCTGATCTGGTTTTTCACAGTCTGGGGTTGTCGGAAAATCAAGGCGTTGAAATTGATTTGCAAGCTCTCAAAGAAATGCTGTCTGGAGGTCATCCCGTTCATATTATCGTTAATTTCGATGGAACCGAGACCTCTGTACAATTCGAAGCTACAGCAAAACAGCAATCCCGGGAGGCCTTGCCCGCCGTGGAAGAAGCAGCGGAAACAAAAGAGCAACCCACAGAGGACGAGCCTTTACCCGAGGATGCCCCACCCTCAACATCTGCTGTGACACCTGCGGTTGCTCAGAAAAAGATGCCGCTCAAAGGCGATGAAAGCATTCGTGTTCACGTCAGCCGATTGAATCGATTGATTGATCTCGCGGGAGAGTTGGTGCTTGCCAGAAACCAAATCATGCAGTTGAGTGAGCCTATTGTTAAGGAAATTCAAGGACTCAAAAGCGTCTTGCAAAATTTCAACATGGTGACCACTGAACTTCAGGAAGTCATTATGAACACACGGATGCAGCCCATTGGGATGGTTTTTGGAAAATTTCCGCGGATCATCCGCCAGTTGGCGTCTAATTTAGGCAAAGACATTCAACTCATAACCAAGGGGAATGAGGTGGAACTCGATAAAACCATTATTGAGTCCCTCTCGGATCCGATGACCCACATTGTTCGAAATACGGCAGATCATGGGATTGAGCTGCCTGAGGAACGGGAGAAAAAGGGGAAACCCAAAAAAGGCACGTTACAGTTAAAGGCCTATCATGAAAGTGGTCAGGTGATTATTGAGATTTCTGATGACGGAAAAGGCATTAACGCGGAGTTCATTGCCAGAAAGGCTGTTGAAAAAGGCGTGATCACAGCGGAAATGGTCAGGCAAATGTCCACCAAAGAAAAAATTAATTTGGTTTTTGCGCCAGGCTTTTCTACTGCGGAAAAAGTGACTGCGGTTTCTGGACGCGGCGTCGGAATGGATGTGGTCCGTACCAATATTGAACAATTAGGCGGCACTGTCGAAATTACTTCTGTGGTGGATAAAGGAACTACGATTTCCATGGTTCTGCCTCTGACGATGGCGATTGTTTCTTGCCTGATTGTTTCAAGTCGCGGTCAACGCTTTGCCTTTCCTCAAACCAACCTTGAAGAATTGGTCATGCTCAAAGAGGAAGACGCCTCAAAAATGGTAGAAAAAATTCAAGGGAAAACCGTACTGCGTCTGCGAGGAAAACTGCTTCCGTTAATTTCGCTTGCTGAGGGCTTGAACCTTCCCGACAGACGGCTAGGGAAACCTCCCTACAAAGAAGAGGGAAATGCCCGACAAAAACGGGCCCATCGGATTATGATCCTAAAAGCGGGAGCCGGGGCGCGCATAGGCATTATTGTGGACACAATTCTCGGCAGTGAAGAGATTGTGGTCAAACCGATGCCTGAATACTTGAAACATCTGCCCTGCTTTTCCGGAACAACGATTTTGGGCGACGGAACCATTTCCATGATCATGGACGTTGTGGGCTTTACAGAGAAAAATGGTCTGCTCTTTACCAAAGATGTGGTGGAGGAGGAAAAGGAAGAAATCGGGAAAATGAGCCATGAAACGCAGTCCCTTCTTCTTTTTGACAATGGCTCGATGGAACGCTTTGCCGTAACCATCCCTTTGATTCAACGCGTGGATACGATCAATACGAATCAAATCCAGTATGTTGGCGATAAAGAGTATGTTGCTTATATGGGAGAACAAATGCGAATTTTGCGTTTGGAAAATTATATTCCTATTCAAAAGCCTACCCAATACTCAGAAACACCGAGCATCATTATTCCTAAAAAAGCGAGAGTGCCCGTGGGAATCTTGATTAATCGAGTGATTGATTCACGTAACATCGTAGTGAAATTTGAAAAGGGAAGTATTGAATGCCGTGGGATCTTGGGATCGACGTTGATTGACGACAAAATCACCTTATTGGTGGATTTATATGCTGTTTTAGAAATGGGCGAACCTCGAAGTCTTTCCCAGACGTCTATGGAAAATAAAAAAGTTCAAAAACGTCACATCCTGCTGGTAGAAGACACGCCTTTCTTTTTAAGTATTGTGAAAGAGTATCTGACGTCTGTAGGATACCAGGCTACCACGGCGATCGATGGGAAAAAAGGCCTGGAAGCCCTGGAAGCCGGGCGCTTTGATATGATTTTAAGTGATATTGAAATGCCGGAAATGGATGGATGGGAATTCATCAAAGCGATTCGGGCCAATAAAAAATGGAATGATATTCCCGTCATCGCCCTCACTTCGTTGAATGACGATAAAACGATTCATGCGGGAAAAGAAGCAGGTTTCAGTGAATGGCTCGTGAAACTCGATAAGGAGGAAATATTAAAACAACTCGCGAAATATTTAGGATGATCATTAAAAATGCGTGAAATTATTAAGATCTTGGTTGTTGATGACAGCATTACTTATCGCCTGGCTCTAAAGCAGGTGATTGATAACATTCCCGATGCGGAGTGTACTGGAATGGCTGCGTCAGGAAGCATCGCACTAAGAAAAATCAAGGAAAACCCTCCCGACTTGGTGTTGTTGGATGTGGTGATGCCGGATATGGACGGCGTTGAAACCCTATGGAACATTCGTCAAAACTATCCTGGGATAGACGCTGTGATGATCAGCGCGTTTGACTTGAAAAATGCCAAGGCTTCCATTCAATCACTTGAATTAGGCGCGCTGGATTTCATCCCGAAACCTGTAACCAAAAACCAGGAGGAAAGCTTGGAGGAATTGTCCCGGCATCTGACGCGGTTGATTCATCTGGTTCAGAGTCGAAAGTCCAGACACTTGCCCCAAGCGGAAAATACTCAGGTCATCAGAAAATCATCACAACCCGCCTACCTAAAACCAGCGCCTGCGGTCTCCTCGGATAAGTATCAACTCATTGCGATTGCTTCTTCAACGGGTGGACCGAAAGCGTTGTTTGATATTTTTTCTTCGATTACTACAAAAATTCAGTGTCCTGTGGTCATTGTGCAGCATATGCCGCCTCTGTTTACGCAGTCTCTTGCGGAACAATTACAAAAGGCGTCTTCAATGACGGTTAAAGAAGCCGAAGATGGAGAAGAAATCCTTCCTCAGCATGTTTATATTGTGCCAGGGGGACATCACATGGTGTTGACCAAAAGGAAGGGCAGTTATTGTTTGGAGCTTTGTGATATTCCTCCCGTCAACAACTGCAAACCCTCCGCCGATGTGTTGTTTGAATCCATCACGGAATTTTATACAGAAAAGGTCTTGAGCGTGGTGTTGACAGGCATGGGGCATGATGGAACTGAAGGCATTCGTTCCCTCAAAACGAAAGGAACTTTTTGCCTTGTTCAGAATGAAGAATCATCTATTGTATGGGGGATGCCTGGAAGTGTTGTGAACGCGGGTTTTGCGGATGAAATACTTCCTTTAGAACAAATTGCGAAACGACTTGTCAGCCTGACTGGATAAAATGGCTTTGATTGATACGGCACCAACCCTTCACCCCCTAACACAAGTAGAGTTTTTACAGTTACGTGAGTTACTCCTTAAGGTTTGCGGTATTTCCCTCAATGATGACCATCACTACCTGATTGAAACCCGTCTCAGGGATTATGCTCTCGAATTAGGAGCCAGGACCTTTGGGGAACTCTATCGTTTTATTGTAACTCAGGCAGACCAACGGCTCCCTGAAGTGATCGAACGCATGACAACCAACGAGACCCTCTGGTTTCGGGATCAGTCGTGTTGGAACATTTTGGAAAAATACATCATTCCCCATTTCTTTGAATGTCTGGATAACGGTGTTTCAAAAATTCGCATTTGGTCTGCCGCCTGTTCCACAGGACAGGAGCCGTATTCTTTAGCCATTTTAATCGATGAGCTGTGTGCCAAATATGGGAAAATGGGCTATCAGGATCGATTCTCTATTTTGGGGACAGATATTTCGGGGAAAGCTTTGGCAAGCGCCAGACTTGCTCAATATGACTCCTTTGTGATCAATCGAGGGCTTTCTGAGCAGCGGAAAAAACGTTACTTTACTTGTGAAAATGAAAAATGGAAACTGAATGAGACTCTTTCAAAGAGAGTCAACTTCAGCTCCTTCAATTTAATTGGCTCGTATCGGACCTTCGAGAAGTATCACTTAATCTTATGCCGAAATGTGATGGTTTACTTTTCCTCTTCCTTCCAAAAGGAAGTCTTGCAAAAAATGAACAGTGTTTTGCATGATGATGGCATGTTAATGATTGGAGCCTCAGAATCCTTATTGAATTACAGAGAACTGTTTAATCGCTGTGAATTTGAGAATGGGGTTTATTATCGACCGATACGTTCTTAGCTGTTACTTTTTTCAAAGCCGCACGTCTAGCGGGACAAGGCGTAACCGTAAGCCTTAAAAAGTCCGATGATGAGGGAGATTACTGAAATTCTTATTTGGAATTAACGTTAAAAAATAAATAGAGAGTTGTATCATGCAATTAGCGACCTTTCATATTGGCGATGAATTATTCGCCGTTAATATTCTGCTCACTAAAGAGATTGGGAAAATTCACGAACTGACGGCGGTGCCCGAATCTCCGGAATATGTTGTGGGTCTCATGAATTTAAGAGGGCAGATTCTAACGATCATTGATTTTCAATGCTTCCTTGAGCCTCAGCAAAACCGTAATGATAATGGAGAGAAGCAGCTCATTATTTTGAAAACCAAGTCGGAATTGGAACCTTTGCAGCGTCATGGTTTAGTTGCTGATTATGAAATGACAACCGATCCCATGGCCTTGGTGATTGATAAAATCGGAGATGTATTGACCGTGGAAAACGACGATATTGCACCGGCACCTTCAAATTTGGTGGACGCGAGGAAAGAGTTGGTTTCTGGCGTGGTGCAACTGGATGAACGATTAGTCATTCTCTTATCGGTTGAAAGGCTTGTGAAAAAATTTTTATCAAGTCAACCATCTAAATCGTCTAAGTAATAGACATCTTTCCAAAATAAAGCCTGGATTTTAGCGAGTTCACGGGTATCCTCCTCTTTTACATAATTTTCAGTATTTCAAATGTATTGTAAGGAGGACCTATGAGCTACTTTAATAAATTGAGAACCCAGAATCCCGATCAATTTAGACGAGAAACGGGGATTCCTTTGAAAAAATTTAAAAAACTGCGCAAAGCCGTCACTAATCACCTGACTGCGGCACGCCAAAATAATCCTTTACAACAGAGAGGGTGCAAGTCAGAAATATCTTTAGAGGATAAGTTGTTGCTCACCCTCTTTTACCTGCGTCATTACCAAACCTTTTTCATGTTGGGGAAACAGTTTGGCGTCAGTAAATCCTATGCCTGTAAAATTTTTCATCACTATAGTGATATTCTTGTTAAAGTTCAACCCTTGAAATCTCGTAAAACACTCATAGAAGAAAAAGATGCCATAGTCCTTGATGTGACTGAAACTCCTATAGAACGCCCCAAAAAAGGACAAAAAGAATTTTACTCCGGAAAAAAGAAACGTCATACGATCAAAGCCCAGTTGGTGGTCAATCTGACGACTTTAGTCATTTTGTCGGTCTTTTGTGAAAAAGGAACCGTTCATGATTTTCAAATTCTAAAAAACAGTCGCTCCGTTTTCAATCCGGAGGCTCCAAAACTGGCTGATTCAGGTTATCAGGAAATCCACAAACTTTATAAAAACACACAGACTCCCATCAAAAAGAAAAAAGGAATTCCGTTAACCGAAGAAGAAAAACAATATAATCGGGAGTTGGCTCGCAAACGTATTGTCATTGAGCATATCAACCGACGCTGTAAAATCTTTCGTATTGTTAAAGAAACTTACAGAGGAAAACATAAAAACTATGGAAAAATTTGGAACATTATTGCTGGATTGGTAAATCTTCGCTATGCCGCATGATTTCAGGGTTTATTTAGGAAAGATGTCTAATGAGTACCCTGAACTATTAGCGAAAGGCAAGGGCGAAACCGTGAGGGATCGTCTGAAGGAAGCCTGGAGCAAACTGACGAGCCGACGAACAGAAACCGCATAGAAGGCTCACTTCCCTGGGATGAGTTAGCACAACATAATGAAATCCTGTGGCTTGGGGGATAGGGTAAATGC
>JBBCAX010000127.1:0-1165 GCA_051382335.1 Deltaproteobacteria bacterium TL4
CGACTTGTATCTTGTTTTAATAACAAGGAATTAGTATTTTTGTTTAAGGAACCCAAGCGTTTTGGAGGAAAATAGATCGATTCGACTTAGTGATTCAATCACGTAGCGAAGCCTAGATCGTTTTCCTTCAAGCACAAACAAACTCGAACAGTCGTCCGAAACCCTCTGAGGGATTTCGCATTTGCAAGAAGGAGCTTTATGTTTGTAGGTATTGATGTCTCTAAAAAAACGTTGGATATTCATTATCGTCCCTTAGTTGAATACAAAACTATTCCAAATGAAGAATCTGGCATTGAGTCTCTCTCTGAAGAACTCCTGCAGAAGAAGCCTTCATTAATTGTTCTGGAATCTACCGGAGGCTATGAATCGTTATGTGCCGCGATTTTGGCCTCCAAGGGTCTGCCCGTAGCGGTGGTGAATCCCCGACAAACCCGATCTTTTGCCAAAGCCATGGGGATTTTAGCCAAAACGGATAAAATAGATGCCAAAACTTTGGCTCATTTTGCGGAAGTGGTACAACCTAAAATTATGCCTCCGAAAGATGCCGAAATAGAGGAGCTGTCTCAATTGTTACAAAGACGGCAGCAACTGATTCTTTTTCGTACCACGGAAAATAATCGATTTTTGCAAGCCAGAGGTACCATCAAAAAAAGTATTCAGTTCTTATTGGATACCCTCCACCAACAGATTGATTTGTTGGATCAAAAAATCGATGAGGTCATTCAACGCTCTTCCATTTGGAAAGAAAAAGAAGAACTCTACACCTCCGTGCCTGGAGTGGGACCCCAACTCTCTCGAACCCTCATTGCTCATTTGCCAGAATTGGGAACTCTCAACCAACGAGAAATCACGGCTCTCGTCGGTCTGGCACCCTTTAACCGTGATAGTGGTTCTTATCGAGGCAAACGCTTTATTATGGGTGGACGAGAAAAAGTCCGTTCCACTCTTTATATGGCCGCTCTCTCAGCTACTACTCATAACTCTGTGATTCGAGACTTCTATCAAAAGCTCCTCAAAAAAGGAAAATTGAAAAAAGTAGCGCTCGTCGCCTGCATGAGAAAATTGTTAATCATCTTAAACTCAATGGCCAAAAACAATTGCCCTTGGGATGAAAATTATGTTCAAAATATCTTAAAAACCACTTGACTTTCAAGACAGTCGCTTC
>JBBCAX010000128.1:0-6811 GCA_051382335.1 Deltaproteobacteria bacterium TL4
AGTGACTCGTCTTCGGTATTATTCTCCGTTTGGTAGCGAAACTTTACCTTTATTCCAAACAAGTTATCAGGGAAAAAGCAGCTTTTCAAATAATGGCTCCTGCCAGATCCTTAAGTTACTGACATTGCCCGTTAAGGGTGGGCTGAAGCTGCGAACGCCGCTTTTTTAACGGAATAGAAGATAAATGATGGTGCCAGGAACGGCGCCTCCTTACACCCGAAGATTCGCTTCGAGTGCAACGGGACGACTTGGAGTTTATCCCCAATCCCTGTTTCTTTGACGACGAAGGCAAGACCTTGCGGTTTCGTTAGTATTAAGCAGAATCTTTTTGTTTTCGTCTTACCAAAATAAATCCTATTCCTGCAATCAGAACTACAATCGCAACAATAAGTGGGAGCGTTGAGCTTTCTTTTTGAACGGCCTCGTTGAGATCTTCTTGAGGAGAGATTTTCACCTGTTCCTTAGGAAGTTGTTTTTTTGGAGGTTCTGGCTTCTCTTCGGGTACACTTGTTTCAGAGTCTAATTCTTGCTGGATTTGTTGAATTTGAAAATCTTTTGATTCTGCTGTTACCACTGTTTTGACTGTTTCCGGTTGCTTTTCTTGTCTGGATTCCTCTAACTTTGTTTCAAAAGGTTTGAGTTGTTCCAACGTCCGTTTAGCCGCTTTTTGCACATATTCACTATAGTTCTCTGCTGAATATTTTTCAATGAATGGAATCAAGGTAGGGTCTTTCAACTCTCCGAGGGCAAAAATACTGCTGATTATGCCTAATTCGTTTAGACTATCAATCACAGAGAGTACCGATTGTTTTATGTATTTTCTTCCCTCTTCAGTGATTCCCCCATTATATTTTTTGTCCACAATATATCCTAAAACGGTTGCAGCACCAGCTTGCTGAATAGGATTTCCAGACTTTAATAGATCAACTACAGGAGCAATTGCAACATCACCATACCTTGCTAAAGAACTACGCACTTCTCCTTCTCCAATATTCTCTAATAAAAATGGCAATGCTTTTTCATCCTTAAAATCTCCAATTACACCTAGTAGACAATGATAGGTTCGATACTCTCCGCAAAAAACAATCCCTTCTTCGCCAGGCTTGAAGGGTTTGGTAGAATAATGCTTTAATAAATCCAGCATTGCGTCTTTGATTTGAGGATTCGACCTATACTCTTCTTTAATTCTAAAATTGCCTCTATCAAAGGTGACAATACTGTTGAATCCCTTGAATTGGATATTGGGATCAGAATCTCGTAAAGCTGTAATGATCGAATTAATTATCTCTTGTGATTCTTCTGCTATAGCATGTGACATTAACCCGATAATTGGCAGTAAACAGATTATCATTATTGTTATAGTTATCTTTTTCATATTATTTATCCCACTCAAGATGTCCATGAGTCCATTCTGAGACCCCGTTTGGCAATGAAGTGCATGCCGGAGGATTGTTAGTATAATTCCAAGATTTATGGTTCTGATCGTAAAGCAGTATTTTGTATGGACGAGGTATTGTATTTCCAGAATCAATCGCTTTATTGCAGTTAGCTTCTGAATTGGGTTCATCAAAGTCTAAAGCAATACCATAAATATGAGGTCCATTGGGGGTGGGATTACCTATTTTTGTAGATGCTACCAAGTTTTTTGAAGGGTTTCGATAGCCGCTAGAAAGATTAAATGGCATTAAGGCAATATATTTTTGTTGAAGATCGAAACCAATTGTCTCAAACCTTAATTTTACACCTGCTACTCGATGTTCATCGTTAACAGAACTCAAGTGAGGATGAGTGTTCACAAATTCAGAACGAAACGGATGAACACCAGCAGAGTAATCAACATATTCTTGTCTCAGTGCATCAAGAGAATCTTGTGTAACAGTCAAACTCGAAACTTTACCAGAACTATTTTCAGTGAATGTGATTTTTGTTTCCAGTTTACCTGGTCTTCCCTCAGATCCAGTAACTAAATCACTCTTTGTAATCTCTGGAGCTGGCCAAATCTCCATATATTCATCCAAAGCAGTAGTAACTGTGGGTTGATTAAAGTTCTGAACATGCTTCCAGACACTTTTATTATCGTAAACTTCGATCTTCCACGAAAAATTGCAACTTCCCATGCATGATGAAAACATACCATTTGCTACGACATGCAATCTATGTTGAAGAGTTTGACCAGAAATAAAGCTCTCTACAATTGGTGTTCCCCAAAATAAGGCTTCACCTAACTCAAGTTTAGTAATCTCGACCTTAGGGGTAGGAATTAACCTAACGATTGAGAAGGAATCACCCGAATTATTTTTGGTTGCTGTAATCATAACAGTTGATGGGTAAGTACCTTCTGGTATAGGAATGGACATTAAAAAATCAGATTTTCCCCACTCGGTGAGAGTATCGAACTTTTTCGGTCCACCCCATGATGTATTCTGCAGATCGGGGAAATCGATACTCCAGGTTACGTCACAAATATCATTTTGGGGACCAATACAACCATTTAATAAGGCTCTTGCTTGTAAGATCAATGAATTCTTTTCCAGATAATTACGAAACACCTTAAAAGAGGTGATTTCAATCGGATAAACCTTTTCAAATCGTATAAGGGGTTCTGAACCTATTTTTAAGTCACTTAACGCAACGCCCCAAGCACCAACAGGAGGGCAAAAATATAGAGGAGGTTGATGTGCGAGAAATCCTGGTATCTCTATTGAAAAAGGAATCCAATCCGAAGCGTAAAAAGAAACAGGTGTGCTATTCTCCTGAATGGTAAAAGCAGGAACAGAACTTACCGTAACATCAGCAGAGGGATGTAACGGTATATACACATCATAGACTCTACCATTAAGATCAGAGATAGAATAATCATGATAGTATAAAAATTCAGGATGAATAGTTAAACCAGGTTCCAAACTAATCCCCTTATAATAGCCACTTAAAGTCCTTCCAGCAATATTTGTTATGTCTGGATCAGTAATATAAGCGCAATTTTTTGGTGTAATAAAAGGATTAACATCTATCGAACTGAGGACAAGCATTCCGTTAGAACCATTAGGAGGCTTCATTGTGGTTAATGGAGCGTTGTTTGCGTCTACAGGCATCCCAACTTCTTTAACAAAAACAACATTACCTTGCATATTCCTTATTACCAGACTTTTGGTATTTGCGGCAGCAGAGGAAAAATGGTGCAATTGTAACTTGATGTCTTTTCCCACCTTCAAATTTTCAGGGAGTAAACGCATCAAAACTTCAGGTTCTAAATCATCCTCCTCGATAGAATATTGGTTGCTATAGTGCCGATAGGTTAAAATTTTGTCCCCAATGAGTTGTTTAAACTGCTCTGTCACTGGAATCGTTAATGTCATGGGTTTCGATGATTCCAATCCATCAGGTTCGAAAAAGAATAATAAATTCTGTGAGTCTTTTTGTATCCTAATTTCGGTGTTACTTGTTAAGCTATTGGGAGGTATCTCCAATTTAATACCATCAGCAAAATGGAGTTCACCCCCCGTTGATGTATTGATTGTTTCTCCAGCTGTTTCTAACTCTCCTACTACAACGGGCAACATCAAAGAAGGTGTGTCTGTAAAGACGACTTCATTGTTTGAATCCAAAACCAGGATTCTTAGAGAGGACATATAACTTCTGTTAACATCTCTATAAATAGCAGTTCCAGTAAAATGCCTCCCTATCATTAAATTACTATATTGTTCCTCTAAGCCTGCAATGGAAGACCAGTTAGAGTTTCCCATTGCAGATTCTTGTACAATCACATGAGAAACTTTACCTTTAACATTGACGCTGAACTCAACTTCTACTTCGTCCATACCTTGAGTAAAAACAATTTTGTCAGAAGACGCACGAAGTGGTGTTGTTATTTTTATTAGTTGATTGTCTAACAGGTTGAAATAAATACCATGATCCATTTCTCCATAATCATTTCGTGTAAAAACAAGGAGATACATCGCGTTTGAAGGAACAACAGTATTAGGGAGAATTTCATAAGATAGATCCTCGCCTGTTTTGCTTAATGTGACAATAGAATCATATCCATTTAGTTTTTTAACAGAGGTTTCTCCCCAATAAAGAACATAGTGAGTTAATGAATCATCTTCAATATTGGCTTTTTGAATTTCTACTAGACCCGATATTTCACCTTCATCGGTATCTGTATTAGAGAATTGGACACTTTTAGCTGAATCACGAGGTAAAAAGCGATCTTCAATGATTAAGAATCCTTCAGCATTTTTATTATTTGTTCCATGGTCATTGGCGGTCTTAACGATAAACTGATATTCCATTTCCGTTGTTGTAAGTATGCAAGCACTTAAAACTAATTCTTGATACTCATCAAAATGTTCGCCTAGCGCTAATTTTAAACCCTCCAGAAAATCTTCTCGATTGTATATTACTTCAGCTTTGTAAGTGGAGTATTGCGCATAGGAAAATACAAAAACTAACTTTTCACTTAAGCCAGTCTCATAACCATGATCTTGGATTGTATATCCATCAAGATACTGTAGTGTTTTCTGATCGACACGATAATAATCAGGGAGGACATAATCTGAAAACTCATAATTTAAATCCCGACCAGTCTTCTGTAATGAATCAATGTCAAGATACTCGCTGGAACCACCACGGTTGATTCCTAACTCAATGATATAATCGTCAATATCGCTTTCATCAGTAGCCCTTCGAATGATAAGTGAGCCAGACAATTTCCCTTGAGCTAAACTGGTATCTGTAAAGCTAAGTCCCTGCACTCCCTGTTTGGGCGGCTCATCCTTGCCTCCACCAAATCCATACAAGAATGTTACGATCAAACAGACTAATATCAGAAGTATAAACCTGTGTTTCATAGTTTCCCCTTATGTTTGTCAAAATAAAGCGTAAATAATACCCCTTCCTTTCACTCTCTAACAAACATTTTTCACAATGTATAGTCTTAATTTAAGAATATATCCCGCTATGAAAAACACCGTAATTACATATAGAAACCAATCACCCCATTCCAGATATAACGTAGGATGTTTCGCAAGAGCTATGTCAAAAACTTTTGTTGCTTTCTGAAAAATTGGTGTTTCATTTATGGGACTTGATTCACCTGTAGCGCTAACGAACGCGCTAATTCCTGAATTAGTCACACGGACTAAAGGGATCCTATATTCAATAGTGCGATAGAGAGCTAAGGAAAAATGAAATGCGGAAGCATTCGTATTTCCAAACCATTTATCATTGGTCAAGTTGAGAATTATATTTCCTCCTTGATTCACATAATCTCGTGTTAATTTTGAAAAAATCACTTCATAGCAAATCAACGGAATGGCTCTAATACTTTCAGTCAAAGAAAAAATGGAGATTTCTGTTCCGTGAGTATAACGATAAGTATTCTTGAACACTTTTCTTAGACTGGGAAAGTTTTTTTCATAGGGTAGGTATTCAACAAATGGAACAAGAATTTGTTTGTAATGAGAATTTTGTAGATTACCCTGTTTATCAATATAATGCGCGGTGTTGTAATAGGGAACTTCACCATTGATTAATTTATCCTTTGCGTTCACATAACTTGAAACCATTACTAATGGTTTTTTAATCTGGCTAATGAGAACTTCTATTTTTTTACGATCTTTTTCATCTTCTACAAAGGAAAAAGAGATGGGAGTTTCTGGCCACACAATCAGGTTTATATCGGCGAAATCTTGAACAACCTGTTTTGATAATGAAAAAAGTGGAGTTAATGGATCTTTGCGGTCCAGATTGGGTTGTATTGCCGCAATTCGGATTTTTGATATATTTTCAGTTTTCTTTAATTCTTCATTCACAGACTCGATTCGATACTTTCCATATCCGGTTATCAGTCCAACAAAAACCAGCAGCAATACAACCTCTTTGTAGGGCATTTTTCTTAAAAAATAATAATTTCTGATTAATTGAACCATCTTAAAATTAAACCAGGCAAGGCAAAATAAAAGTAACGGGATTCCTCCTAAATCCAAGACCTGAATGAACAAAGGATATTTGTAAAGGAAGTGTGCGGGGGTGCCAGGAAGTATTAAAGGGAACCAAGAGATAACCACAGTAAAAATTACCGCGGCTCCAACGGAGCCCCATTTATAATCTACCCACTGAAATTTACCGAGCAAATAACCAATGATCAAGTATGGTATAGAAGAGAAAACGCAAAGGATAGAGAGGAGTCCCCAAGCTGAAAGTGTTGAAAATTGAAAAAACTTGACCAATGTTGGAGCGACCCACCATATACTAACCAACCAACCTATAAAAGCCCACAATCCTGACAGTATTGTCGAAGTTAAAGGGGTTGTTCCCACAGAAGCGGCACCCCATAAAGCGATAAAGATGAAACTCAAAAAGGGTAAAGGGGCTCCTGGAGCACAGACTACAATAAGTATATCGGATAAAATAACTAATCCAACACGAGCTGCAAGGTTCTGGGAAGAAAAGGCTGACTTAGGCATTTATCTGAGAGTTATTCAGTGTTGGTGATTGATGTAGAGGACCGCAAACACAAACGCTCAGGCCTACAATAAATGTGAATATCGGGGTGTTTGCTCAAAATGTCCAGCTTCTACTCGTATCAACTGTAAGGAGGTGTTGGTGGAGACGAGGGGGCTCGAACCCCTCGACCCCGACGCTGCCAGCGTCGTGCTCTCCCTTTCAACAAACTCCTCAAAGGGTTTTCCTCTCATTGAATCCAAACATTCGCAACAATATTTATCCTTACTAAGTCATCCATAACAAACAGAAATAAGTTTTGTCTACGAAAAAAGATTGACAGTTTATCAAAGCTCCATTATTTTGA
>JBBCAX010000129.1:0-52168 GCA_051382335.1 Deltaproteobacteria bacterium TL4
ATAATAACCCATGGCGCTAGGTTGGTTTAAATGTAAACCTATTGAAATTAAATAGTAAAATGGTAGCCGGGGACTACGTGCCCCGGAAAAAACAGGAAAATGGTAGCCAGGGACTACGTGTCTCGGAAAAAACGGGGTTGGGTCTAACTTCGGCCAGGGGTAGCCTCGGGTTTCGCCCCGAGGAACAATGTGCGCAGTATCCCTGGGGTGATGAAAAGAAATGTCAACTAGCATTCCTAAGTTGTTCCCGTTTTACTCCATCAATACCATATCCTCTTCAAATTTATAGCTGTCCAGGAAAGTTTTTTCCCTGGGAGTGCGGGCATCTTGCCCGCAAAAGCGGGCGGGACGTCCGCACTCCCAGGACAAAACTTATTTTGAACACTATACTGGTAAATTTCAAAAAATTTTTGTCCCAAATGGTAGGGAGAACGTTCCGCTCTCCAACAAGGGCGAGACGCCCTTGCTACTACCCAAATGGTAGGGAGAGCGTCCCGCTCTCCAACAAGGGCGAGACGCCCTTGCTACTACCCAAATGGTAGGGAGAACGTTCCGCTCTCCAACAAGGGCGAGACGCCCTTGCTACCAGGAAATATAGAGAGGATATGAAATACCCTTATTTTGCGCGTTTTTGGCGGGCACGTAGTCCCGCCCTACCATTTTTTATCCTTTAATTTCAACTGTTTGCAATATTGTGACAAAATACCAAACTAGCACCACTAGTTAATAGTGAATTTTTATGAAAGCATGTCTGCCCGGGATCAGGGCGAACACACAGGTTCGCCCCTACAATTTGTAGCCGAAAATATGACCAACTCCGCGGACCAGCTCTGGCAGGAGACGCGAACATCAGCAGAAAACCGACGAAATAGAGCGGAACGGAAATTTTTCTTAAATTAAAAGAGAGGCTTGAAGCAAAGGCGCGAAATGATTGGTCAGAATGATAGAATAGCGGGTGCGGTGCGGTGCGGTGCGGTGCGGTGCGGTGCGGTGCGGTGCGGTGCGGTGCGGTGCGGTGCGGTGCGGTGCGGTGCGGTGCGGTGCGGTGCGGTGCGGTGCGGTGCGGTGCGGTGCGGAAAATGTGCCAGCCGCCCAAAAGAAAATCAAACATTTTAAAGCTCCTTTGTAAAAAGTGTAAGGATTCCAGCAATCAATTTTCCAACAGGCTGAAAAGTCAAAAAAGACGGTATTGAACGGGTGTAGTTGCCAATTGGGAGAGTCGGACAAGATTGAGATTCAAACGAATTCGCGGTAGAAGGAGCGTCCCGCTCCTTAAAAAAGGCGAGACGCCTTTTCTACCGAGATTCAAACCAATTCGCGGTAGAAGGAGTGTCCCACTCCTTAAAAAAGGCGGGACGCCTTTTCTACTATTTCGTTAAATTTCCCAAACTCTAGAGGCTAAATTAGGAAACCCCCTTAGGTATCTCAAGACACTCCCCCATCGGTTGGACTCGCCCCCTGTTAAATTTTTCAATAGCATTACAAAAACGCTATGCCAAACGATAACGGCCTTCTTCAAATTTTAATTTTTCGGAACAGTTGGTTTTTGGACGCTGTCCATTTACCTCATTAAGCGGGTTCAAGGTCTTCTAAACGATTTTTAAGGTATTGAAGACACGTTTGCGCATCAGAAGCGTAGAAGCCCTCTTCATTACTTGGCAGCAAATGGAGTAACGCCAGCATCACTTTGAAGATTTCATAGTGGTGAGCCTTGCTAATGGGCACCGCGTGGATCTCAAAGGTTTTATCTTCAACCGTTACCTTGCGATTTTTAATTTCGTTAACTTGCGAGAGATCCTCATAGCCCTTAAGCTTCAGGATGTAGGGATCAAGGTAGAGGTCATTCCCACTGATGTCATACAGTTTGTGGAAATTTTCGCGACCTGTGACTTTGGTTAAGCCTATGGTGTAAAAGGTTTCTTTGCCACTTCCAATTTTTGCCTGAAACTCAGGAAAATGGAAAGTGGAGTGGTAGGGCTTTTCATCAAGGAGTAAGCTATAAGAGAGCAGTTTTTCATCAAATAAAAATCGGAAACAGTGTTTGAGACTTCTGATAAAGCTTTCATTTTCGTCTCCGCCCAGCGCTAAATGGATTTCACGGTAAAGTCGGATAGGGGTATCGCGCTCTCCTTTGTAATCGACTTGATCTGTTTCAATAAAACGGATCTGGTTTGCCATATTTTCGAATTCCGGTTCTTTATTAACCGTCAGTGAGGCCTCTTCAATTTCCTCAAATACCTCGGATTCTTCCGCTCGTTTTTTCTCTTCATGATAATTTCGAAACTTTTCCTCCAAGTTTTCCAGCATCTCTACAAAAGTATTCAGCAATTGAATTCCCCGAACTTTAAGTCGCTGAACACCTTCTGAAAACTGATTACTGATCTCATCTATGGTCACTCCCAGTTTTTCAAACTTTGATAACACCCTGACTTCCTCTAAAACGTCGTAGGACCGAGGATAGGAAGCTGTGATTTTAGTAAGCACAAACAGCAGGGTTTTAGCTAAATCATCAATTTGTGCGGGATTGAGCTGGTTTAAATACGATTGTAAGTGTGTGCTGACATTTCCTGATGAATATAAATCGTAATCGGTAAGTACCTTAGTCAGTTCACCTGTCATGCCTAAAGAATAGTCGACAAGGTCAGGATCCATTTGCTCAATCACCATAATCAACCCTGCGACAATTCGGGCAAGATCAAAAGGATCAATCCCTTCAAACATTTTTTGCGTCACGACATCCAGGATAAACAGTTTCAATTTTAAATTCCGCGCCTGAGCAAAATCAGCAACCGCTTCATGAGTATTCAGGAGTGTCATGAAATCGACCAAAGCATCAATCATGACCGAATCTTCAGTAAGGGCCTCAAGGATTTCGTACTCTTTATGGCGCTGGACATAATTGTAGATAATGAGCGATGGATCTGTTTTTTGAGTCTCTGAATCTTCATCCAGTTCCAGTTCAATGATACGGTAGTTCAGAATTTTTGCGGCAAGTCGAGCGAGTAGTTGTTCCGTTCGGTCCAAGGAGAAAGAAGCGTTCTCTGTAAATATCCGTTCATCTGCTTTTAAACTTTTAACGACTTCATACGTAGCTTTGAATTTGAAAAAGAAACTTTGATAGGCGATCTGTTTGCGGCCAAAGGGCGAGGTTTGGATGATTTTCTGCGCACATTCATAAAGAGAGTTGCGGCTTGCTACGGTGATTTGCATCCAAAATCGTGTTTCAGGAGGCAGCGCCTGAATGGTGGCCGCACCTCTAGAGCAAATACCACGCACATGTTCCAGAGTAACGACACTGACATTATTCTGTTTTTCAAAGGCACTGAACTGTTCTTCCACCTCATGCGCTTCAGGAAATTTACGTTCCGCAACCAATTGAGACAGTGATTTATTTTGATAGCGTGGGATGTTTCTTCTTTGATATGTTACAAATTTATCAATATCCGATTCGGATTCGAAAATCCGGTCACGCACGATCGTCGAGACAAGGACCATTATTCTCTACGATCTCCAATTTTTTCGTCAGGACGAGTCACTTCGCTAATACGCACACCATAACGTTCATTTACCACCACAACTTCTCCTCGGGCCATGAGACGTTCCGCCACTAGAACGTCCACCGGTTCACCTACAATTTTATTAAATTCCACAACGGAACCTTTCTTGAGATTAAGCACATCGCGAATGCGCATATCCGTTCGGCCAATCTCCACGTTCATGATCATGGGAACATCTTCTAAAAATTTAATGGTATGATAAACCTCGTCATCATCTAATAATTTAGAAATCGAATCTCCGCCTAACATTGCGGCACGTCCCAATGCCCGAGTCTCAGCCATAGCCTCTCCTTTTTATGGATTTAAGGTTTATCCCAAGGAACAAAAAACATAACTTTTCCAAATTCTCTCATGCCCAAGGAGTTCTAAACAGACGAATGCAGGATTTATACAAAACCCATTTTTCCCTGCTCTGTATTAAAGAACCGTTACCGTCAGGGGGGTACTATCGGTACTGCGTTTGCCTCCATACCCTTGAGGTTCAACCTTAACGTCGATTCTAAATTCATAACTCCCTGCCGTTGGCATCAAAAGACGGCAAATATAGGTGTCATCGCATTCGGTCAAGCGGGCCCCATTGATGAACCACTTGATATCATCATAGGTTGAATCGCTTGCGTCCAAAATGATGGACTCTCCGGCATTTATGGTTGCCGACGGCGAAACGCTTAAATCTGCTTTTGCTTCAATATCGAGAGTGCTGCAGGCAAACAGCAAGAGTGCGCTCACTCCGATTAAAATAAGAATCTGAAAAACAATCGTATCTTTCATAGTCTACCCTAACTTTTGGATTACCTCTCCCTTAAGCCCATTTTCGGAGCAAATGCACCAAATCGCGATGCTCATTTTTAAGTACGAGCAAAGGGAATACAATTTCTTGTCCAAAATTGTGGTTAACGGTGCACTCTGAAAAAAAATATCACAGATTTCTAACATGTTAGAGACAAGGGCCTCTCATACAGTGGCAGCATCCGACCACATACCGATCCCGTGGTATGAGCGGACAAGAGAGATTTATTTGGAAATTTGTGAGGATCCGGAGAGAAATTGGAGATAGTGCGCTTGTTGAGTTGAAGCGCACTCAAGCTTTACTTCATATGCAGATCATCCATGTAAGGATCATCATAATCTTCACCAATATAGTCATACAAGTCATCACCCTCTACACATTTTAGCAGCAATTCCTCTTTGGCCATTAAACGTTCTACTTCGATCAGGATGTATTGAAAAAAATCACGAGATGAAATAATTCCAATAACCTTGCCCTTATGATTGGTGACAGGAAGGTGTCGGAATCCATGTTTTCTTAAAAGTTGAACGCATTCTTTAACCGGGGTATTTTCACTGACGGTAATGGGATTAGAAGTGTAAACTTCCTTAAGCAAAGTCGTCTCTGGATTTTTATGCTGCACCATGACACGCATTAATAAGTCTCTTTCAGAAAAAATACCTAAAAGTTTTCCATCTTCCACGATCAGAACCGTTCCAATTTTTTGCTCACCCATTTTCTGAATCGCCTCCATCACTGTGGAGTCAGGTTCAGAAATCACCAGATTTTTCTTCATAATTGACTTAACTAAGGCCATTTTTACCTCTCTTCAAGAAGGATCCCGCCTGTGTTGAGATCGTAGTGATTAAAGTCCATGGTTTCTAAACTGTTTAATTCTTGTGTTCGTTGTGGGCACAGCTTTCACAAGGAGAGCCTCCTCTGAAAAATTTTTTCAACCGTTTCATTCCTCCGCAAGACCCCTCAATACAACCCTTCCCCATAATCACACCAATCGACATCGCGGTAATACATAGTCCAAAAATGATGAACGTTGCGATAAATACTTGCATAGCTATTCTCTTTATAATGGTTCCGGCTTTTATTTCAAGTAAAACCCTTCAGTTGCGGATTTTTTAAGGAAATCCTGCCTGTTAGCCGCAGATTTTCTCAGATAGACGCGGATTTTTTGAAACAGTTTTTAAATCGGGTGTTCACGCTTAAAAACAGAGACCGAACCGTTCTAAAATTAGAGGCTTGGCGGGTTCAGCTTCTCAAACGCAGGTGTTGATTTTTCAACAAACTGATCTCCGTCTCTGATAATCATAAAAAGGGCGATGTTTTCTCGAACGGCTAACTCATAAGCCTTTTCTTGGCCCAAAACCATGAATGCCGTCGCCAACGCATCCGCATGCATACACTGAACATCTATCACTGAAACACTCGCCAAACTATGAGTGATCGGCTTTCCTGTTGTGGGATCAATGGTATGTGAATAACGCCGTCCTTCTTTTTCAAAGTAATTACGATAATCGCCCGAAGTTGCTACAGACAGATTTTCAAGACTAATGACTTTTTGAATTTTGCGCTGTTCCGCCACAGGACTTTCAATAGCAATACGCCAAAACTGCCCATCGATTTTTTTGCCTTTGGTACGTATCTCACCACCAATCTCCACCATATAGGAATCGATGCCTTGAGATTCAATATACGCTGAAACCTTATCGACGGCAAAGCCTTTTGCAATCGCGGACAAGTCCACATAAAGCGACGGCTTTTTTTTGCGAATGGAGAGGTTTTGTACTTCCAGATTTTGATAGCCAATCACCTCTAATAAACTGCGGATACGCTCATCCGAAGGAATTTGTTCATGCTCCTGTCCAGGGCCAAACCCCCACAGGTTGACCAAGGCTCCTACCGTCACGTCAAAGGCTCCTTGACTCAGTTGACTGACCATTAGTGCGTCTTTAATGACCAGCATGGTGTCTGCGGAAACTTCAAACCAAGCGGTTGATTGGTGTTGATTGAATCGGGATAATTCAGATTCAGCATCGTATGTCGACATTTGATGGGTCACCGTTTCCAGTACCCGATCAATCCCTGTTTGAAGTGAAGCTTTAGTAATTTTAGCCGAGGCCGGAAAAACTTTGATGGTATAGCGAGTGCCCAGCGAAGGGCTAGAAAAGAGCCACTCCTTTTCCTTGACACGATCGCATCCATTCGTTCCGTAAAGCAAAAACACAAGCAAGAAAAAGGAGTTTATTTGTAGAAGTCTTCGAAGCATTATATCATCCTCCAAAATCGTCCAAGAAAATATTTTCTTCCTCAACGCCGAGATCGGCCAATAACTTCAAAACAGCAGAGTTCATCATGGGCGGTCCACACATGTAATACTCACAATCTTCAGGAGCTGAATGATTCTTTAAATAGTTCTCATATAAAATATTATGAATAAACCCCGTATATCCTGTCCACTTATCTTCAGGTAAAGGCTCTGACAAACCAACATGCCATCTGAAGTTTTCATTATCGGTCTGGAGCTGGTTAAAGTCCTCAACATAAAACATTTCTCTCAAACTTCGCGCACCATACCAGTAGGTCATTTTCCGTTTGGTTTTAAGACGTTTCAATTGATCAAAAATATGAGAACGCATCGGCGCCATACCCGCCCCCCCCCCGATAAAAACCATTTCCGCGTCCGTCTCTTTGGCAAAGAACTCTCCATAAGGTCCTGAAATGGTGACTTTATCTCCGGGTTTTAAGCTAAAGATATAACTCGACATAATCCCGGGAGGCACCTCTGGCATTCGTGGCGGTGGTGAAGCAATCCGCACATTGAGCATGATGAGGCCTTCTTCCTCAGGATAATTAGCCATGGAGTAAGCTCGAGTGACAGGCGCTTTGTTAAGAGAGCGGAATTGCCAAATATTGAATTTATCCCAATCTTCATGGTACTTCTTCTCAATATCGAAATCCTTATAAGAGAGATCATAAGGAGGACACTCAATTTGAATATATCCCCCCGCACGAAAATCAACCTTTTCTCCTGCGGGAAGCTCAAGCACCAGCTCCTTAATAAAAGTAGCTACATTATGATTTGAACGAACTGTACACTCCCACTTCTTCACTCCGAAAAACTCAGGTTCCACCTCAATGCACATATCCTGCTTGACTCCAACCTGACAGGCGAGTCGTAAGCCTGTTTTAGCGTCTTTCTTGCTGATTTTCGTGAGTTCCGTAGGCAGAATATCACCACCACCTGACATCACATGACAGGTACATTGTCCACAAGTTCCTCCGCCTCCACACGCGGAGGAAAGAAAAACCTGATGGTCCGCCAGCACATTCAATAACTTGCCGCCAGGCGAAACGGTCAAAGACTTTTCCGGATCATTATTGATCATAATCTGAATGTCCCCGGTGGGAATCAAGTGGGACTGAGCAAAAAGGATAACCACCACCAATAACAGGACGATGGCTGTAAACATCGTAACACCCAAAACAATTTCCATAAAAACCTCTATCGTTTATTAAGATTTGAGTTGTTTCACCTCAGTTTGGCTATAACTGAATTCCCGAAAAAGACATAAACGCGAGTGCCATCAACCCTGCGGTAATGAACGTAATGCCCAAGCCTTTGAGCCCATCAGGAACATCGCTATATTTCAATTTTTCACGGATTCCCGCAAGAACCACAATCGCAAAACCCCAACCAAAACCAGAACCGATCCCATAAACGATACTTTCGGCAAAGTTATAACTCCGCTCTACCATAAACAAGGACCCTCCCAGGATGGCACAGTTTACCGTGATCAATGGTAAAAAGATGCCTAAGGCGTTGTAGAGAGGAGGAAAATGACGATCAAGAATCATCTCCAAAATTTGTACCATTGCGGCAATTACCCCGATGTAGGTGATATATCCCAGAAACCCTAAATCAACGTCAGGCAAGCCCGCCCAGGCAAGAGCGCCTTCCTGCAAAACAAATTGATAAATCAAGTTATTCGCAGGAACGGTGATTGCCTGCACAACAGTGACCGCAATTCCAAGGCCTAAGGCGGTTTCTATTTTTTTGGAAACCGCAAGGAAGGTACACATCCCCAAGAAAAAGGCGAGTGCCATATTTTCCATAAAAACGGATTTGATAAATAAGCTTAAGTAATGTTCCAACATATCATCCATCCTTTTCTACTTGATCGGTTTTCCAAGTCCTCAAGGCCCAGATCAAGAGTCCAATGAGAAAAAAAGCACTTGGAGGTAAATTCAGCAACCCATTGGGGACATACCATCCGCCATCCGTATTCAGCTTCAAAATTTCAAAGCCAAACAGCTTTCCTGCACCCAAAAGTTCCCGAACCACACCCACAACTATCAGAATCGCGCTATAGCCAATCCCGTTTCCGAGCCCATCGAGAAAACTCATCCACACGCCATTTTTCATGGCATACGCTTCAGCACGTCCCATCACGATACAGTTGGTAATGATTAAGCCCACAAACACAGACAACTGCTTACTGACCTGGAAGGCATAGGCCTTTAAAATCTGATCGACAACAATCACCAGCGAGGCAATAATGGTCATCTGGACAATGATTCGAATATTACTGGGAATGTGTTGACGTATCAAACTCACTCCAGCATTGGAAAACGCGGTAACCAACGTAACCGCCAACCCCATGATAAAAGCGGTTTCCAACTTACTGGTTACAGCCAGCGCGGAGCAAACGCCCAAAACCTGTAAGGCAATAGGGTTGTTTTCGAAAACCGGATCCAACAAGGTTTCCTGAGTACTAGCCATTGTGACCTCCTTCCTGCTTCATTCTTTCCAAGTAAGGCCCAAAACCTTTTTTCCCGAGCCAAAACTTCATCATCTTGCTGACGCCTCTTGAAGTGAGCGTTGCGCCAGAAAGACCATCAACCTGATGAATCGCCTTTTCACTCTGGGGATCCACTCTGCCTTTGATCAAGGTAACCGCGACTTCTCCCGAAGAGTCATAGGCTTTTTTGCCAGGCCAAAGGGCTCGCCAGCGGGGATTATCAACTTCACCGCCAAGACCAGGGGTCTCGGCATGTTCATAGTAAACCATGCCCTTGATGGTGTTCGTGTCTTTGGCCAAGGCCACAAAACCATACATGGTTCCCCAAAGACCCTTCCCATAAACAGGGAGAATGATTTGCTGTACGCTGCCTTGTTCTTCAACAAGATAGACCGGAACAGACTTTGCTCGCTGCTTGATATCTCCAAAGTCCTCTTCAGGCGGAATGATCCAATTTTGAGCCGTATCTTTGGCTGCTTTTTTTTGATCATAGGTCGCTGGATTAAGGGATGCGTTATATTCACCTGAAGAGAGATCCACGACTTTGGCGTGGATATTTGTGAAGGCGGCGTCAATATCGACTCCCTCATGGTACAACCCTGCTGCCATTAAAATATTCTTCTTCTTGTCAAGGGCTTTATTTCTTTCCTGTATGGGTTTTAATCCAATAGTGGCCGTAGAGACCAGGATGGAGCAAACCAAACACAGCAAGAAGGCCACTAAAAATGTTTTACCTGTATCAGACATGACGTAACTTCCTCCTCTTAATGTTGGCTCGCACGATGAGATAATCAAAGGTGGGCGCAAAGACGTTTCCAAACAGGATGGCTAACATCATGCCTTCCGGGAAAGCGGGATTGATTGTTCGTATGAGAATCACCATAAATCCAATTAAACCGCCATACATCCATCTTCCCTTGTTCGTACTGGCCGCTGAAACCGGATCGGTTGCCATAAACACGAGTCCAAACGCAAAACCTCCCATGACCAAATGCCAAAGTGGATTGACACCAAACATCGGATTGGTCTCACTACCGATCATGAACAGCAAGGTTGAGGTGACTAACGCTCCTGCCAACACCCCAGCCATAACTCTCCAGGAACCAACCCCTGTCACAATCAGCAACACCGCCCCCAGAATACAGAAAAGTGTGGACGTTTCACCCATGGATCCGGGGGTTATTCCCAGGAACAGTTGATTCCAGGTGATCCCTGCCTGAGTAATCGCGGCAACCCCACCCTCTGCGGCAAGGCCCAAAGCCGTAGCGCCACTATAACCGTCAACGGCGACCCAGACTTGATTTCCCGAGATTTGCGCAGGATACGCAAAAAACAAAAACGCTCGTGCCACTAAGGCGGGGTTTAAGAAATTCTTCCCTGTTCCGCCAAAAACTTCTTTTCCAATCACCACACCAAACGAAATTCCGAGCGCAACCTGCCACAAAGGAATGGTTGGGGGTAAAATCAGAGGAAACAACATGCCTGTTACCAGGAAGCCTTCATTCACTTCATGTCCACGAACCATGGCAAAAAGCGCTTCCCAAAAGGCGCCGACAAGATTACAAACAAGAAAAACCGGCAAGAAATATAGAGCTCCGTGAACCAATATGGACAGGAAACTCTGGGGATCATAGCCCAGCATATCCATCAGGAACCCCCGCCATCCCGCAGTGGTTTCCAACCCCATCTGCTTCATAGCGAGATTCGCCTGATAGCCTGTGTTAAGCATCGCGATGAGCATAATGGGTGTCAACGCAATAGCGACCATAATCATCATACGTTTAAAATCCGCGGCATCACGCACATGGGATCCGGAACGAGTCACATCACTGGGGGTAAAAAGAAAAGTATCCGCCATCTCATAGAGAGCAAAATACTTTTCATACTTTCCACCTTTTGCAAAAGACGGGTGGGCTCGATCAAAAGCAGCTCTGATAAATTTCATTAATTAACCCTCCTTCTCAATTTTTGTAAGATTTCTTCTTAAAATGGGCCCATACTCTATTTTACCCGGGCAAACAAAGGTACACAGGGATAAATCTTCTTCATCCAATTCCAAACACCCCAGATCCTGCGCCAAATCAGTATCCTCCATAACCAGGGCTTTGACCAGGTGGGTGGGGAGGATATCCAGAGGCATCACTTGCTCATAGCAGCCAAACGGAACAATGGCACGGGGACTTCCCATCACATTGGTGTTGAGGGCATACTTTTTAGAGCGATTGAGTGCTGAAAAATAAATGTTTTTAATGGAAAATCGCTCAAAGCCCAATCCCAGCCAAGCCAGGAAATAACGCTCTCGTCCTTCACGCAAGACAGAGACCTGTGAATGATAACGCCCCAAGTACGCTAAGGTTGTCGAGGCCGTTCTTCCAGAAAGAACAGAACCGGAAATGATACGGTTTTCGCCGTCTTCCAAATTGCCTTCAGTCAACGCATCGGTAGATGCGCCCAGTCGAGTTCGCACGACCTTCGGTAAACGAACGACGGGTCCCGCGACAGAAATAATCCGTTCCGTATTTAATTTCCCAGAGACAAAAAGTCGTCCAATCGCGATTACATCCTGATAGTCCACAGACCATACCGTTTTTCCATGAGAGACGGGATCCAGAAAATGGATATGAGTTCCGGCAAGTCCTGCGGGATGAGGCCCTTGAAATACCACAGGGGTGACATAATCCAATTTTTCACTGGGAAGGAACTCATGAGGTGCCTGGCAAACGTATAATTTGCCCTCTGTCAATTTTGAGAGCATCAAAAGCCCGTTATTGAAATCACTGGCACTGGCCTTGATCACCATCGCCGCATTCACACAGAGGGGGTTGGTGTCCATAGCGGTGACAAAAAGGGAATGAGGGGTTGAGTCAATGGCAGGGACTTTACTGAAAGGCCGGGTTCTCAACGCAGACCATAACCCGGAATCAATCAGGTTGGTTTTGACTTGTTCAGCGGTTACCGATTTTAAATCCTTTTCAGGGTAAGACGCAAAAGTTTCCTCAGCCGTCCCTTCCAACTCAATCACAACCGAAAGCAAAACGCGCTTTTCTCCCCGGTTAATCTCAATAATTTTTCCTGCTCCCGGTGCTGTATACTTGACACCGGGATTTTTTTTATCCGTAAACAACAACTGTCCCAATTTAACGGGGTCTCCTACGTTCACTACCATCGTTGGCTTTAATCCGACATAGTCGGCACCAATAACAGCAACCCGTTTTACAGGCGGACCGTCCTGAATGGTTTGATCAGGCTCTCCAGTGAGGGGAACATCCAAACCTTTTTTGATGACTATATGCATACTTATTCTTGCGATAGAGGATTGGTATTTAAACATTACAGGCCTTCGGGGCAAAGAAGACCACATCACGATTGCAAAAGTGTGATTTGATATCTAAAGAAAGACGTCCTTCGTCTCAATATCTTACGGGCAAAGGAGATCCCCCCTTTATAGTACCCTGAGTCAAAAATCAACAGATATCTCATGCCTTAAAAGAAATTGGTCAGTTTTTTTAAGCCCATTTCAAAGCTTGTTTTCAAAATCTTGCCTAAAAGCACGGCGCTATAAGGGATTTTGGAATCAAAACTCACCGTCCATACGACTTCACATTGAGCCCCCTTTGGGGTAATCTCAACCTTTCCCTGATAATCGCGAAAAGGTGAGCCTTTTGAGATTGTGTACTCACTCCGTAAGGGCGGATCATAAACCGTAACGGTTTCCTCAAAGGTTATAGGACCAACGGACACCAAACGGACTGAGCCGACATCGTTCGGATGGGTATTTGCCTTGGGACTGTCAACAATCCGAGTGAGTTTAACGCCAAGCCACTCACTCATCAATTCCGGTTCAGTCACATAATCAAAAATGTTTTCAGCAGGAGCATGGATCCTTGCTCGAAGTTTGAAACGATAAGTGCCGGAAACAAGACGATGGCTCATTTTCGCAAACACGGCAGGGTAAGTGAGGTAGTGGATCCAGTTGGCCTTGGAACCCTGTTTCAGCAGATTTTGTGCCAACTGATAGAGTTCATCATAAGAAGGGATTACAGAAATCAAATTTTCGCCCTCTTGCTGGGCGTTAGGATCCTTTTGTAGTGTTTCAAGAAAGTCTAAGACTTCTGAAAAATTGACACGTTTGACGGTTTTTTCCAGAGACCGGTAACGGATAATCCCTTCAGCATCAATGATCAACACCGCAGGATAGGCAATCCCTTGTTGCTCATGGTGATTGTAAAGATCATAAAGCTGAATCACTTGTTTTTCTTCATCACATAACAAATCAAAGGGCAACTGCATACTGTCGCGCATTGCCTGGGACTGCTCTGGAGAATCAACCGAAAGCGCATAAACACGGGTGTTGTAATGTTCGATGATTGAATGATTGTTTTTCAATTCCGTCAACTGACTCACACAGAAAAGGCACCAATGCCCTCGGTAAAAGACGAGTAAAATATGATTGCCTTGGGCCAGGGCGTGCTTGAGTTGAAATTCACTTCGATCCGACATGACTGAAACAAAATCAAGAGCCGCCTGACCAACTTTCGGGGTATTAGAATAAGCCATTTTTTCTCCTACATATCAATGAACAGTTTTAATGTTCAAAACGCTTACAGAAAAAATTGCTAAGAATCTAGTCAAATATGTGATATCTTGCCTTGCTCTAAGCCCACGCAATAGGGTATCGCTTGATGATCATTCATACCGATTATCCTGCCAAAGAAAATCAAGAGTTCATGTTACACAGTACTTCTCGTGATCAAGATCCACTTTGCGAACGTAGATGCGGACCTTTGTGGGGAAACGAGGTGCGAAAGATGTTCCGCTGAATTGGAACCATACCCATTTATTTAATGGATCAAAGAATGTCCATAAAACCTATATTTGGAAAAGGAAAACATGAAAATTGGTTATATTCAATTTGCTCCAGAATTAAATGATTTACAGGGAACGCTTAATAAACTTGACCCCTTGCTGGAAGAGGCCTCGGAAGCGGATTTGTTAGTGCTGCCAGAGCTTTGCAACTCAGGCTATAATTTTAAAACAAAAGAAAGTGCTTTCCATTCTTCTGAAACTACAGAACGCAGTGAATTTATTACGTTTCTAACGGAAAAGTGTCAAAAGCATCATTTTCTCATTGCCTCAGGCTTTAATGAAAGAGAGGGGGATAAACTATACAACTCAGCGATCCTTGTTGGCAGGGAGGGGTTCATCGGTAAGTACAGAAAATTACATCTTTTTATGAATGAAAAAGATTTTTTTGAACCTGGCAATTGGGGGCTCCCCGTCTTTGACGTTGGTCTGTGTAAAATAGGTATTTTAATTTGTTTTGATTGGTTTTTTCCTGAAGTGTGGAGAATCTTGGCTCTTAAAAATGTGGACCTTATCTGTCACCCTTCAAATCTGGTTTTACCAGGATTTGCGCAACGTGCGATTCCTATCCATGCGCTTACGAATCGCCTATTCATCATCACCGCAAACAGAATAGGTACCGAAGATAATTTATCGTTTACGGGAATGTCCACAATAGCGAATCCCAAAGGGGAGGTTATCGCACAAGCTTCCCCAAAAAATGAAGAAATTAAAATAGTGGAGATAGATCTCTCGCTGGCACAAGACAAAATGATAACCCCAAGAAATCATGCCTTTAGCGATCGAATTCCAGGAGCATATACTTTATTGAGTCAAGTGATTGAAGACTTTTCGCATTAACACTTTTTGAAACAGACAGAAATTGTTTCCTATGCAATCAACAGGCGAAGAAATCAACTTTATATTCAGTAGTGGTTTTTGCGGGCTTCGTGGCAAAAAGCAAGAGTGGTACATGGGGAAGAGACTTATCGGGATGACGACTATCCTGATTTAAAAGGAATACCGAAGAGGTGACTCGAACACCCACATCCTTGCGAATACTAGAACCTGAATCTAGCGCGTCTACCAATTCCGCCACTTCGGCAAAGCCAAGGGCTGACTTCTACCTGAGTGCTTCTTAAAAATCAATCTAAAATATCAAGAGTCTTGCTGTGAGACTAAATGCTGTGTTTAATGGAGGAATTGACTGGATAAATATAATTATTCCTTTTACCTTTCTCGTCAGTGACTGGTTAAAAAAGGGTTCACGGAAGATTTTATACTATAAAAACCGTGTCCTCCGTGAACCCTTAGAACAGAAAACTCATCACGGATGAGTACCTTTTGACTTTTAATTTAAATAACCTCTCCCCCTTCGTAATTTACCATAGCTTCCGCAGTTTTTAATGCAAAAATATGCTTCAGAAAATGAGACCATTTACTTCGGGAATGCACTAGACGTGTTGGAACATCACATCCCTGATGAGTCTATTGATCTGATTTTTGCGGACCCACCTTATAATCTCGGAAAGAATTTTTCTAATTTTAATGACCATTGGCCGAGTGATGAGGCGTATGCCCAATGGTGCTATCAATGGATTGATTTGTGTGTTTCCAAATTGAAGGCTTCGGGCTCCATGTACTTAATGACCAGCACTCAGGCGATGCCTTATTTGGATCTTTATATACGGAAAAAGTTAACGATTTTATCACGGATTGTCTGGTCCTATGACAGTTCGGGGGTTCAAGCCAAACACTATTACGGCTCGCTTTGGGAACCCATCCTGTTTGGTGTGAAACAGGTAAAACACTATACGTTTAACGCACAGGATATTCTGGTCGAAGCCAAAACGGGGGCAAAAAGGAAATTGATGGACTATCGGGGTTCCGAGCCTAAACCTTATAATACTCAAAAAGTTCCCGGGAATGTATGGACGATCCCCAGAGTCAGATATCGAATGCAAGAGTATAAGCCTCATCCCTCTCAAAAGCCGGAAAAGTTAATGCAACGGATCATCAAAGCCAGTTCTAATGAAGGGGATTTGATCCTGGATCCGTTTGCTGGTACGTTCTCGACTTGTGCTGTGGCAAAAAAATTAAACAGGAAAAGTATCGGGATAGAATTTCAGGAGGAATATATCAAGATCGGCCTCAAACGATTGGGAATCACAGAGAAGGAAGCGGTATGGAAAAATCGAAACCAACACAACGATTAAGAATCGCGTCAAAGGGAAAACGATTATTTGGTTTAATTTTCGATTTTGTTTTCTGCTTACTTTGTGTGAACTCTTTCAAAGAACTCACCAAAAAAGAACACTGGGATTTAGAAAGAACTACTGAATCCTGGGAAGGCTTGCTGATTTTTTATGGTTCCCTTGTGCTCTTGCTGATTGTTAAAGATATCTTCAACGGATGCAGTTTGGGCAAATATCTGACAGGGATCATCATTCGTCCTTTAAACAATATAAAGGAACCTCCTTCTGTCAAAACTGTAATTTTAAGGAATCTTACCCTTTTGATCATTCCAGTTGAAGGCCTCCTTCTGTTGGTGGACAAATACGCAAGGCGGCTTGGTGATCGTTGGTTGGGAACGGTGGTGATTGAAAATCCCAAAGCCCTTCGTCTGATGTTACGTCTCTTATTAGCGAATATGGTGTTCTTTGTTTTTTTCTTTGGCGCCATGTTTTTTCAATCTCATCTCATTCAACGGACAGCCGCCTATCAAACAGCGATTCACGCTATAAATAATCATGAACCTTTGCTTCGTTTGCTAGGCCACATTGATGAGATTGAAGCACCTGAAATGCATTTGGATTTGAGCAATAGGAACACCCCTTCCCTGTTACAAGTTAAGTTAACTCACAAAGAGCAAGCCTTAACGGTTCAAGTCTTCCTCCAACTTCAACAGTACCCGGAACGACATTGGCAAGTAAAAGAGATTCACTATGAAAATCCTGAATCCACGCCAGAAGCCGAAGCTCTAATTCAAACGCCCGCAACTCCTGTTTCTCAGTGATTTATTAGCATTTTTTTTTGAGCGTAGCCCGTAAATTTGTAGAGCCTAGATCTTGACTAAAAAATAAAATCCCCTTATCTTTAAACATACGAAAGTTCATCCTCAACTTATGGAGATCAAATGGAGACACAGTCGAGGCGATTGAGAGTGATATTGATTGGTGTCGTGTTTTGTCTGGTTGGAGGAGGCCTTTATGTCCAACTGAGTTCTGAATCGAAGGAAAACGAAGCGCAAACTCTTGATTCTCAGTCATTCGATGAGCTTGGTCGTAAGTTCGGCCATTTTGATGGTAGCCCTGGGTTTCGTCCCAGGGGATACCGCGCACATTGTTCCTCGGGGCGAAACCCGAGGCTACCCCTGGCCGAAAATATGACCAACCCCCATTCGATCGATGCGGTGGATGAGAAATTCTCATGAAAATTTACTGAAGAGTGCGCACTGGACGAATCTAGCGGCAGAGCAATTATCGGAGAAGCCCTCTGCTATCACACAAAAACAACTCGCCTTTTTGATACGAGACGGGATACTGAGGATTAGTGATTCTCCGATTATTCCTGACTACACTTTAAAACGCGAAGGTCCGTTGCATGATGAGTTTCGCTTTTTGAGACAGGTTGGAAAAATAAGAGAGGGGGTTAGATGGGAGTCTGTCCAAAAAAGCTTTGACCGTGAATTAATTGCTGAAATTCTGTCTAAACCACAGGCTTACCAATTAAATGAGTTTAATTACGCAATGAGTGAGTAAAAAAGACTCCCGTCCCACTTAACACATCACACAACCGGGTACCATGTTTTTTTCCAGTATTCGCACTAGAACCTTATCCTATTTGGGGTTGTTTTATTTAGTGCTGGTTTTCATTACCATCTCAGCCTACGTCTATGGCATTCCGTTGACACAAATCAGGGGGGCCTATGAACAATACCAAGCCGAGAGTCTGAACGATCTTAACCTGATCGCGAATTTAAAAAGAAGAACACTGCAAACCTGGATTGATGAACGTCAAAGTGATGCCCGTTTGCTGGCAACCTCTTTAGAACAATTCCCGCTGGGCTCTCTGTACGAAGCAATTCAGCAAAACCGCAATGCTGATGGGTCGGAGGACAGACTTTCCGACGATCTCAGCCATCATCCCGCATACCAACAATTAGCAAAGTATCTTCAACGGATTCATTCACAGCATCGAAACTTCATTAAAACAGAAATAATCGATGCTGCTTCCCGGAGACTTATCCTGTCTATCACTTCGGGTAAAGACCAGCCCCAACTGTTTGCTTCTATAATTTCTCAATTAGATCTGAAATCCAACCTTCATGAACAAGTATTTTTTGTTGATGATGAAAAGAACGACTATAGCGCGCTGCACCTTTCCATTCCATTGGCTGTTCCGGGCTATGAACATTCTTTGTTATTATTGGCCCACATTGATATGGAACCTATTCTCAGTTCGATTACGGAAAATCAGGCCTTGTGGCAATTTCATGAACTACTGATCGTGGATATGAACCAACGGATCATTGCGCCTAAAGCTCATGAGCCTGACCGCCGTATGATCACACATGCTGATGATCAACTGGTGCGTTTGGCAATCGGCGGGAATGAAGGAACTCTGGTAACCAGGGATTTCCGTAATATCCCCGTTTTGGCGGCATACCGATACATTCATGTCAATGTTGAAACGGGTTTAGGCATGGTTGTTAAGAGAGATCTCTCCTCAATCATGATTCCAGTCACCAACACCATCTATGAAATTATCATTTTAGGAATTTTCAGCTTGTTGCTGGGGTTCATAATCATGGCCCTTATTTTTAATTATCAGCTACGTCCTCTGGTATTGCTCAGTGAAAAAGCTCAAGAGGTTGAGCGGGGTAATTGGAATATCCAGGTCACACCCGTGTTCCAAAAAGATGAAATAGGTCAACTGACCCACGCGTTCAACTCCATGCTGGTCCGGATTCGTCAAGGCTATGAAACTTTGGAAAAACAGGTGGAAACCCGCACCTTTGATTTGAAATGCATCAATGAAGAGTTGGAGGAGGAGATTGAAGAAAGGAAATCCGTAGAAAATCAACTTCTGGCCTCAGAAGGACGTTTTCGCACGCTGTTTGATGGAATTTCTGACGGGATTATTTTTGTGGATAGTGAAAGGCGTTTCCATCATGTCAATCCCGCCATCTGTCACATGACGGGTTATACCGCAAGTGAGTTGAAAAATATTAGTGTTGACGAAATTTATCTGCATCAGGATCCTGCTTACATTCAGAAACAATTTGACTTAATGGAAAATGGAACGTTGTCGATGCTTGAAAATGTCCCTGTCAAAAGGAAGAACGGTTCTACCTTCAAAGCGGATGTTTCCATCATTTTACTGAATCTGGAACAACCGTATCTTGTCGGAATATTCAGGGATATTACGCAACGGCAGCTCTTAGAAGAAGAAATACGACAAGCTCATAAAATGGAAGCGCTGGGAACCATGGCCGGAGGAATTGCGCATGACTTCAATAACATTCTTCAGGGAATTATTGTATCGGTGGAACTGGTCAAAAGAAAACTTGGCAGTGGCGCGGACAAATTAAACGAAATTTTAAATGAAACCCTTTTAATTACAAATCGGGGTGCAGACATTGTAAGGCAGCTTCTTACCTTTAGCCGTCAAGATGAACCGGAATTTCAAATCATACAACTCATTCCCATCATCAAGGAAGCTCTGAAAATGATGCGTTCGGCCTTACCCAGCACCATTGAGATCAAAGAGGATATCGATTATACCTGCCATCCCATCCTGGGGAACGTCACACAAATTCATCAAGTCCTCATCAATCTCTGCAATAACGCGGGACATGCCATGCGGGAGCGAGGTGGATTCTTGAGGGTGGGTCTCTCCGAAAAAACTTTTCATGAAGATTCTTTGAAATTGATGAATCTTTCCGCCGGTCATTGCTATTTGCAACTGAAGGTTACCGATACAGGGACGGGGATCCCCAAGGATGCGTTATCTCGTATTTTTGATCCTTTTTTTACAACCAAAGAAGTTGGAGAGGGCACCGGACTGGGTTTGGCGGTGGTTTACAGTATTGTGAAAAATCATAATGGCGGGATTACCGTGGAAAGCAAGGAAGGCGTAGGGACCTGTTTTTGCGTTTATTTCCCCATTGTGGAAGAAAAAGTTTTTGAGGAAATGAAAAAGGAGGTGGCGATTCAAGGGGGATCCGAACATCTTTTGGTTGTTGATGACGAAGATATGGTGCTGACGATGGTGACCATGATTCTGGAGGAATACGGCTATAAAGTCACCACAGCGCGTAATGGCCAAGAGGCCTTAAATTGTTTCCGCTCGCAAGCGGATCAAATTGAGTTGGTGATTACAGATTTGACCATGCCTGAAATGACAGGCACAGAATTGAGTGTCGCGCTTTTAAAGATCCGTCCCGGTCTTCCTATTATTTTAACAACAGGTTATGGACATACCATTTCCGAGGATCTCATCAGCGAGATAGGAATTCGCAAGTATCTTCAAAAACCCTTCGAGTTGAATGATTTGATGCCCATCCTTCGAGAGATCCTGGATCATCCATGAAGTGCACACTGACACTTCCGTTATAACTCTGAAACAAGATCTTCAATCCCCAGCGCTAAGACGGAAGCATCACTCTGATTCCTGGCCAGGAAGGCGGGGGTCAGGAAGAAAAAATCATCATCCCCCTCTTCGTAAGAATCTTTTTTTACCGACAATGACTCAAACGGGAAACGTTCCAGAGACGAAGACGCTTTCATTGATAGCTTGTGAAGCGCTTCTAACGAGGAGGTTTTATGCGTGAGTGGGTTTGCTTCAACGCTGTCTTCCTCTAATAAGGCTTTGAGTTCCTGACTTAAGGCCGGAATATTTTGCATTGAAGATTCAAGTTCATTCACTTTCTCAAGGATGGTTGGTTCTCTCTTTCCTGCTGTAACTTCAGGAAGGTCATGAATCAGACTGTGGATTCCAATAACCTGGTTTGCCTCAATATTGAGGAGCAATGATTCCGTCTGTAATACACGATCCAAGCCTTCAAGCATTAAACGTAAAGGGGCTTCAAAGGAAGTCAAGTGTTGAAAAACATGTCGGTCTGAAAATCTCCAGCGAAGCGATTGTTTCCCCTCAAAGCGTAATTTTCCCATCATTTCAGGTGAAATAAAACCAGTGTCCAGGTTTGATTTTTGGAGCTGAGAGAGGATAGGATCCAGCACCAGCTTCATCCGCATCAAACCATTAAAAATTCGTGAACGTTCCACTTCATAAAAAACAATTCTTTTGTTTTCCTGGACTCGTAAGGTTTGTTGTTCAATTTCTGTTAATACACGCCACAGGTGCCCCCTTGTTTCTTCCAGTGATTCAATATTGGTGAGATGCTCTCTTTTTTGAGGATCACTTTCACTCTTCACCACGGCAAGTGCCGCTTGACGGATACTGCGTTGCAGTTCTTCAAAATGTTGTTTAAGACGACTTTGAATTCGACTCCATTTTGACTCATTTTCAAGAAGTTTTTTCAATCGTTCGTGTGCTTCATAAACTCTCCCCCACCGCCAGTATTGCTTCCAAGGGGGTTGTTCCTCAAGCATTTCCTGAAAATAATCAATTCTACTCGCGTTCAGATTAATCTTGTACTGTGTCCGCTCTAAAGCCAATTGCACAATAAACACAATATCCTTCAAACTTGAAGGATCAATCGTAACCACTTCCGAATGAATGACGGACAGACAACTGGTTACCATTTCACTGATTTTCTTATAGTTAATATAACTAATGGTGGTGATATCAATCTCATCTGGGGGAGGCAAAGGCCGATTATCCTGAAAACGAAACAAGCTGTGAAGGGTCGCTCTTAAATGCGTTGTGTGGGAAATCTGAGCTTTTTGTGTGGGAGATAGCTGACGTATCATAGGAGTATCATTGCGCTAAAGGGTGACTACAAATTGAAACGGAACGGCCTTTAAGGCTACCCACTCAACCCGGAACACCTCAATGGTAGGCCGGAACTACGTGTCCGGCAACCTCAACGATCAGAAAAGCGGGGCATGTAATCCCCGCCTACCAATGTCCCGCTTAAGTGGGTAGCCGCCTTTAACCCAAGGAATTATGGTTATGTCACTGAAAAAGCAACCAACTTTTTTTCAAGACGCTTGGATAAAGACCATGAGAAAATAAATCGACATCCGACTACAGGGATGTTGTTTTGTATTGGAAGCAATACTGAGACCATTTACAAAATCATCTCTGATTTTTAAACTCAGTATTTGCGGCAGAGACGCCGAGACACAGAGCGTGGATATTTATAACCTCTCCGTCTCTGTGCCTCTGGGTCTGAACGGTTACATGACTTCTACAGTGAGGTCGATCTTTCGCGCATCAAGTTGAGATCAATCCAAAAATCAAAATTACTCTATGTTGAGAGGTGTTGGAAGTTCATTGAGTAGTGTCACGAGAGGCTCGGCTCTGTAGGTGAAGGGAACCATTTTATTTCCGATTCGGGTAAAGAGGCTTAACTCTTCTGTCCGTCCACTGAATACAATATGGTGATTTCTTATTTTTCCGGCATTGAGCCAAACGGATTTGTCCTGTGAAAGAGGGTTGTGGGAGACAATGAAAGGGATTTCGGGGGAGAGGTCTAAGGCTTTTCTGAAGTTTTTGACGTTTGTTTGGGTATAACCTGTGACAACATTATTTCTCATGAGACGGTTTAGAATTAATTCTCTTTTTAGCTTGGGATTTTGATGAATATTGATCAACCGGTCCCTGGTTACTTTGCGGAACGGAGGGCTAGCATGACATGCGAAAAAATCTTTGGAAATGGCAACATAGGCCAGTTGTCGGTAGAAACGTTTCATTTCTTTGCAATAGGACTCACCTCGACGTTCAGTAACTTCTTTAACCCATAGAGCGCCCTGATGCACTCCCGATTTATAGTTATCGCGCAACAAGCTATCATGATTTCCGCGCAGGATGAATACGTTTTGCGGGAAACGGACTTTGAGCTTAAACAGTAAATCCATCATGAGCAAAGAAGTTTCCATCTCTTCCAGTTGACCATCCACTTCTGAATGAACCAGATCGCCTAAAAACAGCATATACGCTTTTTTCTGTTCTAAACACGCCAGAAAAGAATTTTCAGAAAGAATTTTTAGCAGATTATCAACTTGCGCATGCAGATCACCGATAATAATAGGGTGTAAGTTTTCAGGAAATTCAAGCATTCCTCCTGGATGATTGTCGGTATTTAGAGGACGAAAAACTTCAACGGCCATGATCTGGTTGACCTCTTTCAGGAGTCTAAAAGCAGGTTCAGGCGGAAGGATTTCCAAGGTTCCTCCATATATTTTCTTTACAAGGGATAATCGTTTTCTTCGTCGGTTTTCCATGTTCTCAATGATTTTTTGTTCCAGGACGGGACTGAGATAAGTGCCCGTAGGACTATGCAAGTCCTGAAACACCAAACCTTCTTTTTTGTAGGAAAGGCGAACATGCTGATGTGTGTACACAATAGACGTATTGAAAACCGATATCGGGTCTTCAGGTTTTCCCAATAAAACACTTTCTCCAGGAACCATGCGGAAAAAATTACAGATTCCCGTAGAAGGCGCTTTAGACTCTATAATGAGGTAGGTGAACGGAGGATCCACAGGACAGCCAGACAAAGGTTTTTCTGGACAGATATGAAATTCTTGTCCATTTTTGCCCAACTGGAGGCAAATCGGAAGCTCATTATGAAGGATACCAACTTTCTGTCCTTTAAGAAAAATTTCATTCTTCAGTTCTACAAAAGGATCCTCCAAGAGCTGATGGCAAAAGTGTTTGAACCGATTTATGAACGCTGCTCCTTTGGAAACAGACTGACTGGACATAAACTACTCTATTGGGGTGAGAATGTGTTTGGGAATACTGTTAAAGTCATCACGAATGTAAACGTTTAAACCACTCGCATGAAAATGGGAAGCGATTTGTGAATAAATCGCAACCTGTTTTTGTACCATTTCCAAGGTCAAATTATGATCAATGTGGTGAGTTTGCTTTTTCGCTCGCGTTTGACGCAACTCCAATATCTTTTCCGGCTCCAGAAGTAGGAATTCAAAGACATACCGTTGGTACCAGTTGCTGGCTAAAAAAAAATGTTTTTGAGGGGGAAGTTTAATTCTGGACAAATCCAACGGTATGGAGGCGATGTCTCTCCATAAATCTTCATGGACGGCCATTGGCTTTTTTATGCCCTGGAAGGGTAAAACCAAGTGAATTTCACGAGGACGAAGTGTCAGCGTGTGTAGATTCCACCAATGATAGGTAAGATCGATACAGCCCTCTTCATACCATCCCCCTATTTTTTGAATGGTTGTACTTTTTCCTGAACAGGGAGGTCCCGTAACAATCAGTTGCCTGAACTTCATCCGTGCGGGAAAAAGCATGCCTTTGATGGTTTGTAACTCCTTGATTTCTTCTGTCTCTAACACAAACATTGACGGATCCCTTTACTTTCCAGATAACTAAGACTACGGGAAAATTGCAGCAAGTCTCATTCCAACACAGACATGAAGACGTTTGTTTTTAAAGCGGTATTTGACAGACAGCGTCTTTGGCAAATGAATGAGCCTTGCTGAATTAATCGGAAAATATATTTTTGCCGGTGTCTCTTTATATCACAAAATAGTTTTAGAAGCCAAACATCCCTTTGAAGAAATAAAAGAAGAAAATGGAGAGGAGTCCTCCAACAGGTAAGGTAATGATCCAAGACATAAAGATCCCTCCGATGACTCGTAAATCCAAAGCGCCAATCCCTCGTGCCATGCCAACCCCCATGACCGCACCCACCGCAATGTGAGTGGTTGAGACAGGAAGACCGGTTCGAGAGGCAATCACAACCGTCGTGGCTGCGGCAAGGGTTGCGGCAAAACCGCGAGTTGGAACTAATTCTGTAATTTTGGTTCCGATGGTCTGCATCACTTTATAGCCCAACGTCGCCAACCCGACGACAATACCAACCCCTCCCGTCAAAAGAATCCAAAGCGGTAATGAGGCTTTCTGCGCGACTTCACCACCACTTTGCACGATACTGACAATGGCGGCCATAGGCCCAACACCGTTGGCAACGTCATTCGATCCATGAGCAAAGGCCATGGCACAGGCGGTGAAAATCATCATGATTCCAAAAATATTTTCAATAATCGTGAACTCATCCTCTTTGGTTTTTGCGGTGTTTGTCCCAAATTTATCCCTAATCACAAAGCGAGCAACAACCGCGGCAATCAGACCTATTGAGGTTGCGGCGATAAAGCTTTGCCCTACGGATAGATCTATGTTTAAATGGGTTAAGCCTTTGAACAAAGTGACGAGGGCAATCATAAATCCCGCAAAAAAGATATACACAGGACCAAACTTGAAGGCGTTTTCCAAAGGAGTTGTTGTGTCTAAAATCAACCGTTGAATACTCTTCATCAGGACAAAACCCAAAGCCCCTCCGACCAGAGGGGAAACAACCCAGCTCATCACAATATTGGTAATCTTGTCCCACTGCACAGCTTCCATACCAATGCCAACTATCGCAAATCCGACAATGGCTCCTACGATCGTATGCGTCGTTGAAACCGGCCATCCCATATAACTCGCGATCATGAGCCAAATAGCCGAGGCCAATAAGGAGGCAAGCATCCCCCAAATCAAGACTTCAGGGGTATTGATCAAAGAACTCGGATCAATAATTCCTTTGCGAATGGTTTCTGTGACATGTCCTCCAGCGATAAACGCTCCGGAAAACTCAAAAATGGCGGCTATGAAAATTGCCTGTTTAACGTTAATGGCTCCAGAACCTACGGAGGTTCCCATCGCATTGGCGACATCATTCGCGCCAATGCCCCACGTCATATACAATCCAAGAATTACAGCTAAAGCCAGATAAATTGTTCCAAATTCAGCAATCATTTGTTCCTCATTAAATTAAATTAGATTAGATTTAAGGTTACTTACTAGCTTCGAGCAATGGTTAATCTCAGACGGTTCCCCATTTTCTCCGCGTGATCCGCCAAGTCTCCAATCATTTCAAAGATCTGGTACCAAAAAATGACATCCACCGGTTTGAGTTGATCTTCATACTCAAAAAGTTTACGTGTTAACGCGATCCCGCTGTCATCTGTTTTCGTTTCAGAGACTGATAATTTTTCAATCATGTCCGTGATTTTCTCAATTTCAATATTGCCAAAACCTGACTCCATCAAGTTTCCGACACCAGTGGAGATATTCAGTGCGATGACACAGGTATCCTCAACTTCCTGGAGGTAACGGTATAAATCATCCCGCATTGATTCAGGAAGTGTCATTCTTCTCAATTCCAGTAAACTGACGATATCTTGGGCTGTATCCGCAATGTTGTCTTGTTCCTCAAGAATTTCTAACAAATCCTTGCGATCAATGGGCATAAAAAGGGAACGGGGGAGACGACTCCGCAGTGCGTTTTTGATTTTATCCGCGGCTTCCTCAGCTTCAAAGACCTGGTTTCGCAACCTTTTCAGTTCTGCGTCATTATTGTTGAATAACGCTTCGAAAAAGGCTTTTAGCGGTTTAACCGTTTCGAGCGATTGCTTCATGTGTTCGCGCAAGGGAACAAAGGGAGACTTTCCAAAAATTGAGTTTAAATTGATCATTGGCCTCTCCTATTAGGCTAGAGTTTTTAAGTAAGTTTGAACCTGCGTCTTTTCGTCACTCGACGCAGATCAAGAACGCTCCATGAGAACTTAGCGCATTTCGTGCGGACTTTTCAGACTTGTTCCCAAGCTCCAGCTCAATACCCGTGAGTGAAATCAGGTTTGTAGTCCCGCCTTTAGGCGGAAAATCCTGCTGAAAAGCCGCCTGAAGGCGGAACTACGAACGTTTCACCATAAGTTCAGGATAACCTGTTTTCAGACTCGTTCCCAAGCTTGGGAACCAGAGGCGCACTGGCACTTAGGAACCAGAGGTGCGTAACATGCGTTATTAATAGAAGATTCATGTTAGGGCCATATTAAGGAAATGTTAAGATTGTGTTAAGATTGTTCGGGAGTCTCTGAGAATTAATGGAGGTGAGGCCCTTTTGGAATAGGGCTGTGATAATGAGTTGAAAAAGGGAAAGAAAGGGCGCATAGTAGAATGAGTTTGTCCTCCCGCAAAATTAGCGGGAAGGCAAACGATCGTTTATCATTTATTTGCTCTCATAGACCGAAGTTTAGATGCAACCCCGAGATTTTTATTCAAGGTATCATTCAACACCTTCGCCCCATTTAAAACTGACACAGGAAAAATCATGCCCAAAACTAAAATAATCTGTACCGTTGGTCCTGCGACAAATACCTACGACAAACTGAAGGACTTGTATCATGCAGGAATGAACATTGTCCGACTGAACATGTCTCACGGAGATCAGACTTCCCACTCCAGGATGTTGGAGTTGATTCAAAAACTGAATCAGGAAATGCCGTTTCCGGTCGGGGTAATGTTGGATACCCGAGGTCCTGAAATTCGAACAGGCGATTTATCACAGGATCTCTTTCTTGAGGAAGGCATGTCCGTTCTGGTAACCGTCACGTCGGAATTAGTGTCGGATCTGCCTGTGATTTTTGTCAATTACCCTGGGTTGATCCAGAGTCTGAAACTGGGGGATACGGTCATTCTGGATAGTGGATTGATCACGCTGCAAGTACTCGAACGCTCCGAAGCCTTTCTGCGCTGTCGGGTGATGGATGGCGGCCTTCTTAAAAGCAGAAGGCACGTCAACTTGCCAGGAATACGGGTCAACCTGCCCTCACTGACAGAACAGGACAAGGAGGACATTCTGATGGGGGTCTCCTGCGGTGTGGATTTCATTGCCATGTCTTTTGTCAGGAGCGTTGAGGATGTTTTGGAACTGAAGGCGTTTCTGAAAAACCACGGAAAAATGGCAAGGATCATCGCCAAAATCGAGGATCAGGAGGGGGTGAAAAATCTCGAAAAAATTGCGGAAGAAGCGGATGGCATCATGGTGGCTCGTGGCGATCTGGGGATTGAAATTCCGATTGAAGACATTCCGGTGATACAGCGTCGCATTGTGGAAACCTGTGCCCGTCTCGGGAAATTTGTAATCATTGCCACCCAGTTGCTGGAAACCATGATTGAAAATCCCATCCCCACCCGCGCGGAAGTGACCGATGTCTTTCATGCCATCATGCAGGAAGTCAATGCGGTGATGCTGTCTGGAGAAACCAGTGTGGGGCGTTATCCTGTCAAGGCCGTTCGCCAACTAGTCAAAATTGCCCAAAACACCGAGAAACTGCAACGCTTGCGTCTGTGGGAACAGTACGAGCGCTCAGAACTTCGGGAGCACCTTGCCGCCGCCGCTGTCCAATTGGCAGATGATCTGAAAATTCGGGCGATCATCATCCTGACGGAAACGGGGTTGAGCGCTGAGAGCATTTCGAACTGCCGCCCTCTTTCCGCAAGAGTGTATGCCTTCACGCAGAATCCATCCACCTATCGAGCCCTAACGTTGTATTGGGGTGTGATTCCGTTCCTCATTCCTCCCTATCAGGATCGGGATGAGGCGTTTCAAAGCTCAATGGAACTGCTCAAAACAAGAGAAAAATTCAAGACCGGGGATTCTGTGATTCTGTTTTCGGTCATCAGCGCTAAATCCACAGGAACCATTCATGTGTGTAATTTGCTGTAACCTGATCGCAGTGTAGGAGCAGACTGTAGAATTCGGCTACCTTAGAGCCGATGAGCTTCCTACCATTTTTTGCCCAATGTTTTTAGTCACGGAAGGAGAAGGAGTTCGTTGAAGGCCTTTAGTTCACTCCATTTTTGTTCAAAAATCTTTTCTGTTCTCCACGCTCGAAATTGGATTGTCTGCTTATTCATACTCCTTCCTGTGCCTAACAGCTCTGCACAAACACCGGCGACTCTCGCTGAACTTTGGACACAGGTGGAACAGAAACAATTGTTTCATCACCCCTATTGGTTACGGTTATTACATTATCGTCAACCTTTCGAAACACCGGGCCGTTGGTCCTTGGAAAGTGACCTTCAAAATACCTCCTTCTTTCTTTCAAAAGAAGGGAAGACTGACGCCAAGGCCGAATTAAAGGCCACGCTTGAGGCCTTATTTTCGGACCTCAGGGAACCACCTGAGACTCATGCGCAATGCCGATATATTGCGCGTTTCCACTGGCTCAAAACACAATTGGATTTTTCGAACACAAAATTACCGGCGATTCCTTGTACGCTGTTTCATCGGTGGCTTGACTTGAACCAAATCCGTTCCATCAGTCTGGTTTTTGTCTCTGCCTATATGGACAATCCCGCCTCAATTTTTGGACACCCGTTGTTGAAGATTAATCTGAGTGACCGTTTTTTTGGACACCCGTTGTTGAGTCCTACCCTAAATTTTGGCGCCCTTATTGATCCTTCAGAGAACCCTTTGACTTATGCCATAAAAGGGCTTTTTGGAGGGTATCAGGGACGTTTTTCGGATGAGCGTTTCTACAATTTTAACCACCTTTATGGAGAAACCGAATTAAGAGATATCTGGGAATATGAGCTCCAGCTGGAGGAGCAACAACAACAACGCATTATTTATCACACTTGGGAACTCTTACAGGGCGACACTTTTGCCTACTACTTTCTTTTAGACAACTGCGCTTCTCGCTTGACGGAGTTACTGGAAATGGCGTGGGATGAGCCGAAATTAACACCTTCATTTGCCCTGTGGAGAATGCCCATCAGTCCCTTTTATCGCCTCATCCACATGAAAAATGGAAACGAGCCTTTGGTCAAAAGCATCCGCCTCATCCCTTCCCGGCAAAGGCGCTTACAGAACAAAGTCGCCCAACTCTCCAACAGGCAACAGGCATTGGTAACAGAGATCATCCAAAATATTGCTAAACTGCAAGCTTCAGAATTTTTGTCATTATCCCCTGTAGCACAGGCCCAAATTTTAGATGTCCTGATTGATTATTATCAGTTTCTCCTAACTGAAGAAGAATCCACCGAAATTAGAAATTATAAACAACAAGTCCTCCTCTTACGAAGTCAACGTCCTGTTTTAGAAAATGAAGAGAGTGAGGCGATTCCTTTAAAACCCCCTACTGAAGCGACCGCACCCACTCGTTTTCGTCTCGGTGCCGTGTCTAACCCCGATTTCGGATCGGCATTGCAATTGGGAGCCTGGACCTCTTATCATGATCTCATTGGCAGAACCGAAGGACACCTCCCTAACATGCAATTGGTTACAGCAGATCTTTTACTTCGGGTCACAGAAGATCAGATAAACGTGGAACAATTTACTTTTGTGGATATCCAAGCTTTGAATCCAAATCCCACAGGACTTCCCGGAGAAACAGGCTGGTCCTGGGGGGTACATGCCAGTTTGGAAAGACAAGATCTTAGTTGTTTCCCCTGCAGGGAATTCAAACTCCTGGGCGGGATTGGAAAAGCTTATTCTTTGAAAAGTACGGATATTTTGTTTTTATTTCTGGACCCCTTCTTGATTGCGAAAACCGCGAGCCTTTCTCAAATATCCATTGGATTAAGCCCACGAATTGGAATGGCTTATGAGTTTTCCTCTTTCTGGAAATTTTCATTGGAGGGAAGGTATTTACGCAGCGGGTATGGCCCGGAATACAAAGGAACTGAAGTAAAGATGCAGCACCGTTTTGGCAATTCGAAAAGTTTTGACGTTCGATTGGAAGGTAAATATAACCATGGTTACGAGTTGGTTGCCGCTTTGCATTACTATTGGCATTAGAAAAAGAATAAAGACTCAGCCCAAAAAGGAAAGTCCGCTAAAAACACAAAAAAACACAAAAAATATTTTTAAAAAAAGTGAAATTTTGAGTAATATACTTTAGTACTCAAAAAAAGTTATGCGAGCCTTCCTGTGTGTTTTGAGGTTTATTAACTTGGATAAATAATCAGGTTGATATGATGAAAAAAAGAAGACACAATCGCCCTCTGATCTTATTGATTTTGCTGGTTTTTTCCTGCTGTTTGGGAAGGCCTCAATCCGTTCGTGCCAGTCACAAATGTCCCAAACCCCCTAAACCGCCTATGATTTCTTCCAGTTCCTTTGCAACGACTTTCCTACCGGCGGCAACCATTTCCGCGACAATCCGATCCTCGGGGACCTCAGGTTGTGAGTTAGGTCACCCTTCAAAAAATTTCTATACACCCCAAAAACGGATGATCGGAAATTACTTAAACAAGAGTCTGGAAAATGTTGCCGAAGAAAGTGCTCAAGGCAAGGGCGCGCATCTGCAAGTTCTGGCCAAGCTCATTGGCTGTCGTCCGGAAGTTTATCCCCTCTTTACTCAAACTTTACAAAAAAATTACGCGCACCTCTTTCCCTTAGGGGCACCCATTCCCTCTGAATCACAGGCTTATGTGGTTACTGAAGAAGTCACGCTCCTGGTAGAAGACCAGCCTCAATTGAAGCAAAACTGTAATTATACTTCAAACGGGTGATATCTTCACTTTTCAATTAAAGAACCAGGACGCAGATTTAACGGATAACCGTTGACCGTTGACCGCGTTCGGATAATGAAGAACAGTCAACGGAGAACGGTCAACGGGAAACGAAGAAATGAACTTTTTACCCATTCACAGTATACCCCATCCCTCCTTCTTAATAAACACCTGCTCTTAGAATGTGGTATATTTGAACGATACCGATCGGATTTTGTTTTTCATTCACAACCACCAGGCAGGTAATGGAGCGTGTTTCCATAAGATGCAGCGCTTTCGCCGCCAAGACATCCTTCGTGATGACCTTGGGGTTTTGAATCATGAAGTTCGCAATCGGGAGCGTGAAAAAATCGGTTTGCCTGTTGATCAAGCGCAGGTAATCGCCCATGGAGAAGACGCCTTTTAGACGCTGTTCTGAATCAACAATAATCAATATGCCCAAATGTTTGTCCAGCATAAACTGAAGCGCCGCTTGCATTGACGTTTCTTCCTGAAGGAGGGGTAAGGCTTCGCCTGTGATCATAACGTCATTAACATTGATCGAAAGTTTCTTGCCTAAACTTCCGCCGGGATGAAACAGCCCAAAATCTTCCGCATTAAAATTTCTCTTTTCCAAAAGGCACATGGCCAAGGCATCGCCTAAAGCCAGGGTGACGGTGCTGCTGGTGGTAGGCGCCAGGCCCAGGGGACAGGCTTCTTTATCAACGGCAATATTCAGGTGGACGGTGGAGTTACGTGCCAGAGAGGATTTGGGATTTCCAGAAATGCCGATTAAGGGAATGCCTATCGCCTGGATATGCCCGAGAATGGAAATGACCTCTGCGGTTTCTCCACTGTTTGAAATAGCGATCACCACATCCCGGGCTTCAAGAATTCCCAAGTCTCCATGCGCACTGTCCGCCGCATGCATAAAGAGCGAGGGCGTGCCTGTACTGGTCAGGGTTGCGGCAATTTTCTTTCCAATGATACCGCTTTTTCCAACCCCGGTAATGATCACTTTGCCTTTACACGCCAGCAGGTGTTCCACGGCATCTTCAAAGGAAGAATCTAAATTGTTAATCAGGTTTTGAATCCCTTCGATTTCCAGGGATAAGGTTTGTTTGGCTCGTTCGAGTACTGTTGTCATAGCTGATGCACCGTTAAATTTATAGAAGTTGCAACCTTCGCTGTTAGGGGAATGTCAGTTTTTGAATTGAAGAGTATCTCAGGTCCAGGTAAAAATAAAGAAGGAAAGTTATGAGCTGGAATGTCTTCAATTTTTGGGAGGAGAACTCCTTTCGTTACGCCTGTTTTTTGAAAACCTTCAGAAAATAAATAACCCCTTTAAAGAACACTTTATTCTTTGTAAAAAAGCAGCTATAACCTGCCAGAATGAATTGGAAACCTCAATCAAATAGGAGAAACATGACAGCGTTGGAAGCTCTTGAGCAACTTTCAAAAAAATATGGTTCCCGTGCAAATGTCGCAGTAACACTGGGAAAAACACGGAAAACCAGTTTGGTTAAAGCAGGAAAAGTCGCTTCGCAAGTTTTGGAAACGGAAATCCTTGCCTTGTATGAAAAAGATTTTTCTGGAAGCTCCTCCGGAAAAAAAGTGGCGTTACCGCCAACTCCCAAAGTGACACCCATACCGACCGTAAAAGAATCCGTTTTAAAGACCGCTCCTCAAAAAGGGACAACCGTAAAAAAGGCAACAGGCGAGCCTCTCTCCGAAAAGGTGACAGCGTCTTCAAAAAACAAAACCTCCAAAACCAGTTCACCTGTGAAAAAGACAACGACAACGCAAGGCAATCGGCCAGAGCTGACTCAAAGTAAAGTAACGGAAGACTCCCATTATTTCAAAGAGCGTTGGACAGGACTTCGGTTGTTTTATCGGAGTTATTTAGTGGAAGACGCTGAAAAAGTGTTGATTGTTTCACATGGACTGGGCGAGCATTCTGAACGCTATTTGAATTTGGTCAATTATTTTGCTCCCAGAAAAACCAACCTTTATCTCATAGACCATCGTGGACATGGTCGAAGCCAGGGGCAACGAGGGCATGTTGATTCATTCAACCAATACCTGGATGATTTTCATGAATTTGTAGAAATGATTCGGGACAAAGAGCCAAACCGCAAATTATTCCTGCTTGGCCACTCTATGGGGGGCTCCATTGCTGCCAATTATCTGATTCATAGAGAGCAAAATTTTGCTGGCGCTGTTTTATCCTCTCCAGCCTTCGCACCGGGTTTTCCTGTGCCTAAACTGAAACAAATTGCTGGAGCCTTGACTAGCCGATCGGTGCCAACGCTCAGTCTGCCCACAGGCCTGGATTCCAATCTCATTTCTCATGATCCGGCTGTTGTCAAAGCTTATGACGAAGACCCTTTTGTGCATGGTGTGGTTTCTTCACGATGGTTCAGTGAATACATGACGTATGGCGAACGTGCCGTAAATAATGCCGATTTGATTCGTTGTCCTGTTTTGATCATTCAGGGAAGTTCGGACACCATGGTGAGTGTCGAAAAAGTTCAGCAATTTTACCGGAACCTGACCACGGTAGATCAGCAAATGGAATGGTTTGAGGGATACATGCATGAGTGTTTCAACGAAATCGGTAAAGAAAAGGTCTTTGAGGCTTTGGAACGATGGTTGACCAAACACATCTAACAGACAAAGAACCGTGTTTTTCATTTGACAGCAAATATTTGAGACAGTCCCAGGTATGTACGGAACTCGTGAGTCATGCTTGGGATGTCTGCAAAAAAGGTAAAGCTGTGGATCAGGAACTTACCCACATTTTACGGACCCGTAGAGAACTGGGATCCCGTGATCGCCGACTGATTCAAAATGTTGTTTTTGCAAGTTTCCGATGGTGGGGATGGACTCGCGCCTTGGGCTCGCCCACCACAAGAATGCTGCTTTCCTACCTGTTGGACGGAAATCCATGGGTTCCTGTCTGTGAGCTGTGGGCTTCTCAGGCAAAATTGGCGACGTTAGCTGAAGGCTCTCAACTGGAAGGTAGCTTAGAGGAAAAGCGATTGTGGCTTCAGTCTTACCTTAACCTCTCCTCTGTGGATTTGTCTTTTAAAAGCCTGTTGCCCGATTGGAGTGTCGCTGAATTTTCAGAACTGTTGACTTCAGCTCCTCAGGAAGCTTTATTTCCTTTCATCGAATCCTTACAAACCAAACCTGCGTTGTGGATCCGCCTACAATCCAAAAACAAAGCGAAAGTCCTGGAAGAATTTCAGCAAAAAAAAATAGGCTACAGCTTTCATGACTCGTTATCGCAGGCTTTAAGACTGCATCAAAAAACCAATTTTCATGAATTACAGTCCTTTGAAAAAGGACAGTTTGAAATTCAGGATTTAGCCTCCCAGTGTGTCAGCCTCATTTGCGATCCAAAACCTGAAGAGCAGTGGTGGGATGTTTGTGCCGGAGCAGGAGGCAAATCCCTGCATTTGGCCGCATTGATGCGAAATCAAGGCAAAGTTCTGGCCACAGATATTCGAACACATTCACTTGAAGAACTGCACAAAAGAGCAAAACGTGGAAACTTGAAAGAGTTTCGATCCTACGCCTGGGATGGTGAAAAACTTCCCTTTGAAAAGAACCTTTTGTTTGAGGGGGTTCTCGTGGATGCCCCTTGCAGTGGTACCGGAACCTGGAAAAGGAATCCTGATCAACGCTGGAGAACCTCCTTGCAGGATGTCCTGGAATACACCAAACTGCAGACAAAAATTCTCCAGATTGCGTCCCAACAAGTGAAACCGGAAGGAAAACTGGTTTACGCGACATGCTCTTTGATGAAGAAGGAAAATAACGAGATCATTCATACTTTTTTGAAGCATCATTCCAACTTTCAACCACTGGCCTGCGCCCATCCCTTATCAGGAACGCTGATTGAAGAGGGCCTCTTGACCCTTTGGCCTCAGCAACACAATTCGGATGGGATGTTCATCGCTTCTCTGCAGCGGATTTCATAACCTTTGAGTGTTTTTCTTGTGTTTCGTGAACTGAGTCGTTACCAGCAACTTTATGATTTTGTGGCTTGGAGCAAACAAGTTACCGTTTTTAAAATTATAAAGTTGCTTCGTCTAATGCTCTGTGATAGAAGAACCGGTTTATCGTAGGATAAATATTTCATAAATAGCTATTTAATGTGATCCTCAGCTTATGATGAAAAGAACCAGCAAGCCTATTGGTTTACCATGGAGACCTGTCTTAAACTTCCTTCCGTTAATTATTTCAATAATGCTTATGATTCGAGCTTGATGACTAAGTATATGAAAAACCTGTGTTTACAGGACTGAGTTAGTGTTCTTCCTACTGCTATCTGCAGTATCAGCAAGTAGGAAAGAACGGGTACAGTTAATGTTAACCTCCTTAGTTTAAGGAAACATCTTATGTCTATCACCCTGAAAAATCGACACCGAATACGACGTTCCTTTGCTAAACTTTCATCACCAATTGAAGTTCCTCACTTGGTGAAGGTGCAATTAGATTCATATGAACGATTATTACAGCAAAACATTCCCCCGGATCAGCGCAAAGATGAAGGCCTAGAGAGTGTTTTCCGCTCTGTGTTTCCTATCTCGGACTTTAGTGGATCATCAACACTGGAGTATGTTCATTATCGCTTGGGAGAACCCAAGTACTCGGTAGATGAATGCCGAACACGAGGAGTGACTTACGCGTGTCCATTGCGGGTAGCTTTAAGATTAATTGTGTGGGAAAAAGAAGCGGATTCTGAAACAAAACACATTCGTGATATCCGGGAGCAGGATATTTATTTGGGAGAGATTCCGTTAATGACCCCTACAGGCTCGTTTATTGTCAATGGGACAGAGCGCGTAATCGTCAGTCAAATGCACAAAAGCCCGGGTGTTTTTTTCTCTCATGATAAGGGAAAAGGGCACTCCAGTGGTAAATTGCTCTATTCCGCGCGGATTATTCCTCAGCGGGGCTCATGGTTGGATTTTGAGTTTGATGCCAAAGACATTCTCTCTTGTCGGATTGATCGACGGCGTAAATTCCCCGCGACTATTTTATTACGTGCGTTGGGATATACCGAAGAACAACTCCTGGATACTTTTTATAAATCAGAAGCCATTGATTTAAGTGAGGTGAATTTAGGCGACGATCCCGACCAGCGGCTATTTTACAAATTTGTGGATGCCGAAACCACCCTGAACCAGAGACCGAGTGCTAATATTGAGGATCCTGCCACTAATGAAGCCATCGTGAAAAGCGGGCAGCGAATCAATAAGCGGTTACTGAGTAAACTCATCAAGGCCAAAATCAAACGCATTCCCGTCTCACTTCAGATGATCAAAGAGTGTTATTTAGCGCATGACGTTGTCATCAGTGGCAAGTGTGAAGCGAAATGTAACACCCCGTTGACTCCAGAATTAATCGAATTGCTGGTTGACCAGCAAATCAAAAAAATTGAGGTTCTCTATCTGGGAGAGAATAGTGTCGGTCCAAGCTTCAGAAATACGCTCGAAATTGATAAAATGAGTTCAATAGAACAGTCCCTCATTGAGCTTTACAAAAAGATGAAACCTGGGGATCCCCCCACATTGGAAGCGGCTCAAAACTTATTGAACAACTTCTTTTTCAATGAAGAGCGATACAGCCTCTCAAAAGTAGGGCGACTGAAAATCAATAAGAAGCTCAGTATGGATTATCCGCTCTCACTAACGGTTCTGACTCATGATGACATTTTGAAATCCGTCAGATATTTGTTGGGCTTAAAGGAAGGAAACGGCATCATCGACGATATTGACCACTTGGGAAATCGCCGTATTCGCAGTGTTGGGGAGTTACTCGAGACTCAGTTCCGGATCGGTTTGGTCCGCATGGAACGCACGATTAAAGAGCGAATGAGTCTTCAGGATACCGAAACCATGATGCTCCATGACATTGTTAACGCCAAACCGGTTGCCGCTGCGATTCACGAGTTTTTCGGAAGCAGTCAGCTTTCACAGTTTATGGACCAGACCAACCCTCTTTCTGAAATCACACACAAGCGTCGTTTGAGTGCCTTGGGCCCTGGTGGGTTAACACGGGAACGTGCAGGTTTTGATGTACGGGACGTACACTCTTCACACTATGGAAGAATCTGTCCTATTGAAACTCCGGAAGGACCTAATATCGGATTGATTGCCTCCTTGGCAACTTACGGAAGGGTGAATGATTTTGGGTTCATTGAAACACCTTACCGCAAAGTAAAAGAGGGGAAAGTTACGGATGACATTGAGTATTTATCAGCTATTGAGGAGGATCAATACAGGATTGCTCAAGCCAACGCGGTGATTGATGAACACGGCTTTTTAGCCTCGGAATTCGTCTCCGCCCGGATTGGCGGCGAATTCAGCATGGTTCTTCGTGGCGATATCGATTATATTGACGTTTCTCCCTGTCAGTTAGTTTCTGTTGCGGCCTCGCTCATTCCTTTCTTGGAGCATGATGACGCCAACCGGGCGTTGATGGGTTCCAACATGCAGCGACAAGGGGTTCCCCTGGTTCGACCTCAGGCGCCTCTTATTGGAACAGGCATGGAGTATCAAGCCGCCTTGAACTCAGGAACCTGTACGGTGGCAAAGCGTTCAGGAACAGTAGTCAGTGCTGACGCGAGCCGAATTGTGATTCATGCGGATGTGGATATTTTCGAAGAAGAGTCTGTCATTCCGGCAAATGTGGATATTTATCACTTAACCAAATATCGCCGATCCAATCAAAATACGTGTATCAACCAAAGACCTTTGGTTTTCACAGGAGATTACGTCAATTCGGGAGATATTATTGCGGATGGTGGAAGTACAGAGAATGGGGAGTTAGCGCTTGGACAAAACATCTTCATCGCGTTTATGCCCTGGAATGGTTATAACTTTGAGGATTCCATCTTGATTTCCAAAAAGTTGCTGCATGATGATCGGTTCACCTCGATCCATATCGATGTTCTGGATACGGTTGCCAGAGACACCAAACTTGGAAAAGAAGAAATCACACGGGATCTCCCGAATGTGAGCGAAGAAGCTTTGAAAAATCTGGATGATAGTGGCATTGTCCGAGTCGGAAGTTATGTCCGTCCAGGAGATATCCTGGTGGGTAAAGTCACGCCCAAAGGGGAAACCCAACTGAATCCTGAAGAAAAACTGTTGCGCGCGATTTTTGGTGAAAAGGCAGGCGATGTGCGGGATACGTCTCTTCGTGTTTCTCAAGGAATGGAAGGCATTGTTACCGATGTTGTGGTTTTCAATCGGGAAGGCGTTGAACGTGATGAACGAACACGAGAAATTGAACATCAAGCGTTGCAAAAGTTTGAAAAGGATCATAATGATGAGATGCGGATTGTTCACGGGAACCTGGTCAAGCGCGTTCTTTCATTGATTGATGGACAGGTCCTTTCGAACGCAGTCATAAACCTGCAAGGAGAAATCCTTTTTCCTGAAGGCACGGTTGTGAGTGAAGACGTTTTGAGACGAATCCCCCTCAAGAGCTGGGAAGGTGTGCAGGTTGACCGTGAAACCCCCAACACCGCACTGGCAAAAGTGGTCAATAATGCGCTTCAACAAATGTTTTTGCTTGAAAATATTTATCAGGATAAATGCGAAAAAATCTCCAAAGGTGATGATTTACCTCCCGGCGTTATTCGGATGGTTAAAGTTTACATCGCCATTAAGCGTAAGCTTTCTGTAGGTGATAAAATGGCAGGGCGGCACGGAAACAAAGGGGTGGTGTCTACCATCCAGCCCATAGAAAACATGCCTTATATGGAGGATGGAAAAACCATCGATATCGTGCTGAATCCTTTAGGGGTTCCGTCTCGGATGAATATTGGTCAGGTCTTGGAAACGCATTTGGGCCGTATGGCCAAAGGGCTGGGCGATAAGATTCAACAGATGGTGGAAGCGAATAATCCTATCCCTGAAATGAAAACTTTTGTTAAATCTATCTATGAATCTCCCTTGATTGACAAGCATATTGACGAGATGGATGAGGAGACCTTTCTTACCTTCGCCAAAAAATACAAGATGGGTGTTCATATGGCAACCTCCGTTTTTGATGGCGCAAATGAAAAGGATATCAGCCATATGGGCGATTTGGCCGGACTGTCAAAATCAGGTCAGGTTTGGCTCTATGATGGATTAACCGGTGAGCGTTTCAGTCAAAAAGTTACGGTGGGGTATGCCTATATTATGAAATTGCACCATTTGGTGGATGAGAAAATTCATGCCCGTTCTATTGGTCCCTATTCTTTGGTAACGCAGCAGCCTCTCGGTGGAAAAGCACAGTTTGGAGGACAGCGTTTCGGGGAAATGGAAGTCTGGGCTCTTGAGGCTTATGGTGCTGCTTATACCTTGCAGGAACTTCTAACAGTGAAATCTGATGATGTTTACGGTCGTAACAAAATTTACGAATCCATTGTCAAAGGCAAACATAAGTTGGAAACAGGCCTTCCGGAATCTTTCAAGGTTCTGATCAGTGAACTCAAAAGTCTTTGTCTCAATATTGAACTCTTGCAGGAGGTTGATGACGATCACGTTTCTGAGGATGAGGAATACTATTTCACCGAAGAGGAATCGCAAGAGTCATCAATTGACGGTACTTGAGATACCCTTTTTGCAGTGTGTTGTCCTGGAGGACATTCAGGACATAAAAGCTAAAAAATTTTTAACAAAACACGAGGGGTAGTAAAAATGTCTTATAAGCATTTATTTGAAATTGCAGAAGATCCCAAAAATTACACAGCAATCCGTATTACGTTAGCAACCTCAGAAGACGTGTTGTCCTGGACTCATGGCGAGGTAAAAACATCTGAAACAATCAATTATCGTACCTTCAAGCCTGAGCGAGATGGTTTATTTTGCGGAAAGATCTTTGGTCCGGTTCATGACTACGAATGTATTTGTGGAAAATATAAGCGGATGAAGCACCGGGGCATCACCTGTGAGAAATGTGGTGTTGAGGTGATTGAGTCCAAAGTTCGTCGTGAGCGGATGGGCAATATCCGTTTGGCCTCACCCGTTTCACACGTCTGGTTCCTGAAAGGCGTCCCCAGTCGCATTGGAACCCTGTTGGATATGACGTTACGTGATTTGGAGCGAGTGCTCTATTTTGACGCTTATCTCGTGATTGACCCCGCGGATTCTAACCTGGAACCCAAAACATTGATTGAAGAAGATGCCTACTATGACCTGATCGATCAATTCCCGGAGATCGAACTGGGAATGGGAGCGGAAGTCATTCAAGACTTGTTGCGTAAAGTTGACTTGGAAGCCTTGGATGTCTCTCTTCGTGAAGAGATGCGGACGGTTAAATCGGAAACCCGGCGCAAGAAAATTGCCAAGCGTTTGAGTGTGGTGAGTGCGTTACTCAACTCAGGAAATTCACCTGATTCGATGATTATTGATACACTGCCGGTTTTGCCTCCGGAATTACGTCCCTTGGTTCCCTTGGAAGGGGGGCGTTTTGCAACCAGTGATTTAAATGATTTATATCGTCGCGTGATCCATCGAAATAATCGGTTGCGCCGCTTGATTGAATTACGAGCCCCCAACATCATTGTCAAAAATGAGAAAAGGATGCTTCAGGAATCCGTTGACGCCCTTTTTGACAACGGTCGACGTGGACGTCCGATGGTAGGCTCCAACAAGCGCCCGCTAAAGTCCATGAGCGATATGTTGAAAGGAAAACAGGGCCGTTTTCGACAGAATCTTTTAGGAAAACGCGTTGATTATTCAGGCCGAACGGTCATTGTCGTGGGACCTGACTTGAAACTACAGCAGTGTGGTTTGCCTAAAAAAATGGCCTTGGAACTCTACAAACCGTTCATCTATCATAAGCTGATTGATCACAAAGATATTCATACGATCAAGATGGCCAAGAAAAAACTGGAGCAGGATTTGCCTGAAGTTTGGGCCATTTTGGAAGAAGTTGTGAGGGAACATCCTGTGATGTTGAACCGGGCACCAACACTCCACCGGCTTGGAATTCAAGCGTTTGAACCTGTTTTGATTGAAGGCAAGGCTGTTCAGTTGCACCCTTTGGTTTGTACAGCGTTTAATGCGGATTTCGATGGTGACCAGATGGCGGTTCATCTTCCGCTTTCGGTTGAAGCTCAATTGGAAGCCAAAATTCTGATGATGTCCACCAACAATGTGCTCTCCCCTGCCAATGGGAAACCGATCATGATTCCAACTCAGGATATGGTCCTTGGTTTATATTGGATTACCCGCGCTCGAGAAGGGGCACAGGGTGAAGGTAAGGTGTTTTCAAATCGGGAAGAAGTCCTGGTTGCGTTTGACCATAAAAAGGTTGATTTGCAGGCCAAGATTAAAGTTAGAATGGATAAAGCGATTATCGATTCAACAGTGGGTCGTGTCATGCTCTCTTTCGTTATTCCCGAAGAAGTGACCTTCGATCTCTACAACCGACATTTGAAGAAAAAACAACTCGGAGAATTGGTAGATCTTACCTTCCGTCGTGCAGGTAATATCAAAACAGTCAAGATGTTGGATGCGCTGAAAAAGTTAGGGTACACTTATGCGACAAAAGCTGGTTTTTCCATCTGTATGGATGACATGGTGGTTCCTAAGGAAAAAGGTGTCCTTTTGGCGGATGCACAAGAAAAAGTGAATCGAATCAACAGTCAGCATCAAGATGGTCTGATCACGGATGGAGAGCGTTATAACCAGGTAATTGATATTTGGGCACGAACTACGGAAAAAATCGCTGATGAAATGTTGGGGAGCATCGCTCAGGAAATCGAAGAAGAGGATGGACACCGACGAGTCAACTCGATCTTCATGATGGCAGATTCAGGCGCAAGGGGAAGTAGCCAACAAATGAAACAGCTTGCGGGGATGCGCGGCTTGATGGCAAAACCTTCAGGCGAAATCATTGAACGTCCGATCATGTCGAACTTCCGTGAAGGCTTGAGTGTACAAGAGTATTTTATTTCAACACACGGTGCTCGTAAAGGTCTGGCGGACACCGCGTTGAAAACTGCGAATTCCGGTTATTTGACACGGCGATTGGTTGACGTAGCGCAAGACGGTGTGGTCTCCGAACATGACTGTGGATCTATCGATGGGATCGAAATGACCGCCTTGATTGAATCTGGAGAAGTCATTGAATCCCTCGGCGATCGTGTTTTGGGACGTGTGGCCTTGGAAAACATTGTCAACCCTGAAAATGAGAACGATTACATTATCCGGGTTGGCGAAGAAATCACCGAAACGACCGTTGCGAAAATAGAAGAACATGGTATCGAACGTGTAAAAATACGCTCAGTCTTGACTTGTATGACCAGCCGGGGCGTTTGTCAGCTTTGTTATGGTCGAGATCTGGCGAGAGGAACCATGGTCGCGATGGGCGAGGCGATCGGAGTGATCGCGGCTCAAAGTATTGGCGAGCCTGGAACTCAGTTGACCATGCGGACCTTTCATATTGGAGGTACAGCGAGTCGACGCGCAGAGCAAAATACCTGGGAAGCCAAGTTCAGCGGCGTTCTTAAATTCTTTGACCTGAAAGAAGTAAAAAACCGCGAAGGGGATTTAGTGGTGTTAGGACGTCGAGGTGAGGCGATTATTATCGATGATAACGGACGAGAAAAAGAACGACGTCCCCTGCCTATTGGCGCCTTGATCAAATACCAAGAAGGAGCGCAAATAAAACAGGGCGATCAGGTTGCGGAATGGGATCCCTTCTCTGTCCCGATCTTGACAGACGTAACAGGGGTCGTCCGTTTTAAGGACATCATTGAAGGTGAAACGTGTAAGGAACAGGTTGATGAGGTTTCCGGAGTTTCCAGGAAGGTCATTCAGGAGTCTCCAAATCCTGAAAAACGACCTCAGGTTACCATTCGTGATAACAATGGAAAGATCATTAAACGAAAGAATAATACAACTACCGAATTTGCGCTTCCAGTAAAAGCCGAATTAGTGGTTGAAGATGGTCAGGAAATCCACGCTGGAGATATTCTGGCGAAGATTCCACGAGAGCTCGCGAAAAACAAGGATATCACGGGAGGGTTACCCAGGGTTGCGGAGTTGTTTGAAGCTCGACAACCTAAAGATCAAGCGATCATTTCTGAAATTGATGGTATCGTTGAGTTTGGTTCCGATGTGAAGAAAAAACAAAGGATCATTGTACGTCCTGAAGATGAAAAGGGAGAACCTAAAGAATATCTGGTTCCACGTGGACGGCACGTTACCGTACATAGTGGAGAATATGTTCGTGCTGGAGACCCCTTGATTGATGGTTCTCCCAATCCCCATGATATTTTAGCGGTCAAAGGGGGTAAAGAGTTACAGAAATACTTGGTTGATGAAGTTCAGCAGGTTTATCGGTTGCAAGGGGTTGGGATCAATGACAAGCATATTGAAGCCATTGTGCGGCAGATGCTTCGTCAGGTCTATGTCGCGGATCCTGGCGACTCAACATTCCTCGTGGGTGAAGTCGTTTCCAAGAGTAGGTTTAATAAACAAAACCAAAAACTCATCGAGAAAGATCTCAAACCCGCACGTTCTAAACCCGTATTGTTGGGAATTACCAAAGCGGCCTTGAGTACCGACTCCTTCATTTCCGCAGCCTCTTTCCAGGAAACCACCAAGGTTTTAACGGATGCGGCGCTTGCGGGAAAATATGATACGTTCCGAGGATTAAAAGAAAATGTAATTCTTGGACGCCTGATTCCTGCAGGAACCGGTTATAGTGACTTCCGCAACATCGGCTATAAAATGACTAGCTTTGATGACGATGAGGAAGAGACTGAAGAAGCCGAAACTGAAGGGGCTTTATAATTCCTTAACTACCTGAGGATGCAACGAATAAATTACGCTTGCATCCTCCCCCTTTCCCCTTTTCCAACCTCCAGATCCTCTAACGTTTTGCCTATTCCTGTGCCACGGGCTGGATGGCTACCCACTTACGCCGGAACATTGGTAGGCGGGGATTACATGCCCCGCTTTTCTGATCGTTGAGGTTGCCGGACACGTAGTTCCGGCCTACCATCGAGGTATCCCGGCTTAAGTGAGTAGCCGGCTGGATCGTAGACACTTTTTTGTAACCAATTGATTTTATTAACTGCAAATTTGCACAAAAACATGGGTTTTGGGTACGAGCCAGTGAAGAACGGTCGCGATATCAATTGGGCGTTTTTTCAAAAAATATGCTTGACAAAAATACAAAAATAAGAGAGTTCTTGTAAAGAAAAGACAATTGCTTTTACAATTCATGTAAGGGGAAAATTATGCTTGAATATTTTATTCAGATGATGAAAAATTTTAACAAGCCAAGCCAAGCCAAGCCAAGCCAAGCCAAGCCAAGCCAAGCCAAGCCAAGCCAAGCCACTAGGTAATTTTTTACGTCTATTTCTCTTTAAGAATCCTCTTCAAGTTCCTCATCTTTTGCAGCGAATTATTCACAACAAAGAACCTCCCTTAAGAACCGCGAAAGTTCTTCTCCAAATCCCCCTTAGGAAAGGGGGAAAAGGGGGTTGTGTTTATCCAAATTTCTTAACAAATCATTTCAAAATGAGGAGTAACTATGAAATTGAAGATTTCTTTCATTATGCTGAGTTTTTTGATAGTCACCGTTTTATTCGGATGGGGATGTGAGCCCAATACCGATAGCACATCTAACAACAGTACCCCCGCTGTGGCACCGGCATCGGAACAACTGGCTTCTTTGGCCATTTCCATTCAAATTCCCAATTCCGCTTTGAGTCGAAGCAAAGGCGTGGCTGCGGATGTTTCCCAAATAACCATCATGTCACGCGAGGCTCAATGAGTTACATCACGGCTCAAGCCTTGACGAAAACAAACGAAGCCTGGTCGGGAACGTTGAATAATCTTCCGGTGGGAAATTCGCTCAATTTTGTGGGACACGCCACTAACGCTTCCAATGTGGAAATATTTACGGGTATGGTGACCTATACGCTCACCGGCACGAATGACACACTCAGTCTTTCCTTGAATCCCGTGGATGATGGAGTGGTATTACTCCTTCCCAAGATCACGATCACGGCTCTGAATGCTGTGAACACCGAAGCCTCCAGCACGATTCAAGTTGCGGTGGAAGGCAATAGCGGAGAAACGCTGGCTTATTTGATTACCCCTGCCGTGGGCGGAGGTACGTTCAATCCCTCTTCTGGGAATCTGACATTGAGTGGCACGAGCGGAAGTTTTACTTCGCTCTATACCGCTCCTTCCACAACCGGCACCTTCACCCACACCCTCAACGTAACCAATGCTCAGGGCAACAGCACCGAAGTGGAGTTTGGAATCGCTTTGAATGATCCCCGTTCCACTGCCGAAGTGACGATCAATTTTGCTCCGGTGTTGACGGCGCTGAAAGCTAAACGTTCCGGATCGAACATTCTCTGGACTGCGGTTGTGAACGATGATGGAGATTCCAGTGCGTTACGCTATCTTTGGAGTTTTGATGGAGGTACCCTCATTGATACAACCGCCAATCCCAGCACTCTGACCAACTATACCACCTCCACCACCGGAACCATGGTGCTCAAAATCACCGACCAAAACGGCTCCGGCGCTTCCAGCACAGTCTCTTATTGGCTCCCAGCTAACCAGTTTGCCATTTCAACCAACGCTGAAATAAACATTGGCAACGGAAGTGATGGTTCCCTAATTGTAAATGGAGACGTGAACCTAAATACCAACGGCCATGCTCCCAAATTTTCTGTGTCTAGTATTAGCACTAATAGCGTAATACTTTCAGAGTCAATTGCTGGGATTGCTTCAGAAGATGAAATTTTATTAATTAATTTACAGGGAAGCGCTACCGCTTATAATAATGTAGGAAATTATGAATTTTTACAGGTACAGTCCATAACAGGAAACAGTGTCACATTCACCACTAATGTGTCCAAAATTTATGGAGCTACTACCAATAATTCGGTCTTAACAGATCAAAAGATCATGCTCCAACGAGTGCCACATTATACTGACTTGACGGTGTTGTCTGGGTATTCTCTGAGTGTGTCAGCTTGGGATGGCAACAGTGGCGGTGTATTAGCATTAAGAGTTTCAGGAACGCTACAGATCCAATCAGGGGGCAAAATCGATGTCAACGGATTAGGATATCGTGGAGGTGGAGGTATAGAATGGGGATCCTATTCAGACAGTGCTTGGCAAGGAGAGAGCTACGCAGGTCTTGGTGTACGCGATTATCATAACAATTTCGGTGGCGGTGGCGGTGGTCATGGCGGAAATGGGAATTGGATTGGAGCCGGAGGCAGTTATGGTAGCAAAGGGATAGAAGATGTTAATTATGATGCGAGGGCAGGTGCAGTATATGGAGATTCCAGTTTGAGTCAATTATTCTTAGGATCTGGTGCAGGAGGACGGCAATCTAACTGGGATTGGTGTCAATCTTCGGGTGGAAACGGAGGTGGAATTGCAATGGTTTTTTCCAATACAATCAGCGTAAATGGAACCATTCAATCTAATGGAACCATTGCTTTTGGACGTTGTGGAACGCCCAATGACACATCCTCAGCAAGTGGCTCCGGAGGCAGTATATTGATTCAGGCTGGCAATTTTACTACTGATAAATTAGGTGTGACAGCTACCGGTTTCGCAGGACCTTTTACAACGGCTGGATGGTGGACAGGAGGCGCTGGCAGGATAAGTATATATTCTGGTTTATATACTCCACTTTCAGGATCTAATAGCTATTATTTTGTAAAAACTACGGATGATGGCTTCAAAGCGGTCACCATTCTCTCTTATGAAAGCGGAGTTCAATATCAGGTCAGTACCAAAGGTTCAGGGTTGGTAACTTCGGGTTCGTTGAATGAGGGGCAACATTTTGAGATAAAGGACTATAACCTGCCTTTTAACGAATTGATTAAGATTGAAGTAAAAGGAAATGGGATCGTTTATCATACGGACTCATTATACACCTATGCTGATGATGGTGAGATCGTTTTGGCAAAAGGGAAAAATAGTTTTGTTGATACAGAGTTTTACATCCGAAGTCCTATTACAGGTTACTCCCCACGGCTAGTCGTTGTAGGGATCGAAAACGGGACTACTCTAAATATTGACGATATTTCTGACAATGATGACGATGTGAATGGAATCTCCCTGAACAAAGGAGGAACCTATGTGAAGGTCTTGAATGGGGTCTCTACTCTGCATTTAACCTCAACGGGGAAAATATATGCCTATTGGGGAATCATAGGTAACTATAGCATGGAAGTGATTCCTACAGTAACAGGTAACTTAGTAGGGAACGAATTCTATGCGGCCACTCCAAGTTTTATCGGTGTTATGCCTTTGGAAAATGGAAATATGACCATCACCAGAATCAGAGATGGTGCTGTAGTTTATAATGGAGCTATTAACAAAGGCTCTGCTATTTACACTAACAATAATGCGGGGTTTAACAGCAATGGTTGGGCAGGAGTCGAAGTTTTGCATGTAACTTCAGACGTACCTGTTTACAGTTGGATATCCAATTATAATGATAATAACAAAATGTATGGATCCATGCCCATACCTCCGGTAAATGATTCCTATAAGGAATTTTACGCATACGCTCAAGGTCACTCTAGTTGGCGCTATTTTCTCAACATTCATGCCTACGACAATAACACCACTGTTGTTATCACAGATCTTACAGATGGAAGTGCTTCAGCTACAACCACTCTAAATGCAGGAGAATTCTTCAAGTCCCCCGGATTCAACGGACATAATCTGCACATTGAAACGAGTAAAAGAGCAACAGTCGTCTTGTTTAGTGAGACAGCAATGAGTGCGGGGGCAATGTTGTCAGCAGGGCCATAAGTGGATCAAAACCGAAAAGTCTACTCCGCGCGGTCATAAATTTGGATTTTGTCATTCCGAACGCATGTGAGGAATCTTTAAGATTTCTCGCCTTCGGCTCGAAATGACACATCACCTAAAACTGGCCTTGCTGGAGCAACGCACGATTGAAGTGGCCTATCAAGAAGCTATGGAAGAAAAGCAAGCCCTTTTGAAACAATTTGCGGAAATGCAACGCCGAGAGGAAGAAGCACAACGTCAAAAAGAGGAAGCGCTCCGCCAAAAGGAGGAAGCTTTAAATGAACTTCAACGACTGAAACAACAACTCGCCAGAGCACGTCCCTGAGAAATAACTTTATCGCACAGTATCAATTTTTTATGAGAAAGCCGTGCATGCAGGGTGGTGTGGGAGGGGGAAGCGAAAAGCTTCCCTCTATCCGATTCTGCTTGCCGCAGAGTAATTTCATTCAGCGACTTGCTACCGTTCCGAGGGATACAGGTTGTCTGGAAATAACTCTGGATTGATATTGGATCTCTAACTTCTTGGCACGTTCCAAAAGTTTAGTCATATCAAACCCGCATTCCTCTTCAATTTTATGACGTACTTGACGCACTTCATTCACTATCGGATCTTCCCACATTATTCCTCCATAAGTTCTTCTGGTGTACAGATAACAGGGGTACGGATCCCCAATTCGTTATTGATGCTTTCGATTAAAAGGCGAACACGACCACTGGCAATATGTTTACAATTCCAACTCACCAGGTAGTCAATTCCTTGTCCTGTGGCGATGGCCAAGTGCAAAGCATCCAATTCCGATTTCTGCGGGATATTGAGTGCTTGATTATAACGTTCAGCTAACTCTACGACTTGTGTAGAGGATTGCAGGATAGAAAATCCCTGGACAACTTGGATGCGTTTATTTGCGGCTACTCTATCCCCTTGAAAAATTTCATCCAGGACAAAGGTGGATATAAATGCCTCGAATTTGGGCAATTCATTTTCCCACCAATCTTGGGTAATTTGCTGATGTCCTGCCACAATTAGGTCACGGCTTGGCCTCGACGTTAAATAACTGATAACTGTTGTTTCAATATAAACCGTTGGTTTCATGCCTCTTTCGATTTTGAAGTTCAAATTTGCTCAACTAAACCATGCTTGTACGGGTTGTCCATTATCTATATTCATATCTATAGACTTTCAGATAAGTCTTTCCTGGGAGCGCGGGTATCCTGCCCGCAAAAGCAGGCGGGACGCCTGCACTCCCAGCCCAAAATACTTTTCTGAAACACTATATCAATACCTTATCAACTTCACAACTAATAATTTTGAGCAAGCAGAACGCTTGAGCTAAGCGGCGGCAACCAAGGGACACGGAACGTCACCGAAGCCGAACCCTGAAAAATGGACTGTGAAATTTGTGAAGGGTACGCCTTGGTTGCCGTCAGCTTCAGCGCCTTGTGTACGCCCAGCATGGGCGTGAATTAATGGGGTGAAAGTTCCTTGGAGAGTAGCCAATGGCTACGTTCTCATGGAAGTAATAAGGTGGCACTGCCGAGAAATTAGGCAGCTAACGGAGAAAACAAACCACTTCCTAAAAGAAAATATGTCATAAACTCCTAGCCGATGGCAAGGGCAAACTTGTGAGGGAATGTCTGAAGGCTTGTCCTGAACGCAGTCGAAGGGAAGCCTGGGCAAAACGACGAGTCGACGTACAGAAACCTCAGGTTAGGCCAACTTCCCCAAGGTGAGTGAGCACAAGATCATGAAACCTTGTGGCTAACGGGATCGGGTCAATGAGGCGGTTGTGTCGTGAAAGTTCACGTTCTTATCTGGGAAGATCTGTCCCCCTGTGGGATTCTCCGAAAGGCTTGGCCTCAAGAAAGAGGAGAGAGGACTGAGTTTAAGTCTTTCTCTTTTCTTGCGGTAGAGGGCTTCTGAGGCAGGAGAAACCGGTCATGTCAGTAACGGTTTGATCTGGGAACAGAAGTCAGATGATCAACAGTTCCAAGGGCTACTGGCGTTTATCCAAAATGCTGGCGACTCAATCGGGCATGACCAATCGCTGAATACTTTTCTGAAACACTATAGAAGCCACCTTGGGAACAAGAATTAAATAACTTCCCCTTTTAACGCAGAGGGCGCAGAGGACACAGAGAAACGCAGAGGAAATTATATAATTTTATTTCTCTGCGTTCTTTGCGTCTCTGCGTTAAAAGGGGCTGAGCTGAAGACCGCCTCAGTTTGAAAATTAATATACTTCTCCAGAAAAGTTTTGTCCTGGGAGTGTGGCATCTTGCCCGCAAAAGCAGGAAGGACGCCTGTGCTCCCAGCAGAAATTTATCTAGACATCTATAGAAAATTAATGTGTAAGGAATCATTGCCAAAATTATTTATTAACGGTATATGCATCTATAGTAGACTTTTTGTGTCTGCGTAGAAAAAACGCCTTGTCATGCAACGGCTTTAAGCAAAGGCCTTACCTTAAATTTTCTGAGAACAATATCATGAATGCAGAATCAAAATCTCAAATATTAAAATTTTTACAGGAGACCAAATACTTCAGTGATCTGGAGCCAGAAACCTTGATCCAATTTGCGGATTTTGCGGAATACAAGAGATTTGAGGACGGAGATACCGTTCTACGACAAGGCCAACGAAGTGATTGCATTTATTTCATCATGTCAGGATATGTCTCAGTGCATGTGAATGGAGAACATATTTGTGATTTAAAAAAGCAAGGTGATATTTTTGGAGAAATGAGCGTCATCACAGGAAATGCGGTCAGTGCAACCATCCACGCTTATGATCATTTGGAAGTACTCACCCTTTCTTCACAATTTCTTGATGATCTCAATCACCATCAATTCCGTGAACTTCAATATGTTTTTTACCGGTGGTTCGCTTTGATTCTCTCTGAAAAACTGTTTTTAACTTCATTGAAACCAAAGGTTTACGCAGAACGAAATCAAGAATTGGAGCAGGAAAAAACCAAGCTTTTGGTTAGTTTGAAAAAGATTGAAGAGTTATGGGGAGAGCATCAGTTTCTAATGGAAAAAATTGAAAAAATTACCGAAAACGACTTAAAAGATCTAGCCCAGAGCCTGAGAAGGGTATCGGAGAACATCACTTCACAGGAAAAAAAGTCGTTAATTCAAGGCATGAAAACCGTCGATAAGGTGCAAGAGGCATGGAACTCCGCAACCAAGTTGTCCAAATTCAGAAAGGAAGTTCAAAGGAAAAAAGTTCTGTTGGCAGAGAACAATAAGAAGCAACAAATTATTACGAAAATGGCCTTAGGCGGGACAGGCATTGAGTTGGATATCGTAGAAAATTTAGAAGCGGGCTACAAGATATTAGCAGAAAAGCATTATGATATTTTATGCTCCAATATTGAATTGATTGAACTGACGGCGTTTGCGCATCAACAATATCCTAAAACGCAATCTGTGTTTATGACTTCTGATGATGTCCAAAGTTATTTACCCGTTTTAAAACGCTATCCTCATATTTCAAATATCATCTCAAGACATGAAGAAGATCGGACTTTTACGGTAAAAAATATTTTAATCACTATCGGGAAATTGATCAATCAAGAGCTATTTGGCTTGGAAAAATACCTCAGTTGGGGGATTGAAATCCAAGAAAAAGTCGTCACCGACAGTACCCAAAGAAGTGAGCTGATTGATCAAATGATGGACTATTTTGCGCAAATGGGGGTAAGGCGTCCCATTCTCAATAAAAGCGTCATGATTGCGGAAGAGTTGTTAATCAATACCTTCGCCAATTATGATGCTTTTCGGGTTACCAATTTTAGACAATTTGCTACTAAACTCAAAGATTTTTTTGCAATCTTAGCAAATTCGATAACCGCTGTGCCTTTTTTTTCAGTTTCAATA
>JBBCAX010000130.1:0-4700 GCA_051382335.1 Deltaproteobacteria bacterium TL4
GCATTTTTGGCGAGTTGGGTGATAACATATACAAAATACCGTTAATTGAGGATGAGAATAAAAGCTGTTTGAATGCAGTTCCTATCTTTATTCATTTTTTTCTTTTTTTCAACTACTCAATGTCAGTTTATTCATTTTTTTCTTTTTTTCAACTACTCAATGTCAGAGAGACCTGTCTAAAAAATTAAATAAACGTATTGAAATCAGGATGACAGGCAATGAAGTAGAAGTGGATAAAACTATTTTGGAGATGCTGGCTGATCCTTTAATTCATATCATTCGCAATTGTTGCGACCATGGAATTGAATCTTCCGAGACAAGAAAACAAAAGGGGAAAGCTTCCAGTGGAACGATTGAGGTTTACGCCTATCATGAGGCAGGGCACATTATTATAAAAGTCGTAGATGATGGCAAAGGCATAGATACGGAAGTCATAAAAAGTAAGGCTCTTGAACGTGGGCTTAAATCAGAAGCAGAACTTGCCCAAATGAATGAAAAAGATTTGTTCGCGTTGCTCATGCTTCCAGGTTTTTCAACCGCTCAACAACTCAGTGATGTTTCAGGACGCGGCGTGGGAATGGATGTGGTAAAAACGTCTATTGAATCTTTCAACGGAACTACTGAAATAGATTCAACCCCAGGAGTGGGAACATCCCTCCGGCTCAGTTTGCCCTTAACTCTTGCCATTATTCCTTGCCTGATTGTATCAGTTGGTGACTATCGTTATGCCATTCCCCAGGTGAATTTAGTCGAACTTGTGCGGTTGTATGACGAAGACGTTTACAAACGGATTGAATGTGCCGCAAATCAGGAAGTTTATCGCTTACGCAATCACCTCCTTCCCATGGTGAGACTCAAAGAAGTTCTGAGTCATCCTCATGTTTTTTCAGAGAAAGATATTGCGGAGGTGACTGAACGCTACCAAAAACAAGCCAAAGAATCCGCGGAAAGCCACAAAAAGCAATCGTTGATTTTTGCTGTGCTCAAAGTGGGTTCTAAACGTTTTGGACTCATTTTAGATAATGTGATTGGAACTGAGGAAATTGTAGTGAAACCCATGCATCAGGTTGTAAAAAAACTGGACATTTACTCAGGCGCAACCGTTATGGGGGATGGAAAAGTCGCGCTGATCTTGGATATTGATGGAATTGCCAAGCATTCTCAAATTCAAGATGTTTCCGGTTTAGAGCATGAATCGCAGGAAAAAGAGAAAAATAAAAGCCAGGATGAAACCCAAACCGTGCTCCTCTTTAAGAGTGGAGAGCAAGAACAATTTGCTGTATCACTTCCCTTGATTCGACGAATAGAAAGAATCCCAGTTTCCAGAATTGAAAAAATTGGAAACCGGGAATTTGTCACTATTGATGGAGTTTCAACCCGTATTCTCAGAATTCATGAACATCTTAATGTTTCTCCCTGTCCGCCTCAAGACATCATGCTCCTGCTGCTTCCCAAACACATCAAACGGCCTGTTGGTATTCTTATCTCCAGCGTTATTGATGTGGTTGAAATCAATGCGCTTCTGAATGACAAAACCTACATGGAAGATGGTCTTTTAGGGACGGCCCTTGTCAAAGAAAAAATGACGCTGTTTATGGATATTTATCGTTTTATTGAAAAAGCGGAACCGGATTGGTTTCTTGAAAGAAAAAGAAAAACACCCTCACCTGTTGAGCAGAAAAGTATTTTGCTCGTTGAAGATACGGTCTTTTTCCGTCATTTGGTCAAAGGATACCTGGAAGCTGATGGCTACCTCGTTGAGACTGCTGAAAATGGCAAAAAAGCTTTAGAAATGCTGCAATTTAATAAATTCGACCTTATTGTTTCTGATATTCAAATGCCTGTTATGAATGGTTGGGAATTCATGACAGCAATACGGGCCGATGAAGAATTTAAGGACATCCCCGCTCTTGCGCTTACGGCTTTAGATAATGATTCCGATAGGGAGCGGGCTTTTGAAGTCGGATTCAACGCCTATGAAAGAAAAATTGAACGAGAACAGTTGTTGGCCAGTATCGCGCGTTTACTTCAACCTAAAATTTTGAAATCGGCATAAACACCACGGATTCATTTTCGGGAGGCAACTCATGAAAACAAATAAAACTATCGATGTCCAGGATAGACGTCAATATTGTACTTTTTGGCTAGCGGATCGTTTGTTTGGAGTAGACATCCTGGATGTTAAAGAAATTAATCCAGAAGTCTCAATCACCCCCATTTTCCACGCCCCTCCAGAAGTTGAGGGGTATGTCAATATCCGGGGACAAATTCACTTAGTCCTAAATCTAAGATTTTTGATGGGATTTTCAAAAAAAGACCTCGACAAAAGCAGTCGTATTGTTCTTTTAAAATCTCGAGTAGGAGAATCGTTTGGTGTCCTTATTGATCGCATTAGCGATGTACGGGAGGTGGATGAAAGTAAAATCGAAGATCGCAGAAACACTGACCGTGGTGTTTCTGCAACCAATGATAGCGACAAGCGAAAGCATGAACTCGCAACGGGAGTGTATCAATTGCAAAAAGAGTTACTGGTAGTTCTTAATGCCAAGAATTTTCTAGGTGCGGTTAAAACATAATTTTTTTCCTGTTTAACTCCAAATAGCTCAGAGGAAACAAGATGAAAAAGTTCACATTCGCCCTTCACTTTGGACAAACAGTTCCTGAACGTGGGGCAGATCCGCCTGCCAGGCATGACAGCTTCATTCTGGGGACTTTCAGCAGATGAAAGGCTCCATATATCCACAAAATTCTTTAATAGGAAGGTTATTATGTCTATAAAAAAAATGCTTGTCGGATTCGCGTCAATCGTCACGGTCATCTTATTATTTTTGATGTTCATCGTAACGATGATGTCACAGAATTTAGCAGACCTGAATCATAGTCATGAAATACGCTACAAGTCTTATGTCCTCGCAGATGAGCTCCGCCAAAGTTCTGATGACTTAACTCGGTTAGCTAGAACTTATGTGATTTCAGGAGAGGAACGGTACGAAAAAATGTACTGGGATATGCTCGATATCCGTAACGGAAAAAAAGCTCGCCCTCAAGAGTATGAAAGAATCTATTGGGATTTAGTATTAGAGTATGGAGACAAACCAAGACCTGATGACCAAACCATTCCGCTACAGAAATTGATGAAAAATATTGGTTTTACTGAAGAGGAGTTTGGTAAATTGACTGAGGCTCAAAATAACTCAGATGGTTTAGTCACAACTGAAACTATCGCCATGAATGCCATAAAAGGATTGTATGATGACGGGACAGGGAAATACAAAAAGAAAGGAGCACCCGATCCTGAGATGGCGAAACGTATCATGCATGATACTCAGTACCATAAGGATAAGGCAAAAATCATGAAGCCCATCGATGACTTCTTTGTCTTACTTAATGAAAGAACCCAAAAAACGGTCGCGGAGAATGCAAAAAAGGGAGAATTCTATCAGATCGTTATTACTGTCATGGTTGTTGGTTTAATTTTGCTGATGCTGGGAATGTTTGTCCTTTTGAGAAAACGAATCCTTATTCCTCTTGAGCAGTCTGTTGATTTAGCCAATAGTATTGCCCAAGGAGACTTAACCCAAAGACTCAATATTTCAACTCACGACGAAATGGGTAATTTAGCCAGCGCACTCAATTCTTCATGTTCCGACTTAGGCAATTTGATCCGTAAAGTGCAAAAGACTTCTCGAGATTTAGCAAAATCCTCAGAAGCTCTTGAGACCATCTCTAACCAGTTGGTTGAAGGGGCAGGACAAATGAACGCTCAATCAGGAAATGTCGCCAGTGCGACCGAGGAAATGTCCACAAATATAAATACAATGGCTGCTGCCGCAGAAGAAATGAGCGTCAATGCCAACAGTGTTTCCTCAGCGGCAGAACAAACTTCACGCAACCTCAGCGTGGTTGCCGCGGCAATTGAAGAAATGAGCACTGCCATTAATGATATCGCACAAAACGCGCAAAAAGGATCTAATATTTCTCGAAACGCCAGCATAATGGCTAAAAACGCGACTTCGACCATGAATACCCTGGGAGAGGCCGCTCGTGATATTGGACAAGTGACAGAGGTCATCAAACGGATTGCGGAACAAACAAACTTACTCGCGTTAAACGCCACGATTGAAGCCGCGTCCGCAGGCGATGCTGGTAAGGGTTTCGCTGTAGTGGCAAATGAAATTAAAGAACTCGCGAATCAGAGCGCGCAAGCGGCCGAAAACATTTCGAATCGTATCAAAGGCGTACAAGACAATACCCAGAATGCGGTCAGTGTTATTGTAGAAGTTTCAGAAATTATTAACAACGTCAATGCCTCTGTTGAGACGATCTCTAATGCGGTAAAACAGCAAACCGTTACGGCTAATGATATTTCTTCAAATGTTTCACAGTCCAACGAAGGCGTCAATAATATCGCCGTGTCCATTGCGGAAGTGGCCAAAGGCGCTAACGATATGTCTCGCAATGCGGGAGAAGCGGCAAAGGGAGCAAATGAAGTTTCCACAAATATTCGGCATGTTTCTGAGATCAAGATTTTTACCTAACAGTTTGAGTAGGCCCACTTCACTTGGGCAGACTTTGGATGTCTTTTTTTAGCTTCCTAATTCTATTAAAACAGGCCCGTTTTAGTTCATTTTCGGGTCTGGCAATTGGAGGATGGGTTCCCCCAAAGCTCTTCTAAGTTCGTCTAACCAATGCTGAGGTTC
>JBBCAX010000131.1:0-1308 GCA_051382335.1 Deltaproteobacteria bacterium TL4
TTTCTGATTGCAAGGGTTCTGATTCGTTTTTTGATGAGGCTGCAAGCCCGTCAGCAACCGCAATCGTTATCGGCAATCGCCCCAACACCGCCCAGAAAAACCTATATTGCCCACAAAGAAAAAACCAAGATAACAAAGCCATATATTGACCAATGGCATTTCTTATTTTTTAAGTTCGCTATCTTTAAACTCAATGAATCATTGTTCAAATGAGGCACAACTATGCCTGAGATTAATATTGATTTCGAAGATGACAATCTATCACCCTGGCACATTGCATATTTTATTGATAGATTTTCGACATTGCTTACACGGATAACACTATGTGGGGGGGTGGACTCCCGGAAAAATGGCAAAATTAAGCGGCCAGAGAAAGTGGAGCAGGTGTTAGAACGGCAGGCATATCCTGACAAAGCAGTGCTTTTATAAAAGCCTGCCATCGTCCAGAGAGCAACTGGCATCGGATAAAGAACATTCGTTTCACATTCTCAGGATACCAGAAGATACCATTGCCTTTCATTCTCAAATTTACGATCCGACGTATGGCACTTTCAACCGCGCCACTGCCGATTGGGATACTGATGCTTTGAAAATGGTCATACCGCATCCGATGGGCGTGTTTTTCAAAATAGGAGATGACTGGGCGTATTTTCTTTGCCCGTCGGCCCTGACATAGCACCTGCAAGGCCACCAGCACGGCGGACAATTGTCCTTTTTTGAGGCGTTGACGTTGCTTGTCGAGCCATTTTTTTCGGGCTTTTTCACTCAAATGGCCGCAAGCGTCAATGGCTTTGGCCAAGTTTTCAACCGCGTGTGCCCAGTCGAGCACTTCCACAACGCGCCCTTCGTCCAACCCCAAATCTTTGATCAATTCGACGATAGGATCCCAGTGTTCTGGCGCACCATCAGCGATAAAGACGAGTTGTTCAGCATTTTTTGCATCCAGCGCAATGAGATATTTTTTCATCAACGCGAACAGGTCTTTAGCACAGGTCAGTTCGCCATCGTAAATGGGCAGTTCCTGGCGGTTCTTGCGTCCTTTTTCATCTATAGTATAGATCACCAGCAGGCGGGGGGCGCGCCAAGGACCATCAAAGCCGTGATAACCGCTTGGTTTTGGCTGCCCTCTGTGCTGAACTCGGGTGCGAACACGCCCGGCATCGAAACAGATAACCGCGCGTTTGCCAGCAAGGCTTTCTCCGATACTACTAGCAGGTAATTGTCCGTCTTTTAAAGCCTTCTCACGCTGTGTAAGAGCTTCATCTGAAAGGGTTCGGAAGAATCGCCGCAAGATCTTATGATTCAGGT
>JBBCAX010000132.1:0-15910 GCA_051382335.1 Deltaproteobacteria bacterium TL4
AGGAAAACGATCTAGGCTTCGCTACGTGATTGAATCACTAAGTCGAATCGATCTATTTTCCTCCAAAACGCTTGGGTTCCTTAAACAAAAATACTAATTCCTTGTTATTAAAACAAGATACAAGTCGAAGGGGCGTTGGCGAAATACTGACGATGGCCGAAAACAGGTTCCCGCCAAATTTTTTGGTTTCATCAAAATCTGTTATTTTAGAGTTGTGTAAGGGGGTATCTTCCTGATACAGAAAATGTAATGCGAAAAGAACCGGATTGTTGCTTTTAATTTGCATTGAACATCTAACGCTTCAGCCTTCTATAAGGAGTACAGACGTGACCTTTATTTTACCACCTCAAACTTGTAATGATGACCAACAATTACGAAGGGTTGGTTTTGAAATTGAATTTGCAGGACTTGATTTTCAAGATGTTGCCAAGATGATCGTTGAACTTTTTGGGGGAACTCATGTGGATGACGACCGTTTCGAGAATAAAGTGGTCGACACACAATATGGAAATTTCACCTTGGAAATCGACTGGAGTGCGTTAAAAAACAGAAGTTATGAGGAATTTCTGGGAAACTTGGGCATTACGATCAACGATGTGACCATAAGGCAAAATATTGAAGAGTTTTTAATCAAAATGATCAAACCCTTGATCCCCGCAGTCTTGTCGTCGCATCCATTACTGATCAACGAATCCAGTACTGCCGATATTTTGCGGTCCTTGTTCAAAGAACAGGATGCGTTTCTAAAAAAATTTGGAATTCGACTGGATGAACTCATCAAGCTCTCTGATGTTGAGAAAAACTTAAATAAATTTCTGACTTCAACCATTAACGATTATTTATCCTCCCTCATCTTTCCATCAAATCAGGGGGATTTGGTTAAAACGGTCAGAAATGAAATAAAAGCCCAAAAGAAAGTACTGAAAAAAATTGGGATCCATCTTGAAAAAATTCCGATGATTGCTGAGTTGGAAGCGTTTTTCTACTCGATGTTTACCTCCTCTATTGGGGATATTCTCTCGGCGCCTCCGCTCTCACTCGAGGAATTTGATGCTGTTAAAAGTTTACGCGCCATGTTGGATGAACAAGAAGAATTTTTAAAACGTTTTAATATCTCCATTGGTGACATTTCAATTAAATCCACAGTCGAAGAGTTTTTAGCCAGAGTCGCCTCAACCGTTGTTCCCTATGAAATCACAACGCCGCCCTTTCCCATCGATAAGTTAGCAGAAATGGAAAAACTTAGAAAAGTGATGCAGGAAAATAGTGCTTTAGGAACCACGGCCTCAATCATTTACGCTTTTGGCTTACATATCAATCCTGAAGTTCCAAGTATGAAGGCGGAGTCTTTGTTGAGACATATCCGGGCCTTCATCCTCCTCTATGAGTGGATCTTTGAAGAATCGGAAGTAGCTATTTCCCGTCGCCTCTCACCCTATATTGACGAATTTCCGAAAGCGTATTGCAGGTGGGTTCTTGAGCCTTCTTACAATCCTACCATGGATGAACTCATTGATGATTACTTGAAACATAATCCCACAAGAAATCGTCCGTTGGACATGCTCCCTGTTTTCACTTTAATCAATAAAAAGAAAATAAGAAGGCAATTAAAAGACGAAAAAATCAATCCTCGACCTACGTTCCACTTCAGACTTCCCAATTGCCTTGTTGATATTGCGAGTTGGACCATCGCCCAGGAATGGAATCATTGGGTTCAGGTGGAACGCTTAGCGGCTGATCCCAGAGCGATCCAGATCTTGAGTAAAAAATATCTAAAACTAAACAAAAAGCACTTTAATCGAAGAAAATGGGCAAAAAAAATGAAAAAATGGATACAGTCTTAAATAAAAGAAAACCCTTGATTGGCGTAACCGGACCCGAAAATGGGGGGGAGGTAACCTGGTTTCTCACAAAATACATGATCTGGCGTCAAGGAGGACGTTCCGCCAGGATTACCCCGAATACCCCTCTACCGTTGGAGTCGTTTGATGGTTTAATCCTTGGCGGCGGCGCTGATATTAATCCTGAATTGTACTCTGAGCTTAAAATTCTTGCAACGCCCAAAGTCACTCATTCCCGCGCTTGGCCCAACTTCCTGCTGAGGCTTTATAGCTTTTTGATTTATCCCTTCAGACTTATAGGGCGCATCTTCGTTGCCTACAAACCTGATTTTTCTTATGATCCAGAGCGGGATGAATTTGAACTGAGCTTGATTAGAAAGGCCCTTGAAAAAAAAATTCCCATTTTAGGAATTTGTAGAGGGGCTCAACTCCTGAATGTTTTTGAGGGTGGGAGCTTATTTCAGGAGATCGGTAATTTCTACACAACAAGCCCTCATAAATACAGTATTTTACCTTTCAAAACCGTTATGCTGATACCCCAAAGTCAATTATCACGCATTTTTAAAACCAATAAACTTTACGTCAATTCTCTGCATCATCAAGCGATTCAGCAAACAGGGAGTCAGATGAAACCTGTAGCCAAAGAAGAAAATGGCATCATTCAAGCCATTGAACATCGAAGCCTTCCTTTTGTGATTGGAGTCCAGTGGCATCCCGAATACATGCCTCAAGACCCCAAGCAGCACCTATTATTCAAAGCTTTGATACAAGCCGTTTCCTCATCACAATAACTCCTTTGGAGGGACGGCTTTACTGTAGCGGTCGATCCAGATTGCGATACTGGATGGCTTCTCCAATATGCGGACTGTCAATAGTATCCGTTCCCGCTAAATCCGCGATAGTCCGCGCAACTTTCAAAATTCTATCATAGGCCCGGGCGCTCAGTCCCATTTTAGTCAACGCATTTTCCAAAAGCTTTTGTGCGGCAGTTGTCGGAGTCGCATGTTTTTCTAACTCCTTACGGGTCATATTCGCGTTATTTCGAGTGTTTGAGTTCTTAAAGCGATCCAGTTGACGTTGTCGTGCCTGGATCACACGGGTCCTGATGATTTCTGAGGACTCACCCTTTCGTTCATCGGAAAGCTCTTTATACTCCACAGCCGGAACCGACAATTGAATATCGATTCGGTCCAGTAAAGGCCCTGAGATTTTGGCATGATATTTTTGGACTTGGAAGGAGGTACATCGACATTCCTGTTTTTTCCCCTGGTTTTTAGTTTCTGTCCCCCAGTAGCCACAAGGGCAGGGATTCATAGCCGCCACCAACATAAACTCGCAAGGAAATTCCAATGATATTGCCGCTCTCGCAATCACAATCCGACGGTCTTCCAACGGTTGCCGAAGTAATTCCAAAATGTTTCGTGGAAATTCAGGCAGTTCATCAAGGAACAAAATTCCATTATGAGCCAATGAAATTTCTCCTGGACCAGGAATACTCCCGCCGCCGACCATCCCCGCATGAGAAATTGTGTGATGGGGATGTCGAAAAGGACGTGTCGCGAGAAGGGGAGTTTCCGGAGAGAGAACGCCGGCTATGCTATGGATTTTGGTGATTTCGAGCGCCTCATCAAACGTCGCTTGCGGGAGAATGGACACAATCCGGCGAGCCAACATCGTTTTTCCAGACCCGGGAGGCCCCAGCAAAAGCAGGTTGTGATTTCCACTCGCTGCGACTTCCATGGCCCGTTTTACATGCTCCTGACCTTTCACATCCTGAAAATCTTCACTATAATGGCGTTGTCGTTCAAAAAGCCCCTCCGTATCATATTCTGTGTGAGGTAATTCTTTTTCACCCCGTAAAAACAGGACCACATCGGCAAGATTTTCGACAGGATGTCGTGTGATTTCCGCAACAACCGCAGCCTCTGCTTCATTTTCTTTCGGTAAAATCAATCCCTGTTTTTCATGTTCCTTTGTTGCGATCGCAATCGGTAATACTCCTCGGATCGGACGTATTCTGCCATCCAAAGACAACTCTCCAACAACCATATAAGATGCTAGTTTTTCAACAGGAAACGCCCCCATTGCTCCCAACACGGCGACCGCAATTGGCAAATCAAATCCTGAACCCATTTTACGTATATGCGCCGGAGCCAAATTGACGACTACTTTGCGAATAGGAAAATCAAAACCACTGTTTGTGATTGCTGCCATCACGCGATCACGACTTTCTTTGATGGTTCCATCAGGAAGTCCCACAATGTTAAACTGAGCCAGCCCAAAAGAAACATCCACTTCAACTTCAATGGGATACGCGTCAATCCCTAAAACCGTCGATGAAAATGTTTTAGCAATCATAATCTATCTTTCAAGGTATACTTTGAACGGGTGTATTTTTTACTTCCTTGCTCACAAAAAACTTTTTGAGATTTTAAACCTCCAAAATAAAAGTAAAAAATAAAACGCTCCTTTACAAGATAATTCACATGATGTTCTTATTCTGCAGATAAAAGTGCAAGGACAATCGGTTCAAATCCAAGACCCCTGAATGAAATTTTCATGTGGAGTGCAAGTCGGAGTGCAAGTCGGAGTGCAAAAGCTTGCTTTTGCCAAAAAACCTGATTTTTCCTCACGAGGAATAATCTTGTTCTCATTTGCCCCCTATGTTAGATTTAAACTGACTTGAGCGTCGTAGTTTATGAGTCGTTAAGACCTCTGAAGTTTAGGATTCATGAGTAGACACAGAGAATTATGTTTTGAACTTTCAAGTGTTTTATCTGTTAAGGAGTCCTTTATGAAATTTGTGGATGTAAAAAATGATGTCGCTTTTCGCAAAATCTTTGGTAACGAAAACAAAAAGGAGATTCTTATTTCGTTTCTGAATGCGGTTCTGGACTTGTCAGTGGATAACGCCATTGAAAGCATTACCTTGCTCAATCCTTATCAGGCTCCGAAAGTTGAGATTTTAAAAGAAACCATCCTGGATATTCAGGCCAAAGATAAGCGGGGAGTCAAGTTCATTGTGGAAATGCAGGTAGAGCATCAGACTGGATTTGAAAAAAGAGTCCAGTATTACAGCAGCAAAGCTTATGTCTCCCAAATCGAGAAGGGTCAGAATTATCCCAAACTCAATCAGGTCCTATTTATCGGAGTCCTCGACTTCAACATCTTTGAAGGGGAAAATTATCTGAGCAAACACCTCATTTTAGATACCAAAACTTTCCAGCAGCAGCTTAAAGATTTGGAATTCACCTTTATAGAACTGCCTAAGTTTCAGATTGAGGAAAATGAATTAAACACAGTGATTGATAAATGGATCTACTTTATTAAAAACGCGGAAAATCTGGAAATGGTTCCTACCAATACAGATTTCATGGAATTACAGGAAGCTTATGAAGAAGCCTCTCAATTTAAGTGGAGCAAAGAAGAGTTGGAAATCTATGATTACCGTTCCATGAGAATACAGGATGAAAAAGGCTCGGTGGACTATGCCATGAAAAAAGGCATTCAAATAGGAGAGCAAAAGGGATTGGAAAAAGGATTGGAAAAAGGATTGGAAAAAGGATTGGAAAAAGGATTGGAAAAAGGGGAATTGATTGGTGAAATCCGCACAATGCAACGAATCATGAAACAAAAAATCACTGCCAAAGAAAACCTGGTTCAAAAAAGCGTAAAAGAATTGAAAGAGTTTCTCATTCAACTTGAAGCTCCCTTGAGTTAAATTAGCGCACTTCGTGCGGACTTTCCGACTCGTTCCCAAGCTCCGGCTTGGAAATGCCTTAACTGAAGCTCCAGCTTCATTCCAAGGAAGCAGAGCGTCCATGTTGTTGAGTTCCCAAACTGGAGCTTGGGAACTAGAAAATGGAAATTCCTATAAGAGATTAAATTCAACATTAGCAAGTCAACATTTCGCGACAGCGACTAGTTTCAATGTTGTTAACTTTAAGCGAGACTGAATAAAAATGGGAAATACTCTTCTGGATTTTTCTCCGGATGCATTTGGAGGAAAGGAAATGATCTTTGACAAGTCTTGGAAAATTCCAGTAGGTGTGACCACGCTGGAGATAAAAGACTTAAAATTGTACATTTACTCCGCCAAACAGAGAAAAAAAGGAAAAAATAGGGCAAGGCTGAGCTGTATATTGCGGTTGGGGGCAGAAGAAATCCAGGTGGATTATGGTATCCCTGGTGAAATGGAAGTCCGCATAGGAGGGGTTGAGGTTGCCAAGGGGCTTTCCTTTGAACACGCCGGGGTACGGTTGGAGGCTTCGGGAAGTCGAATAGCCGTTGCCGTTTTTGGCACCTTATTATTGGAGTTAAAAGACACGTTGCGTTTTACCTCAGAACTCAGTGTTGAACCCAATGGAACCAGCATCGCAGGAACGTTGCAAGAGGAGTGGATCAACCCTTTTGGAATTCAAGGTGTTTCTCTTAAAGATGTGGCTTTGACAATTGGGACCAGTTTTCAAGGGATCCCTACAGTCGGCTTGTCAGGAAAGTCCAAGATTGGGAAATTTGAAGGCTCGCTTGGACTCTTATTCAATTCAAAAAATCCTTCCGCCAGCATGCTTAGCCTTGAATACAATAAACTCCCCCTTCAGACTTTATTTGATAGACTCCTTTCTTCCAAAGTTGAAGCTAAAATTCCTCAAGAAATGCGTCAACTGTTGGGAGAGGGCTTTGAAGACGTTGTCCTTTATTTAGTGCCACAAACCACATCCATTGGCGAGATTTGTTATGAAGCGGGATTGCATTTGAAGGGCACATTGAAACTCTTGGGAATGCAAGGGCAAGCTGAAGCTAAAATTATGTATTCTTCCGGGATTTTGGCCTATGGCGCGCTCTCGCCTGTCAAACTCGGTCAAACCGCGGAGGGACACTCTTTGTTTCAGTTGACTGGCGCTCAAACCAATTTGTTTAAACTCGATCCATCCGTTGAAAAACTGTTACCTTCTCCCACAGGAGGACCGCAATTTCGAATTAGTCTGAATACAGAGGAAAGCCCCACTATTTTGCTCAGTGCCCGGATTGAATTTTTGAATCTCTTTCACCAGGAAACTCTGATTAATCTCACTACCACGGGAGCTGTATTCACACTCACGTATAAAGAAAAATTTACTTGGCTTACATTGGGTTGTGTTTTAAAGCATAATGAATTTCAGAGCAAAGGATCATTTGGAATGAAGTTGAAGCGAAATATTAGGATCAAAGATCCCATCACCAAGAGAGAATTGACTCAAATCAGTTTGGATACTGAACTATTGGGGGAAATGGAAATACAAATTGGACCTCGTATTTTTACTTCAATTGTGGGGCACTTTAAATGGAATGGAGTCGAGTTGGAAATACCGAAAATGACCTTAACGGATCTGCCAACTGATGTTGAAACCCTTCAAAAACTTATTATGGATGCTATTCTGGAGCAGGCCCACAGCCTTTTCAGTCCTCGCTTGTTCAATAAATCGAAGACTTAGTTTCCACTTCAAACAACATGGGAACGTAGGGTTCATCCGACTATGATCCATGTTCAGCTTAGTACCTTAGACGTTAAATTCTGCTCAGAAATACAAGAAAAAAATATTTAGCCACAGAGACGCAGAGCCACAGAGAATTTTTTTAAAATTTTTCTCTGAGCCTCTGTGTCTCTGTGGCAATTTTTCCTTTTTGGTTCTGGCTCTGCCAGCTTAGGGGTAGGTGAACGGTTACCTTTCATTTTGTATAAAATATTCGTGACAATAACATATTGAAATTGTAAGAATAATAATATGTTAAATTTTTTGGGCCTTAGGGACTGATGTTCTGTGAAAATACTCATCACTCAAATCTCAGAACTCATCACTCTTGAGGTAATCATAGGAGTTATTGGGGTCCACTCGTTACGTTCATTCCAGGAGGATTCATGGTTAAATTAGGAAAATATCAAATTTCAACGTATAACATTACATGTGTCATTTTATTAATTTGCAGTATTCCTTCCCCCAATATGTTTACGTCAAGCTGGGGCTTTGGTCTGATTTTTGGGATTTTTATTCCCTTCTTTATTCGTTTCATCAGGTTAAAAGTCAATCTGAGCAATCCTCATTTTTGGAATGTTCTGGCTCTTGGGCTTTTGATTTTGTTCATCATTACTGATATATTTGTGGTGAATAGCTGGTGGCTTGTACGGCAAGGCTTTGTAACAGGAGCATTACTTGCGCTAATCATGATCCTGGTGATGGACCATGTCCATTCTGATGAAGAAGATGAAGAGTTTGAGTAGGAATTCTGAAAAGAATCAAAACTCACACTCGGCTTCTATCACACAATGGAGACAGTCGGGTTTCCGTGCTTTACAAACATATCTTCCGTGCAGGATCAGTAAATGATGCGCTTCCTGCTTCCATTCAGAAGGAACGACCTGGAGTAGTTGGTTTTCGACCTCAAGAGGTGTTTTTCCTGAGGTGAGCCCTGTTCGGTTTGAAACCCGCAAGACATGCGTATCAACGGCGATAGTCGGTTCTCCAAAGGCTGTATTGAGCACGACATTGGCTGTTTTACGCCCCACACCCGCAAGTGCCTCAAGTTCTTCACGAGTGTGAGGAACCCTACTGTCATGGTGATCAATAAGCGATTGACACGTCTTTATAATATTCTTGGCCTTGGTTTTGGCCAGGCCTATCGTTTTAATATATTCCAGAATTCGCGCTTCTCCCGCCTCAACCATCGCTTGGGGATTGGGAAATTGTTTAAAAAGTTCAGGCGTCACTTTATTAACCGAAACATCGGTTGCTTGCGCACTTAACATCACAGCAAGGAGCAGTTCAAAGGCATTGTGATGCTCCAGCTCTGTCTTAGGGGTAGGGGTGACGGATTTTAGTTTTTCAAACAACTGACCGACTGTCTCTGGCGTCATTGGACGTTCTCATTTTCTAAAAAAGCACTATGAATTGCTTGCATTGCAACCTTGGCATCTTCCTGTCTGATCACACAAGAAATATTAACCTCTGACGCTCCTTGAGTAATCATTTCAATATTGATGTGGTTTTTGGCCAAAGTATCAAACATTTTCCCTGCAATGCCAGGTACATATTTCATACCTTCTCCGACAAGACTTAAAATCGCACGATGAGGGACATGCCTGACTTCACCCAGTGTTTCCAAATCGGGTATCAGTTTATCCAATCGATCCGATTTGTCTACAGTACATGAGATATTGACTTCGGAAGTTGAAATCAGATCAATCACAATTCCATGTTTTTGAAAAGTATTAAAAACCTGAGCTAAAAAACCAGAGGAATGCAGCATCCGGTTGGAGTGGATATTCAAAACATGAATCTCGCTTTTGGTGGTTACGGCCACGGCTGTTTTTTTATGGGAGGAGACACCTTTATGAGAAGAGGATTCCGGTAAAATTACGGTTCCCGGTTTTTCGGGGGCAAACGTATTTTTGATCCGAATCGGAACCGAAGCATTGATGGTTTGTTCCATGGTGAAGGGGTGCATCACTTCTGAACCAAAATAGGTCAACTCGGCAGCTTCTACGGGGGAGATATATTCAAGAACCCGGGCATTGGGAACTTTTCTCGGATCCGCGGTATAGATCCCGTCGACTTCTTTCCAGATTTGCAATTCTTCAGCCTGCAGTTTGGCTGCAATCAGAGCTGCCGTCAAATCCGTGTAGCCTCTTCCGATACTATTGATGATGCCTCCTTGCACAAAACCAAAATAACCTGTAACGACGGGAAGATGGGAGATTGTTTTAAGCAGGGTATCCGCAATATAAGTTTGTAAATTGGCATAAAACTGCGGATCGGTGACCCGGCTTTCATCAGGTATGATTTTAGAAAGATCGACGTACTCCGCAGAAATTCCACGGTCTCTGAGTACCCCTGATACCAAACGTGCGGAGAGACGCTCTCCGGTCCCGACAATAACATCATGGGAGCGTGTTGATATTTCTCCAATAACATGCAATGCTTCTAAAAAAGATTTCAAAGACAGTAACTCATTGTAAACAAACTCTCTGATTTCTTCTCTAAGGCCATGATTTTTGATGGCTGTTTCAACAACTTCAAAATGAGTTTCCCGAATGAGGTCAATGGGATGATTAAAATCACCATCAGAAAGAATCAATTCTCCAGCCTTGATTAACCGGCTGGTAGTACCCTCGGCTTTAGTCTCACTACTTAATGCTGAAACAACCGCAATGACATCATGCTGTTTCATGGTATTTTGTATGATATTCGCCACATTTAATAAGCGCTCCGCAGTTCCCAAACTGGTTCCGCCAAATTTTTTTACAATGAGTGTCATCCATTTTCTCCAAAAAAAGGATCAATAATATGCATATTTGATAAAACCTGTTTGCAATTCGAAAGCATCCTTGTATCATGAGTAAATAATTTTTGAAAGATTTCTGTATTGAGGAATTGCTATGTTGACACATAATAAAACACCGCTGCATTTAATTGGATTGACAGGAGGTATCGGTTCTGGAAAAAGTAGTGTGGCAGAATACATAAAAAAGCAAGGGATTCCAGTAATCTATGCGGATCAGTTAGGTCATCGTGTTTTGGAAGCTGGACATGAAGGGTACTTTGACGTACTGAGGCAATTCGGCAAAGGTATTTTAAATGCGGATCAAACGATCAATCGTGCAAAATTGGGAGAAATTGTTTTTAACGATACCGAAAGACTCAAACAACTTAATGCGATTTCTCACCCGCTGATCGGAAAAATGCTGCAACACGAAGCCTCGGAACAGGCATTGCTTAGACAGGATGGCCTTGTTTTTATAGAAGCCGCTTTATTAATTGAGGCGAATTGGAAACAAGCCTGTCAGCAAATATGGGTTGTGATGGCACATCCTGAGATGGTGATCGCGCGTTTGAAACAACGCAACGGCTTTACAATGGATCAGATTAGAGCCCGCTTAAAAACTCAGCTAACTCATGAAGAGCGATTACATCATGCTGATGTGGTTATTGAAAATAACACAACCCTTGACGCACTCTATTGGCAAATTGATCACGCTCTTGATGATCTTATCAATAATATTCAATAAGTTTATAAAGTTATGGCTCTTTCAACCCATATCATTGTCGATTCTGGAAATAATAAAGGGGTGCATTTTTTCTGGAGGCTCTGTGAAACGGAAATTCTTAAGCATCTGGCTCCTGTTACTGTTTCTGTAACCATGCCTGGAATGCCTGTCGCTCAATTAATACGAGAAGTAATTGAAGACGGATGGAAAAAAATCATCCTGATAGGCACGGTTCAGACGATGAATGCGGGTATCCATGTTGTCATGCAATGCACCTCAGATTTAAGAGAAACCTTAGAACTCGGATTTTGGCCGTTAACTCCCGTGGAACTCAGTTCCGGGATTTGTTCTTCAGGGCAAATATTTGCGAAAGCGTTACAGGTGTTTAAAACAGGTCATGTTTATCCCCTTGACTTAGTCAAAGTAACCTATGATGCCAACCAGTTTCAGAGCTTGTATTTCTGGAAAGAATGTTACATCACCAGCCCTAGTCCGCCCACACCCTTCACACTTCGAATGGATGAACATTCTGAATGCGTTGAGCAGTCAAAACGCTATTGTGTTAAACTGCATCAGGGACGTTTACATTCGCTGCGCATGGATCCTGAGGAATTGAAACATTCTGATAAATTGCTTATTCAGATTGCTCCCAATCCTCAACAATGGAATCTCGCAAGACGGTACTGGAACCGGTTCTTCTTGTTGGAACCGCATGACCTGATACTCACAGAGTCGTGTGGGACGCTAGAATGTTGGACAACGCAGTCCACACTGGAGTTGCGAATTTGTGAGCGTGTAGAACAAGTGCAAAAAGTAGCTTTGGAAATTCATAGAAACGCATTGCCTCTGATCGTGCCCATGATGCCAGCACGTTTTAAAGAGCCTCAAAAAACCAGACTGGCCTTGAAATCAAATGGAGTCATTGTGACCAAAACCACAGTAAGCAGACCTCCGCTTTCTTGTAACAAGAAAACAAAAGCTTCTGAGTAACCGCTATGAGGGTTTCCACTACCAATACAAAGATAACCATGTTTTCATTTCGTCACCGCATTGTCAGAATGTTGGCAGGAGAACGACGTTCTTTCATTTAAATTGTACTGATCATCTTAAAATACGGAGCAGGCTATGGCACTGATGGATAAGATTAAATCGCAAATATCCAGGATTGACCCCAAATTGATTGAGGAAGTTTCGAAACGAATTGAAATGTTACCTTATCTTAATGAAATCGAAAAATTTATTAAATCCCTGCCTATCGTCAAAGGGCTTTTGGAAAAACAATATGAGGGATTGATGGGGGAGATGGGGCACTCGCTTAAACCTTATCGGAACATGGTAGAAACCTATACTCGTCTCCCAGAAAAGGGGAAATCTCGTGAGTCCATCTTAGAGGCTATGGAAAAATTAAAATTGGAAGAAGAATCCCGCTGGAAGGAGGGGTACGTTTCAGGAGCCGTTTATCATGGGGATGAGGGGCATATTGATTTTTTAAATAAAGTCTATGCCATCAATTCCCAGTGTAATCCTCTGCATTCCGATTTATGGCCCAGTATTACGAAATATGAAGCGGAAATTGTTTCGATGACGGCGAATATGTTGGGAGCCGAAGACGCCAATAAGCATTCGGAACTTGGTGAGGAGATTTGTGGTGTCGTTTCTTCAGGGGGAACGGATAGTATCTTACTGGCAATGAAGGCTTATCGGGACTGGGCTTATGAGAAAAAAGGCATCACCGCTCCTGAAATGATCATTCCGGTTACCGCTCATGCCGCTTTTGATAAAGCGTCCAAGTATTTTAATATTAAATTAATCCGAATTCCCGTTGATGATGAGTATGCCGCCGATGTTGCTGCGGCAAAGAAGGCCCTCACCAAGAATACCATTGTCCTGGTTGGTTCCGCACCCAGTTTTCCTCATGGAATCATGGATCCGATTGAAGAGTTAGCACAGTTGGCGCAGAAACAGGGCATTGGTTTTCATACAGATGCGTGCTTGGGAGGGTTTCTCCTGCCATGGGCAAAAAAACTGGGGTATGAGGTTCCACCTTTTGATTTCCGAGTCCCTGGCGTAACCTCAATTTCTGCGGATACTCACAAATTTGGTTTTGCGTCAAAGGGCACATCGGTGATCCTGTACCGTGGGAATGAGTTGCGACACTATCAATACTACACCATTGCTGACTGGCCTGGAGGTATTTATTTTTCACCTACTTTTGCTGGCAGTCGTCCTGGTGCCTTAAGTGCAGCATGTTGGGCTGCGATGATTTCAGTTGGAGAGCAAGGGTATATGGAACATGCTAAAAAAATTCTGGAATCCGCGGAACAACTCAAGGAAGGACTCAAGGCGATTCCTGAACTTTACATCCTGGGAAATCCTTTGTGGGTTGTTGCTTTTAATGCGAAGAAACTCAATATCTATAAAATCATGGACTTCATGACCCAAAGAAAATGGAATTTAAATGGACTTCACCGTCCTTCATGCGTCCATCTTTGTGTCACCCTTCGTCATACTCAGCCTGGCGTGATCAAGCGGTTTTTGGATGATTTGAAAGATGCGGTAGACCATGTAAAAAAGCATCCTGAAGTTTCTGACGGTGTTGCTCCGATTTATGGGATGGCGGCCACAATCCCGGCAAAAGGGGTTGTGGGTGATATGTTAAAGCGCTATATGGATTTACTGTATAAAGCCTAAAGAGGAAAGAGAGAGCGTGTGAACTATTAGACATCTTTCCTAAATAAAGCCTGGATTTTAGCGAGTTCACGGGTATCCTCCTCTTTTACAAAATTTTTTGAGCTGTGCAGGTACCTTTTTTTAACCACGAAAAACACTAAAAACACGAAAGAAAACCTGCAAAATAGGGTTTCACGGAGGAATTCATTTATTAAAAAATCATTTATTTCGTGTTTTTCGTGTTTTTCGTGGTTAATTTTCAAACCACCTGCACAGGTGGAAAATTACCAGCGAGAACGTATTGAACAGTTGGCGAAAAACTATCCTTAACAGGAGTGGAAATGGGTAAGTTATTTAATTCTCATTCCTATGAACGCTGGACGCAAAGTTATTCATGCTCAAGGACGTAATCTGAGTGTGGAAATACATCCATAAGCAGGTGGCCAATCTCACCCTTTCAGTGTTTTTACAGTCTGCTGAAATAATAGAGTTTAAAATTTCATTCAGAGGTATTGAGTCTGAGCCTGCGCCTTTCTCAAATTGAGGCATTATTGACTTGACCCATAAATAATATGGTTGTATCAGTGTGCATATTCAGTAATACTTTTTTGATGTTGTTTGAATGGGGGTTGGGTAGGGATCGTCTGTGGCTTCGGCTTTTGAAATGAACGATCAAACATTTGAGATTGTATAGCGAAATGAGGATCCATGTACAGACTTTCAATTACTGTCCCAAAGGATGTTGCCAATCGATTCCATGAGAAGGTCAAACGGGGCGAGCGTTCTCAATTCATCAGCAAGGCCATTCTGACGGCCTTGGAAATGCAGGACCGTTTTGAGGCGTTAGAAGCATTAAACAACTTCAAAACCTTTAAAGTGGAGGATGATTCGGTAGAAGTCTTGAGAAGCATCCGTAACAACAGTTTTAAAGATTTGATCCGCGAAACCGAGAAAAAATGAAAGAAACGTTTGTGGTGGATTCTTCACTATTCAACAAGCTGTATCTGAACGAGCAGGACCGGGACAAGGCCGTGGCTTTGTTTCAGGAGGCGGCCCTTCACCATATTCTGTTGGTGGCCTCCACCTTGTTGTTTTATGAAGTCATGGCAACGGCCCAAGCCTTCAAGCTGTCTGTAGAAAAGATAGTTCAGCTTTTGAACAAACAAAAAGCCATCATGCCATTGATTGAACCTACCATGGCGCATGTGCACAAAGGCGTTGAAATCGTGAAAAAAACGATTTGCGATCAGATGGAACTTTCCATTTATGAAGTAATCCCCCACGCGATCGCGCTAGTTGAGAACTACACCTTTGTCACCGCGGACAAGCAGTACTTTGCCAGAACCCAACACTTTGAGAACATTGTTTTAATTGAAAGTCTTAGTTTTAGGGGGAGTGAATGATCGTAAATTCACGGCCATTATCGTGGTGGCGATTGATGTGGATCGTAAGAGGCAGCGCCATTCAGCACGTCTGGAAAACATTGCTGGTGATCACGGCGGTCGCGGTTTTGGTCACGGTTGCCCACGGCACAATCATTACCTACGTGGATGGCAAAATCTCGTTCTTCAAGGTTTCCTTAACCACAGTGCCTTTCGTGCTCATGGGCGCTCCGTTGGGGATCTTTCTTGGGTTTCGTAACAATTCGAGCTATGACCGCTTTTGGGAAGGACGCAAGTTATGGGGCCAATTGGTGAATGTTTCCCGAAGTATCACCCGTCAACTGTTTATGTTCGTCAACGCGCCTGCCGCCGAACAGGAGCGTCTTGGGAAGTTTCAACGCGAAATGGTGTATTGTTTCATCAGCTATGTCCATGCTTTGCGGATGCATTTACGCAATCAGGTGCCTTCTGACCGTCATTTCAAGGATATCATCCTGTCGGACTCACCTGAGTTTTCGATCAAAGGCAATATGGATCATTTTCAGGAATATTATCGGATGCAAGCCTTCCTGCTCGAAGCGGGGTTTACTCAGGTTGAAGCCTTTCATAATCTGCCACTGCTGCTGTTAAAACATATTGGACTGAGGTTCCGGAAAGCCTGGCTGGAACGGTGGATTCATCCTTATCACCTTTCTCTGCTGGAACAAAGTATTACGGGGTTGACGGATATCCAGGGCGGCTGTGAACGCATCAAAAACACGCCTATTCCCTTTTCCTACACCATCTTGATGCACCGGTTGGTGGCCTCTTATTGTTTTACGCTGCCCTTTGGCCTGGTGGACACGGTAGGCATCATGACACCTTTGGTGGTTTTATTGATTTCTTATACGTTTTTGGGCACCTTTCAAAATCCTGGATAAGTAGTTTACAGTTTGAACGAGTCTTTGTCATTCCCGCGAACGCGGGAATCCAGAAGCTACGGACTGAAGATGGAT
>JBBCAX010000133.1:0-37752 GCA_051382335.1 Deltaproteobacteria bacterium TL4
TAACTATCATTTCTTGGATAATTAGTCAAGTTACTCTTTCAATTAATCTAAATTATTTCAGATAGTTAGATGTATTTGCGTTCTCTAGGATAAATAAACAGACTCATTTATCTTTATTTTTTAGCTATAGATTTTTTTAAGGCCCTTATTGAACGGGGGCCTATCAGCTTTTATCTTGCATTTTTACGCGATCAAATCAAACATGATCTCATGTTCGTTATTGTATCTTTCCTAATACTAGAACTTCAGAAATGATGGCCTTGATTTCAACAGGTTTTTGTTGTTGGAGACGTGTGCTTTGATTTTTTGAACGTTCCTGTAGATTGCTGATTGTATCGAAGGAGAAACTTTTATGAAACACTTGATCCTATTCATTTCTTTACTACTCTTAAACACAAGCCTGATTTTTGCCGAGGCTAAAATACGAGGCGACTATGAAGTTGTCGGTGCGCCTGTGACACTTCATAGTTTGGATAAGGTTGTCTTTGAAGAGTTTATGAATTTTGGTTGCCCCCATTGTAACCACTTTCGTTTAAAATCCAAAGAGCTTCGTGAAAAATACGCAAAACGTGTAGAGTTTATTGATGTTCCCGTTTTATTTCGAGGCCAAGTCGATGATGTCGCGCGTTTTTTCTACGTAGCGCAGTCTATTGGTAAAGGCGACTTAGTCAAGGACGAGTTGTTTAACGCAAAATTCAAGTATAATGTCGATAATTTTGATCCTGGGATCGTCAACTACTTGGCTCGTTCTCTGGGGTTATGGGAGGTTTATCAAAAAGAAAAACAACAAAGCTGGGTGACCGATAAAATTAAAGAAACAGAAGCAAAAGCTGAGCGCTATGGAATTCAAAGCACACCAACCGTTGTGTTGGCTCATTCCTTAAAGATGGGGCCTAAGAATAGTATGGAGGGGTTTATCGAGATGCTTCCTCAAACTTTGGATGATTTACTGAAGCCCCAATGAACTCGACATCGGTTTCTGAGAGTTTAGATCCGCTTGAAAGTAAAGAATCCGAGGTTCCGATTCAGCAAAAATTGGAAACACTCCCGGACTTGCCGGGCGTCTACCTTTTTAAAGGGCGGCAGTCGGATATTTTGTATATTGGCAAGTCCAAATCTCTCCGTAAACGTGTTCGTTCTTACTTTCAACCCTCAGCGAATCACAATTTACGTATTGCGGTCATGGTTTCGTTGGCTGTAGATGTTTCCCTCATTGTTACGGATACGGAAACGGAAGCCCTGATCCTCGAAGAACAGCTCATTAAGACCCACCTACCCCGCTATAATGTCGCTCTCAAGGATGACAAATCCTACCCTTATTGCAAATTAACGATTAACGAACTTTATCCCAGATTATTTTTGGTGAGGGAAAAACATGAACAACAGGCCGAATACTTTGGTCCTTATACCTCCGTCAGAGATGCCCGGTATGTTCTGGAACTTGTGGATCGGTATTTTCCTTTGCGTAAAAGTAAAATGGAATTGGATGGCAGAAAAACCTATCGCCCTTGTCTCAATTTTCAGCTTAAACGATGCCTAGGGCCTTGTCAGGGCACCCTTTCTGTGGAAACCTATCAAGAAACTGTAAAGCAGGTTCGTTTATTTCTTCAGGGACGAGACCGTGAGTTGATTCGTCTTTTGGAACAGCAGATGCATCACGCCTCAGAGTGTCTGGCGTTTGAAAAAGCTGCCGAGAAAAGGGATCAAATCCGAGCCATTCAACATATTTTTGAGAAACAAAAGGTTCTCACACCTGATGAACACGATCAGGATGTGTTTAATGTTTATCGTGAATCAGATTCAGCCGGGGTTCAGGTTTTATTTATTCGAAATGGACGACTGTTAGGAACGGACTTTTTCTTTTTTGAAAAAACAGAAAAAGTTTCTGATGACAATCTGTTAGGACATGTGTTAAACAGAATATATATGAGTGAAAGTGCGGTTGTTCCTCAAGAAGTCCTGCTGCCTTTTCCTTACTCGGACCAAGACGTTTTTTGTGAAACCCTGACACAAAAAATCAATCGGAAAGTTTCGGTGCTGGTCCCGCAAAAAGGGCACAAAAAAGCGTTGATCAGCATGGCTCACCGCAATGCGCAAGTGAACTTGGCTGATAAACGGAACCGCACTTTGGACGACAGCCAGGTGTTACAGCAAGTACAGCAAAAGTTACATTTAAAACGATTACCGCAAACGGTTGAAGCTTTTGATATTTCGCACTTGTCGGGGACAAACACCGTCGCGTCTTTGATTTGTTGGAAAAACAATCAACCTTATAAGGAGGGGTATCGCAAATATAAAATACAACATGATGCGGGATCAGACGATTTTGCAAGCATGCACGAAGTCCTGACCCGACGTTACGTCAGGAGCCTCAGCGGAGAATTCCCGTTGCCCGATTTGATCCTGGTTGATGGAGGCAAAGGACAGTTGAATACAGCCTTACAGGTTTTTGAGGAGATTGGGATTTCTTTGGATAAGGTTGATGTCGTCGGTTTTGCCAAAGGACGGAGTGAAAAAAGGCTGAAGCATACACGGCCTGATCATGAGGATTATGAGTATGTGTTGAAACCTAAGCAAAAAAATGAAATCCGCTTGGATCGAAATTCCGCAGTTCTTTATTTTTTGAAAAACATACGAGATGAATCCCATCGTTTTGCGGTTACCTTTCAACGAACGCTGAAACGAAAGGAAGATTTACACTCGATTTTGGATGATATCCCAGGTGTGGGTCCCAAGCGTAAGCGGGCTTTGCTCCAATACTTTGGGAGTTTAAAAAGGTTGAAAGGATCAAATCCGGAAGAAATTGAAAAGGTTGAGGGGATTTCCCAGCCATTGGCTCATACCATTTACGAATCTTTAAACTCAGATCTTGAAAATCATCCAGTCATGGGGGAACCTCCAAAACAAACAGGGGCTACATGAGAATATTAGTTGCCGATGATGAAACGTTGCTATGTAAAGCGATCCATCAAGGACTTATCCGTAAAGGACATGAGGTCCAAACCGCAGAGAATGGACAGCAGGCGTGGGATCTGTTCTCCGAACAGCAAAGCCATTGGGATGTCATCATTACAGATATTAAAATGCCGGTTTTGGATGGATTGCAACTGTTGAAAAAAATTCGGCAAGAGGATTATGAAATACCCGTTATTGTGATTACAGGGCATGGCGATCTTGGGGCATCTGCAGAAGCGCTACGGCTCAACGCATTTGATTTTGTGTTAAAGCCGTTTCGTCTGGAACAAATTTATAGTATTTTAAACAAGCTGGAGTCCATTCAAGGGACTCAGAAAAGTTACTCGGAAACCATTGCGGTAATGCACGGAGAGATGCGCCTTACCGTACCGAGTAAGACCTTACATATCAATAACCTCGTTACTTATTTCAAAAAACTGATTAAACCCTTTTGTCATGTTCATTCCATTGACTTAAATAAACTGTCCTTATGCTTGCGGGAATCTTTCTCAAATGCGATTATTCATGGAAATCTCAATGTTTCCTCTTCTATTCGAGAGAATGATTTGGAGAGCTTCTACCGGATGATCAATGAGCGAGAACAGCAACCTGAATACGCTGAACGAAATATGGCAGTGTTGGTAATGATCTCTCCTGAAAAACTGATCATAGAAGTGCAGGACGAAGGGAAAGGCTTTAAACATAGTGAACTCCCTGACCCTAATGATCCAGAAACTTTACTCAGCAGTGGTCGAGGAATACTGATCATCAGAGCGTTTATGGATGAAGTAGTTTGGAATGAAAAGGGCAATTGTGTCAAAATGGTAAAACTCACCACTCCGCCTCAATTCGATGAATAAGCCTTTCGCTTCACAAACGGATATTACACCTCCTTTTCCCTCTCAACGCAGGGGAACCCTTTGTGAAATTTCGGTATTTATTTTTTGAACGTTACCAAGAACTAAAACTGTAGTTGAAAACCGATAATTCTTGAGCATATTTGAATGAATTTTGTTAGGGAACGATAATTCTTAGGGGTGTTAAAGAACATGGGACGACTGAGCGATTTACTAGGACAGAAAGGGTTGCTTGACGGTGATTTTTCTGAGAGGCCAGGGCAGAAAAAAAATACGGATCTTTGGGAAAATCAGGATGAAAAAGCACCAGTTCAGGCACTTTCTGACGCGTTCTCTAAATCGGACATCACGTTGAAAGTCAGAGCTGCGCTTAAAGAAGCGTCAAAGCATCCTTTAGGTAAAAAATATATTTTCAAGAGTCTGCCCTCACTGGGCGAATTCTATATCCCGTCGTCCATGAATGGCCGTGTGATTCAGTGCTCTGAATCTACTTTTACGGAGGCGAAGGGGAATGCTCTCGTTGTCCTTGCCAAAGTCTATGCTTTTAACGGACATCAGGTACAATATTTGTACTATGACTCCGCTGATGGGACTATTCAGCGTGGTCAATTCAATGAGTTTCCCTGTGATGCGTTAGGCCATAAAATGGGACGTGTTGGACTAATTAATGGGGTTCTCTGTTGGAAATCTCAGTTTTCCGTAGTACGTTAAAAACTGTAAACGCACTTTATTAACTTATGAGCAACGCAAGTGTAAATATGGGTTCTACAATTCTTGTTGTCGATGATGATCCACAAATTGAAAAAACGTTGCGCCAATGGTTCGATGAATCGATAAAATCACAAAAATTCAACTTCATCTTCATCCCCGATGGGAAAGAGGCTTTGACCTATTTCAAGAACCATGAAGAGATCGAGTTGATCTTGACGGATATTGACGTTCCCGGAATGGATGGGCTTTCTTTGCTTGCGAAACTACAAACCGTTGACCGGTTGTTTTATACCATTATCATTACAGCCCATAGTGATATGCATACCATTCGTAGAGCCATGAACCGAGGTGCGTTTGATTTTTTAATCAAACCACTTGATTTTAAAGATATGAAGATCACCATCACTCAGGCGTTTGAAGATTTAAAATTGCTTCAAGATACCATCAAAGCGCGGAATGAGGCAGAGAACTTACTCCTTAAAAGTATCGAACGTTATCGGATGATTACGGAAACAGCACGAGATGCCATCATTACCATTGATGAAGAGAACAATATTTTATTTGCCAATAGTGCCGCCGAGGAGATTTTTGGGTATAAAGTCTCAGAATTATATGATCAAAAGATAACTATGCTTATGCCGGATTCTTTGAGAAATACGCATCAGACTGCGTTAAAAGACTATATTTTAAACTCTAAAAAACATATGTCGTGGGAAACGATTGAGTTTCCGGGACACCATAAAGAGGGGCATGAGATTTCGGTTGAGGTTTCATTTGGGGAATTTATTGAAGAAGGGAAACATCTTTTCACAGGAGTCATTCGAGATATTTCAGAACGAAAGCGGGCGGAAGAGCAGTATATTCGGCTGGCGACAGCAATTGAACAGGCGGCGGAATCCATTGTAATTACAGATGCGGAAGGAATCATTCAATACGTCAATCCTGCTTTTGAACGAGTAAGTCAATATTCGAATGCTGAGGTTCTTAACAAGAACGCAAAAATTGTAAAAAGTGGGAAGCATGATAAAATTTTTTATAAAAACATGTGGGCTCATTTAGTTGAAGGAAAAGTTTGGAGCGGACGAATCACAAATAAACGTAAAGATGGTTCTTTGTATGAAGAAGAGGCGACGATTTCACCTATTCGTAACGCAGCCAACAAAATTGTCAGTTACGTGGCCGTTAAGCGTGATATTACCCGTGAAGGAGAGCTTGAAAAACAATTACGTCATTCTCAAAAAATGGAGGCCATAGGAACTCTCGCAGGGGGAATTGCTCATGATTTTAATAACATCCTCTTTGCGGTTCTAGGATACCTTGCCCTTGCTAAAGAAGGCGTAGCTCCAGACACTTTAGTCCATAAAGATCTGGAAGAAGCCCTTTTGGCAGGAAACCGCGCGCGCGACTTGGTTCGTCAAATTTTATCCTTCAGCCGTCAAGAAGAAAGTGAGCTGCAACCTTTTGAAATTACGCCAATTCTCAAAGAAGTCCTCAAACTGTTACGCTCAACCACGTCCACGACGATTGAAATACGGCAAGAGCTTACCTCCGAGAAACTGACCCTGATTGCTGATCCGACACAAGTTCATCAAGTGATTATGAATCTTTGTACTAACGCGATATACGCCATGAGAGATCAGGAAGGCGTCCTTGAAGTCAGGTTGGAAAAGGCTGAGGTTGATGAAGAATTTGCAAAAAATCACATGATTTCCGAAGGTCCCTACGTAAAGTTAGTGATTCGGGATACAGGAAGTGGTATTCCCGCACATTTAATGGACCGTATCTTTGAACCTTTTTTCACTACCAAACCTGTAGGTGAAGGAACAGGCCTGGGGCTTTCTGTAGTTCATGGGATCGTACAAAATCATAAGGGAGCCATCACCGTTTCAAGTAAGGAAGGTGACGGCAGTATGTTTACGGTTTATTTCCCTGTAATCAGCAAAACGCTTACGGTACCGCCTAAACTCGAAAGTGTTTATCATCCCGGAAAGGGAAGAATTTTAATTGTAGATGATGAGCAAATGCTGGTCGAGTTAGAAAAACGGATTCTTGAACGTTGTGGTTATGAGGTGGTTACCTTCACCAGCAGTCTGGATGTCTTAAGTCTGATCAGGGCTCAACCCAACGCCTTTGACTTGGTTCTGACCGATCAGTCCATGCCTAAAATGACAGGACTTCAACTAGCGAAAGCCCTTCGTCAAATCAATCCTGACCTTCCTGTTATTTTGATTACAGGTCACCCCAAGGAAGTAACCGCCAAACAGGCCATTGGATCAGGAGTTCGAGAGCACGTGATTAAACCTATTGACGCTTCAGAACTGAGTCAGGTTGTCGCCCGTGTGCTTGAAAAATCGTCGAAAAACTTTGTAGAAGATTGACATGAAAAAAAAGAAAGCTTTAACCACTGTAACCCGCTTAATGGAATTTCTCTATCAATCCCCAACGCCCTTCCATGCCGTAGAGAACGTGATTACGATGCTGAAGTCAAAAGGCTTTGAGGAGCAAAAAGAAGAAAATGTTTGGCAGGTGACGCCTGGGGGGCTCTACTACGCTGTTCGTAGCGATGCTTCCATAATCGCCTGGATTCAAGGACAAAAGACACCCGCACAAAGCGGTTTTAAAATTTTAGGCGCTCACACGGATAGTCCTCATTTGAGGATTAAACCTAAGGCCGCAATGGCACAGCATCAATATTGCCAACTGGGAGTGGAGGTCTATGGAGGTGTGTTGTTATCCAGTTGGGCCGATCGTGATCTTTCCCTCGCGGGTCAGGTTTTTGTGAAAAATTCAGGCTCTGGCCTAGACAAACATTTAATAAAAATGACGCATCCTGTTTTAAGGATTCCCTTACTGGCAATTCACTTGGAGCCAGACGTCAATACCAAAGGCTTGATCCTGGACAAACAAAAACATCTACCCCCAATATTGGGATTGACACCAGTTGGGGAGTCTTCAGATTCTGAGCCATTATTGACGTTACTCTCTCAAACCTTAGGCGTTGAAGCGGAACGAATATTGAGTCATGAGCTCAGTCTTTATGATCTCCAGAAACCTGAGTTATTGGGGATGAATCAAGAATTTATTTCAGGTTCCCGGATTGATAACTTGTTTTGCTGTTTCTGTGCTATGGAGGCCTTGCTGGCGCAAGTGGAATCACAGTCTGAGTCAACCTGTGTTGTTGCCTGTTTCGATAATGAAGAGATTGGGAGTGTAACCACTCAAGGCGCACGATCGTCTTTTCTTAAAAACATGATTCGTCGTTTGTCGAACCAAACGAATGAACTCCAGGCCTTCGAACGGGCCTTGGCCCGCTCCTTTTTTGTTTCAGGGGATATGGCTCATGCCGTTCATCCCAATTATCCTGAAAAACATGATCCTCAACATTTTCCTCATATCAACCAGGGACCTGTCATTAAAACTAACGCCCAAGGACGTTATGCAACCAGTGGAAACTCAAGTGCCCTCTTTGAATTAATTTGTCAAGAACTCGAAATTCCTGTGCAAAAATTTGTTAATCGTACCGACTTGTCCTGTGGCAGTACAATTGGACCTCTTATCGCGGGAGCGCTCGGAATTCCAACCGTTGATGTCGGTGCCGCAATGCTTTCAATGCACTCCATCAGAGAAATGTGCGGCAGTCAGGATCCCGACTACTTGATTCAGGCATTTAAAGGCGTTTTTCAACATCACTTCAAAATACAAGCATAGGGAAATGGAATGCAGCGTCCTCAATCCACACGGAGGGGGCTCCTCTTGGCAGGAACCGCCATGTTTACAGCAGGCTTGACGGCAATCCCTCATCGCATTGCGCTTGAAAGCATTGCGCCCCTGAATGTAGTGTTTGGAATGTTTCTTTGTGGGTTGGGTTATACTTTGCTTGGCATCTTTCTGCAACGGATTCGGCTTTCCTTTGACCCCAATTTAATTTTCAGCATCCTCAGTATTGCCATACTGGGTGTTTGTGGAAATTATGCGATCTGTAATGCCTTGATTGGTATTTCTCCAACCCTGGCAATTACTGTTCAACGTAGTGACATCATCATTGCGATGATACTGAGCTGGATCGTGTTAAAGGAAAGGGTAACGCCACGTCTATGGGTGGGAGTCGGATTGGCCTCAGGCGGAATTGTCTTGATGAAAAAGGGCAGTGTTTCCATTTCCATGGAGAGCTGGCTCCCCATTTTATGGGCAGTGGCTTCAGCATTCTGTTTTGCCATCATGCAGATCATCATTAAAAAAATTGTAAAACGTATTGATCCTCAAGTCTTGAATGCATGGCGTCTGGCCATTGCCCTTGGAATCCTTAGTTTTGTTCCCGGACAGATCGAAACGATGCAGAAAATGAGTTCCCAAGAATGGCGTATGATTCTGCTTGCCGCATTTTTAGGACCCTTTTTATCAAGAATCACCTATACCCACGCACTCAGACACATTCCTGTCTCTTTAGCTGTATTATTGAGTACGTTTGCTCCTGTATCTACCCTGATCGCGGAATATTTTTTCCTGGGAAATCTCTTAACGTGGTATGAAGCGTTGGGAAGTCTGTTTATTTTGGTAGGGATTGTTTGGCCTTTGTTGCCCAAACGGAACGATCCCCTATTGTAAACAATCCGTCACAAGCATAAAAAAATAATCTCATCTCCCTAAAAACCGACTGATCTCACAAACTCCGCATGACATGCCTTCTCAATTAAAGGAGTTTCAAAAACTACAGTTGTTTTAGGAGGTTCGCCATTTCTATAGCACAGACGGTTGCTTCCCGTCCTTTATTACCCGCTTTGGTTCCTGCGCGTTCGATAGCCTGTTCAATAGAATCAGTAGTCAGCAACCCTAAGGAAATAGGGATCTGATGTTCCATGGAAAGGGAGGCAATACCACTGGAGGCATTGGAGCAGACATAATCAAAGTGAGGCGTCGCGCCTCTGATCACAGCGCCTAAACACACAATCGCGTCATACTTTTGAGACAAGGCCAGTTTTTTTGCGGCAAGAGGAAGTTCGAAGGCGCCTGGGACTTTAACCACGGTGATGTTTTCGTGGTTTCCCCCATGCCTGACGAATGAATCCACTGCGCCTTGCAAAAGGCTTTCTGTAATGAATTCGTTAAAGCGTGAAACAACAAAAGCGAAGTTGAGATCAGTTGCTACCAACTGTCCTTCGATGGTTTTCATGGAACCTCATAACTATTGAGAAATAAAGGAACAGAAATTTAAGAAACGTTGATGCTGGAAAATACTTCTAACGCCCGATCACCGTAGACATCATAGTGATCCAGATCTTTATCAATGCGGATGGTTTGTTCTTCCTGCAAATCAATCAATGAATTGTTCTGCACCTCGGTACCATCGGGGCTTCGTACAATAACGACCTTGGGACGTTCTAAATCATGAACTGGAACGCTTACAACAAAGGCCAGTGAGCCCTCATTCAACCGGACAAGTGTCCCAACAGGGTAACGTCCCATGACCCATAAAAAATCCTCCCAGACAACTGGATCGAATTCAACACCGGAAAGTGCGTCTATAAACCGAATCGTTGCGGCTGGGGGCCATGATTTTTTATAACTCCTTCTACCTATCAAGGCTTGGTAAACATCGACAATAGAGGCTAAACGGGTTTCCATCAACACCTTCTCAAAGGCTACTCCCGCAGGATAGCTGGAATTGAGGGAGGAGTCCATTTTTACATGATGGTAATGAGCGATATTGACGACATACTTGGACATTTGCATCTCTGTTAAGATTTCAGCCCCAAAAACAGGGTGAGACTGCAATAGATGCATTTCCCGGCTTTCACGCTCAAAACGTACGGTACTGTCCAGGATATCCTGAGGAATCTTGGATTTTCCGCAGTCGTGCATGAATCCGGCAAACAGTGCCATACGAGGATCTTCAAAGACGCCAGGTTCTTTCCGACGTTCTTTAATCGCATAATAAGTGCTTTGATAGATTGCGGCGGCATCAACACAATGAGCATAAGTTTGGTCACTGCTTTTGAGTCCGGCAATGGCTTTTATGGCTTCCGCAGAGTTAGTTTCTGCGATATTATCAATGTAATTCTTGATTTCAACCGTATCCATTTTTCCTACACGAGCGCTATCCATCATACTTTTAATCGCCTCAGACGCCTTGGCCCGTGTCACAATATTCTGTTTGACTTGATGAACGAACTCTTGCGTTTGCTGGACTGACTGTAGGTGTTGAGCTGATTTTGTGGTAGTTTTGGGAGGGAGCAGTTCCACTTCAAACTCGTGAAATCCTCGGGGCTTGAGTTCGTGAATTAAAACCCGTGTGACTGTGACGATTTTTTGAAGTTTCGAAGGGATCTGATCAATTCTGACAATATGATCTCCGATTTTAACTTTTTCAGCCAGACATTGAACTTCGCGACCGTTGCGCATCACTGTAGTGGTGGCACCGACAAAGTTAAGCTGGATAAACTTACATTTCTGTTCATCGAGAGGACGATATTGTTTGGCAAAGCGTACAAAAGCCAAAATGCGCATATTTTCTGTTAACTGGTCCACAGTTACTTTTTTAACTTCGGGCATTTTTACTGTCTCAAAGAGTTAAAATTAGAATCGATACGGTCATGGAGCCCTATTTGGTTGACAAAGTAAACAATGGCAAAGTTCTCTCAATTTCTTAAACGGGTAGATGCCAGCATCATGATTATCACTCCAGCGGAGGTACAGTGCATAATTGCCTACGTACCTGGAGGATACCACATGAATATCCCTGGGAATGCTGCTAGAGTCCAGCTTTTTTTCCCCGCTGAGTTCGTCCACGCAATGAGCACAGGGACAAGCATCCCGTAATTCAAAAAGGTTTAAATGACTTTCGTGTCCATCCTTCCACAAGAGATAAAGATCCTCTCCAATTAATATTTTTTCTGGCTTTCGACGTTTAACGGCATGTGTCATAATTCACGTTGATAGTGGTGCTGTCAAGGAACAATTTTCTGTTTTTTCAATGAATACAAAGACGCGAACGCTCCAAAAATAAGCTGAGGTTGACGTCTCCTTGTAACCAATAACATAGAAATCCGCAATAATTTTGCTTTAGCTTTGAGGAAAAACTCGATAATAAGAAAAGAGTATCAGACTCAGATAAGAGAAATTACACTAGATTGAATAACAATTCAAGCATTCGTTCAATGGGTTGAGTCCTCTATTTTGATAACAACGGCGATGATGGATCAAAAACGTCAACTCCATGACTTTTGGAGGAAGCATAACGTGGTTCAGCAAGAAGCCTTATTGTCCGCTTTCTTGAAAATTCCACGGGAAGATTATATTCCAGAGAAGCTTAGAAATGAGGCCTATGCGGATCATCCCCTGCCTATAGGCCAAGGACAGACCATCTCTCAGCCGACCACGGTCATGATGATGTTAGAGTTGTTGAAAATTGAATCTTCACAAAAAGTTCTTGAGATTGGCGCTGGTAGCGGATACAACGCAGCATTGATGTCTTGTCTTGCGGCTGAGGTATACTCTGTTGAAACCATACCTAACCTCGTTGAGTTTGCAAAAGAAAATCTCTCTCGTACAAAAATCGGAAAGGTTACTGTGATTTGGGGTGATGGCAAGCAGGGTTATCCCCCTCAAGCGCCTTACGATCGCATTATAGTAACAGCCGCCGCGGAAAAGGTTCCAAACGCATTGTGTGAGCAATTAAAAATTGGTGGATACTTGGTCTTACCTGTAGGAGAACCCTATCGTTGTGAAATGACAAAAATTTATAAAATTGACAAAGAGCGCTTCAAGACAACCCATCATGGTTTGTTTTCTTTTGTGCCATTGGTGTAATCACATGAATTCTAAACAAGGAGCTACATGAAAGGCGTAATACTTGCCGCAGGATATGCAACTCGATTCCTTCCCGCATCGAAAACTCTTCCCAAGGAAATGTTTCCCCTCATTGACCGTCCCGTTATTGATTTTATTGTACAAGAAATGGTCGATTCTGGCATTCAGGATATTCTTTTGGTGACCTCACGTCGAAAAAAAGTCATGGAGGATTACTTTGACCGGGAGTTTGAGCTTTCAACGGTGCTTGAACAAAAAAACTCTTATGAAAATCTGGCTAAAGTGAAACCCGCGGAGGCGAATATTTTTACCACAAGGCAGCAGTCCATGCTGGGTACCGCAAATGCCCTCCTGTTAGTGGAACCCTTTGCGAAGGGCGAACCTTTTATTGTCGCGTATCCCGATGACATCGTTGTGGGAACGCCTCCCCTGAGTCAACAGATGATTGCCGCCTATGAGAAAACACATAAAACGATTCTTGCTGTAGAAGAGTTACTTGATGAAGATGTTTCCCGATATGGCGTGATTGGTCACGGTGATGTCGATGCTGATGGAATTATGGCTGTCCATAAAATGACCGAAAAACCCGCTCAAGGGACCGAACCGAGTCGCATGGTTTCCTACGGCCGATATTTATACACTCCTGAAATTTTTGACGCATTAAGAGCGAGTAAGAAAGACAGAATTCCAGCGATTGAGTTCACTCAAACCGATGCGATCAACCAATTAGCAGAGCAGGGAAAAGTCGCGGCTTTGCAGTTTAAGGGCAGACGCTACGATGTTGGCGAACCTTTGGGCTATGTGATGACTACCATTCAAATGGCGTTGCAACGGGCAGATATGCGTGATCCGATGTTGACATTTCTTACCGATTTACTAAAACAGGAAAAAAAGCATGAAAATTGAGTCAATCCCTGAGTATACAAAACTCTCTTTCAGTTACTCCCGTCATGGCAAAGAGCCAGAATTATTACTCGATTTTTTGGCCAGGCGTTTTTGTTATTTCAGCCAACAAAAATGGGAAGAAAGTATCCATGAAGGTCGAATTTTTATAGACTCTATGGAAGCCGGCGCAGATCAAGTTCTTAAAAACGCGCAGATTATCACCTATTTGCGCCCAGACCATCTGGAGCCTCTGATTGATCCTTGGTTCGAAATCATCTATGAAGACGATTCCCTCATTGGTCTTAATAAATCAGGAAATTTGCCAACGTCTCCATCAGGGCGCTATTTTAAGAATACCTTACTCCATCAGGTTAAAATTCATAAAAACTGGGAACAGCTCTACACCATTCATCGTTTGGATCGGGAAACCAGTGGTGTCGTCCTCTTTGCGAAGACTCTTGAAATGGCGCAGCACATGGCAAAATTATTTCAGTCCAAACAAATTAGAAAGAAATATACCGCGATTCTTTCCAAACCATTACCCAGTCGCGAAGTCTTTCTTTCCATCCCTATTGGCAGATCCCCTGATAGTGACGTTCGGATCAAGCAGTCGGTCAGTCCGGAAGGTAAACTGAGCCAAACCTATTTCAGACAGCAAGAACGTCTGGGCCCCTATTATAAAACAGAAGTTGAACCCTTAACCGGACGAACGCATCAGATCCGCGTTCACGCGGCTTACATGGGAAATCCGATTGTGGGCGATAAAGTCTACGCCTTAGCGGAAGGAGCTTTTCTTCAGTGGTTGGCGGAGGGAGAGTCCTTTTTAGAAAAACACCATTTACCAACCCATCGACACTTGCTTCATGCTTCGGAGATTCGTTTTGTGCATCCCCTCACACAAAAATTCACGGTCATCCACGCAGGAGATCAGTTGATGATGCAATACATTGAGCTCAACACGAATTAGGGAATGCGTATAAAATACTTGAGATAAATCGTTTAGGTATTCCCACGCCAAAACGTGGGAACGATGAATGGCGAACGAGAAAAAGTCTAAGGACTCACTTCTCGTTCCAAACTTTTATAATCAGTGGAGAATTATGGATATGACGATTGAAGAAAAGGCTAAATTGTGGGCGACAGATTCCTATTTTGATGAATCCACACGTAAAGAAGTTCAAGCCTTAATAGCTCAACAAAACACACGAGAGTTACAAGAACGTTTTGGGCAAATGTTAGAATTTGGGACAGGGGGGTTGCGGGGGATTATGGGCGCGGGTATCAATCGTATGAACCGCTATACCATCCGGCTCGCAACAGAGGGACTCGCCCGTTATATAGAAAAACATGCGACAAAAGGTAAGATTCCCTGGGTGGTTATTGGCTATGATTCCCGTAATCATTCTCTCGAATTTTCTAAAAGCGCGGCTGAAGTCCTGGCGGCTCATGGCGTTTCTGTTTATTTGTTTCAAACGCTTGCTCCTACCCCTTTGGTTTCTTGTGAGGTCATCAGAAAAGGCGCTATTGCCGGTATTGTTGTCACCGCGAGTCATAACCCTCCAGAGTATAATGGCTATAAAGTTTACTGGAAAAATGGAGGTCAAGTCATTCCTCCAGAAGATGAAGATATCATTGAAGAAGTGCGGAAGGTTGAACAAATCACCTCAATCCCGACCATTCCTTTTGAAAAAGCGCTGAACAAAGGGCAGATTCAATGGCTCACCAGTGAATCGGATCAGTATTTCTATGAGGCGGTAATAAAGCTTGCGTTAGGGAAACCTGAAAACAATCAAAATCTGGGAGTGGTCTATACGCCTTTGCATGGAACAGGAGGTCGGCTGGTTCCAGAATTATTGAAACGACGAGGTTTTAAAAATTTTTTAATGGTTCCAGAACAAGGAAAGCCCGATGGCAACTTTTCCACCATCCGCTCTCCAAATCCTGAAGATCCCAGAGCCTTGGAAATGGCCGTATCGGTGTCTTCTCCGGAGCATGATGTGATTTTGGCCAATGATCCCGATGCCGATCGTTTGGGCGTCATGATTCGACACCCTGACCAAGGCTGGTACCGTCTGAATGGAAATCAAATTGGAGCGTTACTGTTAAACTTCCAACTTCAACAACTTCAGCATCAAAACAAAATCCCTGCCAATGGGGCCTTAGTGGTCAGTCTTGTCACCTCCCCCCTACCCTCCGCCATTGCGCGTTCTTATGGCTTACAAGTTGTGGAAACACTGACAGGGTTTAAATGGATATGGGCTGCGGCTAAAGAGATGGAACGAACAGGCTCGGGGTCCTTTATTTTTGGAATGGAAGAAAGTCATGGTTACTTGGCAGGAAACCACTCCGGAGATAAAGACGGAATCTGGGCGGCAATGGCCTTCGCGGAAATGGCCGCATCCTTGAAAGCCTCAGGAATCCGCGTGTGGGATTTCTTACAGCAAATTTATGATCAGTTCGGATTCTATTTGGATGCTCTGGAAACGATTACGCTTCCCGGACTGGAAGGCCTTGAACAAATACGTTCCATGATGGAACGTTTTCGCCGTAATCCCCCTCAAACTCTGGGCGGTCAACCCTTAGTTCGTGTGACCGACTTACAAAATAATCAGGTGAAACATCTGGCTAAAAACGAAATCACCTCAGGCCCTAATTTGTCTCCATCGAATGTGTTGATTTTTGAATTAGCCGATCAGTCGAGAGTCATCGTCCGCCCTTCTGGAACAGAACCTAAAATCAAGTTCTATTTCAATCTCAGGGGTACGGAGGAACAGGCACTACAGCAGCAGTTAGCCGCCATTAAGAAAGATATGGTCCCCAGTTAGGGGGCTGGTACTGGGATGACGAAAACAAGGGGCAACTAGCTTTCTTAAATTGTTCCTGTGTTACTTCTTGGATTTCGTGTTCGTGTTTCGTATTCGGATAGATGTCCAGAAAAGTTCTGTCTCGGGGAGAAGGCATCTCATCCTCCGGTGAGGGCAAGATGCCCTCGTTCCCAGAAAAAAACTTATCTGGAATACTCATAGGTGTTCGGGATTTTTATTATTTATAATCAGTTGGTTAAAATCCAGATTTTTGGGGTGTCCGTAAATGCCCGTTAAACAAGGATAAAAAATATTCGTGAATTACCGGTTTTAGAGACAATTATGAGGCGTCTCTCTAAGTACATGATTAAAAAGAGAAAAAATTCAGAACACCTATGAGTTGAGGCTCAGGATCAGCTTTTACAAGATTTAAAAAAGTTAGCTGAAGAACGAAGGCAGTTGATTAATGACCAGGATCAGCTTTCACAAGAACGCATTCAATTTTTAAAAGACCAGGAACAATTCAGTAACACTCAGGCAGTCTTGATCCAGGAGCAGAAAAATTTGATGGAGTCCCAGGAGCAACTAAAACAGAGTCAGAAAGAATGGGATGATGAACTGAAAACTCTTAAAAAAGATCAAAGTGCTTTGCAAAAAAAACAGATGCTTTAACTAAAAAAGAAGATTCTTTAAAAATTCAAGAAATGGATTTGAAAAAGCTTCAAACTCAATTGGACAAAAGAACAAATTCACTGAATGACCTAGAAAAATCCTTAAAAGACAGGATTAAAAAGTTAGGAGAAGATGGGAAAGGCTTTTTTGCTGGACTTGTGGAAGATACTAAAGATGGCTTGGAGCATATAGGAGAGCAGATCGGGGTTGTTAAACGTTCATCTGGAAAAAATAAAACCTCTAGTAAAGTGGAGTAATTAATGGCTACAGAATATCTCAGTGAAGATGATCTGACTCAAGCTGTTTTGTTTGAATATACAAATGCGATTGAAGCAATCAATCCTGATATCATTCTAAACACTATTAATTCTGTTTGTAGGGAAATTGATGAATTGCTTGAATGGAACTACCGCATTCCACTGAAAACGATTCCTCAAGTAGGCCTTGAAAAACTTAGGGGACAGACCCTTTTTCATTTCTTGATTGCTTTTTAGGTTGGTTTTAAGGTAAAATGTAAACATTCGTTTGGAAAATAGCACACTGAAGAACGCAGAAACCTTGAATTTTATATTTGGTAAACATATGGAAGTTTCTGTAGAAATACCGGACCAATACTTGAACCATAAAGTACCACAGTTGATAAAGCAACTAAAGCTCAACACAGCTATCGAGATGTATAGGAGTGATGAGCTTTCAGCAGGAGCAGCCTGCGAATTCGCAGGAACAGATCGCTTTGAATTTTTGGTAGAGTGCCGTAAAAGAGGGATCGAAATTCGCACCTATGAAGATGAGCAAGAACTGAAAGACGAAGTCTCCATGTTAAAAAGGATGTTTGAATGATCGTAGTTGCTGATTCTTCTCCCCTGATTGCCTTGGCCACATGTGAGGCTTTGGAACTTCTGTGTCTTCTTTTTCAAGATATTAGAATACCAAGAGCTGTATATCAAGAAGTAACCATTTTAGACAAACCCCACTCATCAATCCTCAAAAAATACTTTCAAGAAAAAGTCGAAGATGTAAAATTGGACGATTATGTTATTCATGTTCCAGGGTTAAACAGGGGGGAATTGGAAGCGATGGCAGTTTATAAACATCTTAAGGCTGACTTACTTTTGATCGATGAACAGAAAGCCAGAAAAATCGCCAGGCGTAATAATATTCAGGTAACAGGAAGTCTTGGTGTGCTCATCATGGCAAAGGAAAAAGGACTGATTTCAGAAATAGCTCCTTTCATCAAAAAACTACGATCCTCGGACATATTTTACAGTATAGAAATACTAGAAGCTGCCCTTTTAATTGCCTCTGAAGAAAATCCTATTTAACAGTTTATGAATCAGGAGAAATTTCGTTATTACAGGCTTCTGACAGGAAAATATGATTACGATAGAACCGATTAAAACTGAAGCTGACTATGATAAGACCTTAGCAAGAATTGAGAAATTGATGGATGCTGAAGCAGATACGCCTGAAGGGGATGAGCTGGATGTTTTAGTAACTCTGGTTGAAGATTATGAGAAGAAGCATTCTCCTATCGCTTCTCCTGACCCAGTGGAAGCCATTAAATTTCGTACTTCTGACAGTGTTTCAAATAATTGAATTTTTCAGGAGTGTCAAAGCTTGCTTTGACCAGAAAGGCGAAAGCCTTTGTTTGGATTTGGCCAAAGCAAGCTTTGACACTCCGATTTACATTCCGCATTGAAAGACACCAACCATTTCATTCAAGTGTATTGGGCTTGAAATTCCCGTCCAAAGTCATTTAACTTCAATGATCATCCATCCTGTGAGCAAGGCAATCAGTTCTTTTGCGATTTGGGAATGTTGTTCAAACTCATCCCAATAAGTATGTTTTTCCAAGAAAGAAACATAATCTTTTTTTTGATGTTCATACTTTGTTTTGAGTGCAGTCATTGATTGCTGAAAAGTGGTATTTAAAGCTTCATGTTCGGAATTTGGCCTTTCTGCCAATTTTGATTTGTTTAAGTTTTGCCAAGGTCTGAAGACCATAGAGATTAGGCGCCTTATCCATTGCTTTTTCTAACTTATTGATATGCTCTTGTGATGTTGTTACCACTTTATAAGATTCAACATAGCCATAATAAGACTCGACCCAGGGAATGAAAAGCCTCCAGCTAATTATGAATAAAACCACATGAGGGAAAAAATCGAAAACCATAAATTTTCCACAAAGTTTTTGGGGTTGGACGTCGAGCAAAGGAGAGTTCAACAGCGCTTGCGAGGCGGATTGCTTTTGATAGATGAGGAATAAGCTCAGCCCCATAAAGGTATAGACAGGAAGTTTGACTACAATCATTCTGGACGCAAGGGTGAAATTACTGTGAAGCAAATAAGCTATAAAACCGCAGAACATACCAATGGCAAGCATACGGTAGAAATAATCCTCATGTTTATGAATAATAATTTTGAATAACCCTCTAAAGAGGAAAATCCACATGCACAACCATGACGACAGGGCCAGGATGCCTCCTTCCTGCATCAATTCAAGTACCTCGTTATGAGCATGGTTATATCTCCGGAAATCAAGATGAAGACGGACATCAGGAGACACAAATTTATAAAAGAGGTCATAAGAACTGCCAGGACCGTATCCCAACCATGGTGATGCCTGAATCGAAGCCCAAGCGGTTTTCCAGGGAACCAAACGTTCCTCCCATTCACTTAAACGACTAAGTTCAGAAAACCTTTGTAGTATCGTGTCCCTCTGTTCAAGGACAACCATCACTCCAATAGCTCCAAAAATGAGCAGGCAAATTCCCAGGTGAAACCACACTTTCCGCTGAGTTATTTTGAATTGCATCAAAAGATAGAGAATCAAAAATAAGCATAAACTGACGACTAAACTCACCAATGCCGCACGACTCATCGCAAAACCTAGGGTTTTCATACCTATACTGAACACGATTAAATAAAAAATATTCGCTATACTGAGATGAAGTCGTTTGAAGAACGGTTTATCCGAATGGTATTGAGGAATACCCATGGCAAATAATACGGGAAGGATAACGACCATAAATCCAGAAAAATAATTGGTATTGCCATGAGTAATTTTTACTCGAATTGTAGGGGTGCCATCATGTGGAAGCCTCCCTGACCTTTCCAATAAGGCCCAATAAAAACAATAAAGAACGGTCAGCGCTATAAAAAAAAGAAGGATTTTGATGTCCAGAGTTCCCCTTGCCCCTTTGAATAAAATCCCTGCCCACATTAATAAAACAAGCGATGATGTAACCTCAATAGGCAGGTAATAATTGAACTGTCCCTGATAAGCGAGCAACCCGGGAATCGTTCCAATCAAGGGTAAGGCTATAATAAATAGAGATTTCCAATAACCATACAAGGGAATGAATTTATCCGGTTTCCGAAATTGAATCACGGAATTGATCAAAAACAGTAGAGAAACTCCAAGGATCAAGATTAAGAGTTTATAAGTGTTGACATGGTAAAAACGGTAGCTCGTCGACCAATTTAGTGCGATAAACAAGACACCTGGAAGCAATAATATTGAAAAAATGATATTTTTAAAAATTATCTTTGAAACATGCCCTTCCATCATCATCGGTTCTCCAGGATTCGTATAGCATTTATTGGCAATTTTTACTCCGGATTTACTGATTAAAGGTGGAATATTGTTTAAGCAGATTACCGGAATTTAAAATCACAAGGAAGGCGCCTCCATTGTGAAGGATGGCTGCTGAAATGGGGGAAAAAAAGCCCAGGGCTGAAAGGGTTAATAAGGAAGCTCCCCAGATTATCGCAATCAGAAAGTTGATGTTGATCGTTTGGATTGTTTTTTTGGAAAGCTCGATTAACATCGGTAAACGGTCCAGGTTATTACTCATGAACGCGATATCAGCCGCTTTGATGGCAATGTCGCTGCCGCCTTTTCCCATGGCGATGCTGATGTCCCCTGCCGCCAAAGCCAGTGAATCATTGGTTCCATCACCCACCATACAGACAACTCGCTCTGCTGATTTTTCGATTGCAATTCGATCTAATTTTTCATGAGGCAAGTGATCCGCGAAAAACTCATCAAAGTTCAGTTCCTGGGCAATCTTTGCTGTAATTTCTTTTCGATCACCTGAGACCAGGATTAATCTTTCGACACCAATCGTTCTCAAGCGTTCCAAAATGTTTTTTACGTTAGGTCGAGGCGTATCAACGAAGATAAATCTTGCTAAAAAGGTTTTATTTTCTGCCAGCAAGACTTCTGTGTCAGGAGATGATTCCGGAAGCTCCGTTACTCCCATTTCCTCGAGCCAGCTTCGTCTTCCCATGATGAGGGCTTCCGCCATCATGCCTTTGGCCTGTTGTTCTTTAACTCCCTCTAATTTCGCGGGGGAAACCTGATTTTTTTCACAATAGGCGATAATCGCCCGGCTGGCAGGATGTTTGGAATTATTGGCAAGACAGTAAGCCAGGGATAAAATTTTCTTCTGGTCCTTCGCTTCATTAAAATCAACAGACACCACCGAAAGCGCTCCATAGGTGACTGTCCCTGTTTTATCAAAAACAATCGTATCGATTTGAGAGGCCAGTTCTAAAAATTTTGTATCTTTAATCAGAATACCTAATCTGGAGAGAACCGCCAGGGAAGCGATTACCGCGCTGGAAGGTGCCAGTACAAAAGCGCAAGGGCAGGCAAAGATCAAAATGGTAATGGCCCTGATCATGTCATTAGTGTAATACCAGACAATGACGCTCAGCATTAAAACCAAAGGCAGATACAATTTGGCATAACGATCAAAAATCTTCATGAGGGGCGACTTGGTTTTTTCCGCTTCCAGAAAAAGCGCTTCAATTTTTCCAAGAGCTGTTTCTTTGCCAAGCTTGGAAACCTTGGCCTTAAGGACTCCTGACAGGTTGGAGGTTCCCGCGAATATCGTTTTTCCTGGTGAGACATCAACAGGCAATGATTCCCCTGTAATCGTGGCCTGATTTAGGGTGGAGACGCCTTCTATGACTTCACCATCACAAGGAATCAGATCTCCAGGCATGAGGAGAATCGTTTCGCCCACTTGTAATTGCTCCACATTCACCGTAATTTGCTGATCGCCTTCTATTTTAATCACCGTTTTGGCAGAGAGTTTTTTTAAGCCTTCAATCGCTTCACGGGCTCCGACAATACTCTTTTCCTCCAGAGCGTGGCTGAGGGTCATGGCAATGGGAACAATGGCCGCCGCCAGATAATCTTCAATCGCAATGGCGGCAATGACGGCCAGAAAAATGAGCGCTTCTGAATACTGAGGCACCTCCTGGGCCATGAAGGAATAGATGGCTCTGATAAAGATCGGAAACGATAGCATAAGAATGGATAGGAAAATCGCGAATAAGCCTATTTGCTGTTGGTCAGGATTGAAGTAATTAAACAGGTATCCATTGATTAAAAGACCCGTCCCCATAAAGGCCGTGGTCACGCGAATACTGATGTACTTGGGTTGTTGGGTGAATAAATCTAAATTCATTTTTTTACGCGATAGATGTTGAGGATTGCGAAAAGAATAAGTAGTAAACCTTTGCTCTCGTTCCCAAGCTGGAGCTTGGGAACGAGAAGTTTTAAAAGTTATTCTTTTGTCGTTCCTTAGGAATGCGTTATTGCCTGTCCCTTCCCCAACTACTTCTGAGGTAGGATCTTGGGCGCCGCAGAAAAAACCCCTAAAAAGAGTCTAATCTTTGTCTGTTTTTCACTGGGTACAAATATTTTATGATCCACATTACTGAAGATTTCCTGTATCGCATCGTAGTAAACCTGATCCAAAATCACCACAGGGCTTTTCTTCCATTCCTGGTAAATGGAAAAGAAAGCGGTTGTTTCCGAGTTTGCTTCTTGTAAAATGGTGTTTGCATACTGTTTGGCTTCTGAAAGCGTGTCGTTGGCTTGGACCTGAGCCTCCCGCAAGATCTTTTCCTCAAACGTTCGTGCTTCTTTGATCAGGGTTTGTTTTTGAATAGTGGCATCCTGTACTTTGGCAAAATCCCGAATTAAATTAAGCGGGGGAACAATTTCACGTAATTCCACACTAAGGACTTGGACACCAAGTTCCAATTGATCAATAATAATATTTGTTCTTTGCTTCACTAACTGGGTGAGTTGCTGCTTGGACGTGGATAACAACGAATCAATCTCAAAAGTGGCGATGGCTTTGATGAGTTCAGAACTGACAATATCTGTTACTAATTGTTGAAGATCTCCGGATTTAAGGCGGAACAACACATTTTGTGGATTCGTAATCCTAAGTTTCACAATCGTCCTGGGCCGCACAAAGTATTGATCCTGTGTAATGCAGAAATCCTCTGAATTTTTCCAAAAAGACTGAATATCCAGTTCTATGATTTTTTTGACAGGAATCTTATAGATTTCATCAATGGGAGGTGGCAACGCGAAATGCATTCCGGCAGAAAAGGCGGTTGTGGTTGGAGACGACTCAACCAGGTTTCCAAAGCGGGAAATAAACCCCACTTCATCAGCTTCCACCGTAAAAATGCCACTCAAGGCATAGAGGGTTAAAATGATGCTGGTGATGATAGTGATGAGTCTTAATCCCAGTTGGATGCTTTCTATGATAAGGGGCGAAGTGGTTTTTCTCATGACTAGGGTTGTGGCAAAATTTTAGGTTTACTTTGCAATAATTGAAATGGCGGTGAATCCGTTCTTAAGATGATGGAGGTTTTATTGGTCGTGATTTTTTTAAGGGATTCCAGGGAACGGATCATTTCGTAAAACTCTGGAGATTTTTCATAAGCCTGAGCATAAATCCTGGAGGTTTCCGCTTCAGCGTTTCCCTTGAGGATGGCGGCTTCTTTATTAGCTTCCGTCACGATCTCCGAGCCTTTTAATTTGGCTTGAGTGCGTATTTTTTCAGCTTCGACCCTCCCCTCTTCAATATATTTGCTCACCACAATTGAACGGTCGGCTTGCATCTGCCGAAAGACAGAAGCGATGTTTTCTTCGGGGACGGACAAGCGTTTGATGCCAATATATTTGATCTGAACTCCGTAAAGCGCCATTGCTTTTTCCTTAACCAGGGAATAGATATTCTCTTCCAGTTGACCCAATTTGTTATTTTCTCTTTCCGCAATGAAAAGTTCCGTAAACATATAATTACCCAAGACCACGTTTTTGGTGTTGTTGACCAAACTATCCAGCTTCGTGAGAAAGGTGTTCACATCTCCCCGGACTGTTGTGTAAAATTTCAGCGCGTCTTCGATTTGCCATGCGACAAAAGTCAGGAGGATGATGTTTTTTTGATCCTTGGTCAGAAGTTCCGTTTTCTGTGTGTCATAGACCTGAACACGGCTGGTGAACGTAATAAATTTATCAATAGGGTAAGGAAACTTAAAATAAAGCCCTGGTTGTTCGATCACATTAATGACTTTGCCAAAACGGGAAACCACCACCAATTCCGACTGGTTGACGATTTTTGTACAGACTGTGGATAAAATAACCACGATGATTCCGATTCCCAAAAACAGTTTTAAAAATTTTGTTAAGTTTTTCATGATTTCTTTTCCTCAAAATTCATTTAAATTAAGCCAGATCTCTTCATCTTCTTTTTGGGTCAGAATGGTATGATCAATGATCGTGATTTTTGCCTTGGAAAACGCTTCTTGAAGGGTAGTGAGCAGTAACCGTCTCTCAAATAAATGGGGAGAAATTTTATAGGCATGATAGCGCAGCAAATAACTTTCGACCTTTCCTCTCGCCAGGGAAATTTTATGGTACCCCTCGCTTTTTTGTTGATCAACGATATTGTAGGAAGCCATCGTGGCTTGGGCAATGGTCCGGATTGCGTCTGATTTCGCTTCCAGTTTAAGGGTGGACGCTTTTATTTTAGCGGAAATCACTTGATGATAGCTGGCAGCCAAAGACGCGGGAGGATGCATTTCATTAATGGAAATATCGACGATCTTTACGCCCAATTGCACGGCTGTGGCCTTTTTTTGAATCTCTTGGGCGATCTGCTCCGCAAATTCATTTCGGTTTAACGTTAAGAGTTCCTCTATATTTCTGAACGCCGTTTGTTCGACTACGGTCTTAGAGCTGAGATTGAGCAAATAGTTTTCCGGGTCATGGTGCTGATAATGATACTGAAACAGATCATCAATCTTATAATTGACATCCATATTGATCATCAGCAGTTCTTTTCCGTCTCCCAGCAAAAACTGATGATATTCCGTCCCCTTGTGAAGCGTACCCCAGAGTAAATCCCTGACATCCGCACTCCCTTTGTAGCCTACAACCTGATGTTTAATCGCATCCGTATTGTAGACGATAATTTTTTCAAACGGAAACGGCCACTTAAAATAAAGTCCTGACGAAAGCGTAGCGGAAACAGGTCGGCCCAGTTGTTCCCGTATCCCCTGTTCTCCCTGATTGATTACAACCAGACACGTCATGGACCAAAATAAAATCAGTTGCAATACGAAGAGGGGAAAGGCTACGGCTTTAATGAATGAAAAGAACCAAAGATGATCCAGGTTTATCCCAAATTGTTCTTTGATCCGATCCACAAACCTTAACTTAGATAGTTCACTACGAAATACGGAGGGCAAGATAATGCTGCTGAATAATGATGTTACCTGAAAGGGATAGGTTTTTAGCCGATAAACACTAAAGAGGGTATTCAGGGAATATTCAATAAGCATAACAAAAATAATAACAAGGACACTGTATTTTAAGAGGAGCGATAAACGAACGATGCCCAAATCACCTAAAAGCAGAAAAATCGCCTGAAATGAAACGACCGTAAGCAGTAGTCTGAGATAAGGAAAAATCGAAAAGAGAGCGGTTTGTTCCATAGCCTTTGCAGCCAACAAGAGAAATCGGTTGAGAATATAGATTCCGAAGACAAAGCAGAGTAACACACCCGCGTAAATTTTGGAAAACGGTAAGTCTGGTTTTATGTCTGTTTTCTGACCCCAAAGATAAATGAAAAAAGTCCAGGCCATCCATAAGGTGAGCGTTGCGATTAACGGTGTGATTCGAAAGACATAAGAACTCAGTTGATAGTCCTGTGTATTTTCAAAAGGCAACGCTTCGGCCTCGTTTTTTTCGAGCTGAGTTCTTCTGTATATCTCAACTAAAAGCTCATTCTGGAAAACGATAAGCAGCACAACGGAATATAAAATGAACAGATAATGGAAAAGCAGCGTCTGATAATAGATTCCAAGAAATTGATTGAAAATGACCAAGCTTGTGAGGAAACCAAGCAGAACTAATTGCAGTCTGGAAAATTTTGCAAAGGAGTCATTTATTGAAATCGGAGTGTCCACGGTTTGTCTTTTCCTGTTGTAAGGTCAAAATCGTTGTTTAAGATCCTGCCATAAACGCTTGAATCGATTTTCAAATAAGGACGCCTCAAAAGGGAGGAGGCCTTCGGCTACGGTTTTGTCTAACGGAAACACCACCAACGTTCCGACTTCAGTGATTTGCTCGATTGAAACCGGAAGCTCGAATTGTGCCTTATCCGTTAACAGAGTCGCTGGATACAAGAGAGGTGTTCCTTCCCCCTCTATTTTCACCAGACCCCTGTAAGCGTCTTGCCCTGAAGAATAGATCCCTGTTTTGTGAAAGAGGTTTCTCTGGTCATAGAACATTTGGCCTTGTTGTTTCAACATTTTAAGTCTTACGCTAAAATAAATAAAACAAATTCCAATAGTTATGCCCAAGATTATAAAAATGGACAAGGGCTTGGCCACAAAGTCAAAAAAATAGATGACGGCCCCCAGTGAGCTCAGGAAAAACAGTAATTCATAGAGGTATCTCTTGACGATAGCTTTAAGAACCCTTTTATAGTTTCGTGTCTTTTTGCAAAAATAGAAATCTATGCTTATATTCCTGACGTAAAGAGGATCAAACGCTACCAGGAAGACCAGACTTAGCATACAGAGGAAAAAAAATGAAAAAGAAAGGGGAACTCCAAAAAACATAGGCTCTCTAAATCTAACTGGGGCGACTCATTTAAAGCTGAACAGAACGTAAGGTGGAACAAACGAACACTTGAACTCCTGCGTTTTTAAGCTTGGGGGGTCTGACGTGCGTCGTGTAGATAGAAACGCTGGTTTAATCATGATTTGAGTTCTGCACCGGGTTGAGGAAGTCCCATTACCTGGGCATGGATAGATCTGGCGGCTTTGCGGCCTCCTCCCATGGCTTCAATGACAGTGGCACCCGCAACAATATCACCTCCAGCCCAAACGTTGGGGACACTGGTTTTCATGTTTTCATCGGTTTCGATATTTCCCCACTTGTTGAGTTTAAGATCTTTCATGGTCGAAATGAGGACAGGATTAGCACTGGTTCCGATGGACATGATCACTTGGTCCGTTTCCATGATGAATTCCGAACCTTCAACCTCAACGGGCCGACGACGTCCACTGGAATCAGGTTCCCCAAGTTCCATACGGATGCACTCTATGGCTTTAACACGTCCCTTTTCACCCAGGATCCTGAGTGGATTATTCAAAAGTTTCAACACCACGCCTTCCTCCTCCGCATGGTGGATTTCCTCCGCACGGCATGGCATCTGCTCTCTGGCCCGTCGATAAACGATGGTGACTTCCGCTCCGAGGCGTCTTGCCGTTCGAGCAGCATCCATGGCTACGTTTCCACCCCCAACGACAACGACATGCTTTCCTGAAGGAAGCGGCGTGTCATACTCGGGAAAAAGGTAGCCCTTCATCAGGTTGGAACGGGTTAGATATTCGTTAGCAGAGAAAACGCCATTGAGATCCTCTCCCTCGATTTTCATGAATACAGGCAACCCCGCGCCGACACCAATGTAGATCGCTTCAAAACCCTCCTCAAACAATTCTTCAATGGTATAGGTCATCCCTATCACCGTATCGAGTTCGAAGGTCACTCCCTGTTTTTTCAGATATTCCACTTCGGCTTTGACGATACTTTTGGGAAGTCGAAACTCTGGAATTCCGTAGATCAAGACACCACCTGCTTCCTGCAACGCTTCAAAAATCGTGATTTCATGTCCCAGCAGTACAAGATCGCCGGCAACGGTCAAGGAAGAAGGTCCGGATCCAATACAGGCTATTTTTTTCCCCGTGGGTTTTGCCCTTGGTGGAATTTCCACCAGACCATGCTCTCGTTCATAATCCGCGACGAAGCGCTCCATCCTGCCTATTGCCACAGACTCAAATTTCTTGGTTAAAGTGCATCTTCCTTCACACTGGGATTCCTGAGGGCAAACTCTACCGCAAATCGCCGGGAGGACGTTGGTTTCCTTGATTTTTCGAGCGGCTTCAGCAAACCGTCCTTCCGCCACCAAGTTGACAAATTCAGGAATATTCACCCCTACAGGACATCCCTCCATGCAGGGTTTTTTCTTACATTGAAGACATCTGAGGGCTTCCTGCATTGCGGTTTCTTCAGAAAACCCCAAGGGAACCTCCAGGAAGTTATTAGCCCGAATGCTTGGGTTCTGTTCAGGCATTTTATGGCGGGGAATCTGCATCCTCTCTTTCTGCGAGAGCGTATTTTTCTTCAGCGATTCCACAGGGGATCCTTCTGATTGTTTTTTTTCTTCGGTCATAACTAGTTTTCAGTTCCTCCAAGTTTACACTTATGGAATTGATAAGAGATACTTTCATCAGTGATATACGCGCCTTTTCTGTTAAACAAAACATCCCAGTTGACCTGATGTCCATCAAAGTCAGGCCCATCTACACAAGCGTATTTGACAGAGTCCTGAGTCACCACCCTGCAACCTCCGCACATTCCTGTGCCGTCAACCATCAGGGTATTCAGACTGACCACCGTTTTTATTTTCTGGGCGCGTGTGGATTCAGAACACATCATCATCATGAACGCGCAACCGACAAAGTAAGCGTAATCGATTTGTTCTCCTTTTTCGATAAGCTGTCCCACGACTTTCCAGGCATGACCCCGTGTTCCTTCAGAACCATCAGAGGTGCATAAAATCACTTCATCCGCAACGTCTTTCAGTTTTTCCTCATTATAGAGCAAATAGGAAGTTCGTGCTTCAATGATCGCGATGACTCGGTTGCCCCAATTTTTTAGGGATCTTGCCAAGGGGTAAATGGCTCCACAACCATAACATCCTCCAGCCAGTACCACTGTTCCAAAATGATTCAGTTCGGTTGGTTTTCCTAACGGACCAACCAGCGAATACAGTTGATCACCTGGTTTCAGTTTGGTCATTTTCATGGTGGTCACACCCGCTTCAAGATAGAAGATGGTAATTGTTTTGGCCTCAGGATCCCAGTCAGCAATGGTGAAAGGGACTCGTTCCCCTTCGGGAGTTGGTATGGTTAATATAAATTGACCCGGTTTTGCTTTTTGAGAAATTCTGGGAGCCTCAATCACCATGCGATAGACGTTGGGTACGATCGGCTCATTGACCAGGATCTGTCCTTTCACGTCACCTCCTTTACTGGGTTATTCTTCATCTTTGCCGCTTCGGTAAGTTTTTCAATAAGGTCATTCAACGATGCTGTCGCCAACTTCCGCTCTCTGGTTTTCAGATTCTGGATTAACCTGTCCAAATCAGGAATCCGTTCAGCCATGACGGCTCCTCGATATATCGGATTCCAGGTTTTGCCAAGTACCTTCTGACTGGCCTTGACACTGGATATGGCTTCCCTTCCGGCGTTCTCGAGATCTTTCAAGATGGCTTCAGTGCTCTGATAATCAAATTGTCCCAGTTGTCGTCCTATCTCCGCCAAGATCGTCCAATCCTGGCGTGCGTTTCCCGGAGGCTTGGACGCAGAAACCAGAGATAGCTTTTTCCCTTCCAAATTAAAAACAGTGCCGGAGTCCTCGGTAAAACTGGCCGCGGGCAGGATCACGGTCGCTTTGTCAATCCACAGGGAAGGATAAGGCGTTTGGTAGATCACATCAGGTACGTTTTCGAATCCTTCAAGGGCCACAGATCCATCGGTGATGTAAAGGAGATCAATTTTTCCTTCCTTTGCTGCTTGACGCAAAGCCTCCATATCGGATCCCGCTCTTGGAAAACAACCCGCCTCAACCATCCCAACTTCATTACCCTGAGCAAAAAGAGGGATCCATTTTGCGTTCAGTTGGTTCAAAGTCTTGATTACAGCGACAGGGTCTTTGGCAGCAAGGATACCGGAACCCATTAAGACGCATCCTTCACCTTTCAACAGAGGCGCGACGTCTTGATCTTTTCCATCGATGATGCTTTCCAGAAAGGAAACAAGGTTTTCAGGATTTGTATCTTTTTGAACAGAGGCCCAGCGAAGCAGATTGACACCCACCTCTCCCAACACGATCAGCGGCGCACCGGTTTTGACAGCGGTATAGCAAGATTTGGCCACCACCTGGTGAGAGACAAGAAAATCTCCGCCGACAGACAGGATCCACTTTGCCTGCTCCAGTTCTTTGAGACTTCCCAAAGAAGCGCGGTCCATGTTTCCAAAAATTAAACTGGAGAAGTCAGAGCCGACAAAGTCGAGATAGGAAACGTTGGTGTCTGGCCTCCTGGCAAGCTTCTTATAAAGATAGGCTGCTTCAGAGGTGAGCTGCGGTCCTGCGATGAAACCCGTCTTTTCTGCCGAAGTTTTCCGTAACAGTTCGACGGCTTTAGCTATTGCGTCGTTCCATGAGACTGGAACGATCCCATTATCAATTCGAATTTTAGGTTTCTTAATTCTATCAGGTGCATTGACTAGCGTGGGAATACAGAATTTTCCGAGAGCACAAAGATGACCGTTGTTGACACTCTTCTCATCGCAAGAGGCACGGGAGGCCATGACTTTATCCCATTTGACATCCAGGACCACACGACATCCTGTGGCGCAAAGAAGACAGGTTGTTTCTACTTGGGAATCCGGCTTCCCATGCCATTTTGTCATTTTCGGTGAGAGGGAGCCGGTAGGACAAACATCGAGGCAAGCGCCACAAAACCAACAGCCACTCTCGAGGTGAGAACAACCAAAGGCGGTTGAAACTCTGGTTTCGTGTCCCCGTTTTGTTAAACAAATCGCTTCAGTTCCACGTGTATTAGCACAGATTCTGACACATTTTCCGCACAGAACACAGAGATTGTAGTCTCTATCAAAGAAAGGGTCCTCTCGCTCCACCGGAATTTCCTGATACACAGGAACAAACCGGATGTTATCAAATTTTAGAAAACTGGCTATTTTCCGAAGAGGACAACCTTCCAGATTAGGGCAAGTGGTACATCCGGTCACCTTTCCCGCTTTGTGGGGTTCCGGGCGATATTTATGACACATATCCCAGGTTTCACAGACGAGACAACCGCTGGGATGTTCCACCATCAGCAATTCGAAAATGTTTCGTTTCAGTTTCAGCAGATCCTCACTGTTGGTGGTGATCTTCATGCCTTCTGTCGCTGTGGTAGTGCAAGCGGCTGGGAATCCCCGCAGGCCTTCAATCTTGACCAAACACAGTCGACACCCGCCATAGGGGTGAAGCTCAGGGTGTTCGCAGAGAGTTGGAATATAAACTCCGGCTGCCCGTGCAACCTCCAATACGGATTGGCGTTCTTCGCCCAATTCGATCTTTTTTCCATCCAGGGTCAAGCTTTGCATTGTCTCCTTACCTTCTCATGTCATCTCAATTCTGGTTGCTTTGCTTAACAAAAACGCACGCTAATATAAGTTTGTCAGTCTGATCGCGCTTTTACTGGCCGGACAAACTTGATAACAGGCCCCACATTTGACACAGGTTTCTTCCCTGATGAGGTGTCTGTCCTTCTTTTCACCGCTGATGGCTCCGGCAGGGCATATTTTCTTACAGGCTCCGCAACCGTCGCAATTATCTGGTAAGATCACATATTTGATCAAATCATGGCAAACCAGAGCCGCACATTTTTTTTCTTTGATATGTGCTTCGTATTCATTTCGGAAATAGCGCAGGGTTGTCCGCACGGGATTAGGCGCGGATTGACCTAAGCCACAGAGGGATCCGTTAGTAATCGTGCCAGACAGTTCTTCAAGAACCTCAAGGTCTTTCATCTCGCCCTGACCTGAACGAATCTTGGTCAGGATGTCTTTCATCAGTTTTGTGCCTATGCGGCAAGGTGGACATTTTCCACAAGATTCGTAGCCGGTAAAACTAAGGAAGTAGTGCGCCACGTCCACCATACAGGTATTTTTATCCATGACCACCAATCCCCCAGAACCCATGATGGATCCGGCTCGGGTCAACGCTTCATAATCAACACCCAGTTCTATCATGTCAGCAGGAATACATCCGCCGGAAGGGCCTCCGGTCTGGATGGCTTTAAAGGCTTTATCTTCCAAGATGCCTCCTCCAATATCATAAACGATCTGCCGGATTGAGGTTCCCAAGGGAACTTCAATCAAACCGGTTCGCTTGATTTTTCCAACCAACGCAAACGTCTTTGTGCCCTTGGCCGCCTCACTGCCATATCCGGAATACCATGCGGATCCGTTTCGAATGATGCTTGCTATGGTTCCCAATGTTTCCACATTGTTGATCGTGGTGGGATAGCCCCACAAGCCTTTTTCAGCGGGGAACGGGGGACGGGGCCGCGGCATACCGCGTTCACCTTCAATAGACGCAATGAGTGCGGTTTCCTCTCCACACACGAAGGCTCCCGCACCCTCCTTAATTCGGATTTCGAAGGAAAACGAGGAACCCAGAATGTTGGTTCCGGTAAGATGATATTGCTTCATTTGAGCAATGGCTGTTTTCAATCGCTCAATGGCCAAGGGATATTCAGCACGGATGTAAATGTATCCAACGCTGGCACCAATGGCATAACCGGCAATGGTGAGTCCTTCCAACATTGCGTGAGGATCGCTTTCGAGGAGAGAGCGGTTCATAAACGCCCCGGGGTCTCCCTCATCAGCGTTGCAGATCATGTATTTCTTGTCAGCCTGGTTGTTACGACAAAAGCTCCATTTCAGGCCTGTGGGAAAACCTGCCCCGCCTCGACCTCGGATTCCCGATTTTTTTATTTCCTCAATCACGGCTTCCGGTTCCAGGCCCAACGCTTTCTGCAGTCCCCGATAACCCTCATTGGCGACATAATGCTCAATCAGGTTTGGAGCAATGATTCCACAATTTCTCAGCACAATTCGGGTTTGCGGTTTCAACATCGGGTGTTCTGTGATGTTTGGAATCCCCTCAATCTCTGAACCCAAGGTGCCCAGAAGGTTTCTGTGAACATATTTTTTGTTTTGGAGAACCTCCTTCAACAAGACAGGGACCTCTCTCTCGCTAACATTGCCATAGATTGCGGGAGGGTTTCCATGCGCCTGGATATAGAGCATGGGTTCATAACAGCACATTCCAAGACAGCCAACCTCAACAATATCCACAGATTGGTTTTCGGATTCCAAGTATTTTTTGATTGCGGCTATAACTTTATCCACACCCGCGGCCTTGCCGCAGGATGCGGTTCCCACGTAAAGCACCGGATGTTTGCTCTTCAGCTCGGTTAAGCGTTGATGCGATCGTTTCTGTAGTTCAGTGAATGGCGTTGTATTCACTTCTCCTCTCTTTATTGATTATTGGGGGTTCCTACTCCATCAACTGGTTTCGGTGGAAGTCTTATACTTTTTTAAAGTCCGTTTGATGCTTGTCTGGGATACCTTCCCATAGAGATCATCAGCAACAACCATGACAGGAGCCACGGCACAGCAACCAAGACAGGCGACCCGTTCCAGACCGAATTCACCGTCAGAAGTGGTTTCCCCCGTTTTCACACCGAGTTCCTGCTCCAGAATATTAAGCAGGTTTTCACCACCCCCTACATGACAGGCCGTTCCCAGACAAACCTTTATCTGATGTTTCCCTGGTCTGTTCAGTCTAAACTGGGAATAAAAAGTAGCAACCCCGAAGATCCTCTGTTTGCTGACCTTCAGTTTGTCCGCCAGCCAATCGACAGCCGCAGGATGAATGTAACCTAATTTTTCCTGAATTTCCTGAAGCAGGGGAATAATTTCTGCTGTGGAAACCCCTTCTGTTTGCTTACTCATGCGTTTTTTCTCAATTCAAATTTAAACTAAGGAATAACGGTTTGGATGACCAGAACTCTCTCAACATATCAGATCTCTGTGGTACTCTTCAAGGTTTTTAGAGATCCTCCGTTTTTTTATGAAAGTTGGGCATTGAGATCATCGAATCTTTTAACATAAAATTGCACTGCTTCTTCTGTCAAGACACCCATTCAGCTTTTCCCACACCTCATATTTGAGTTTTCCTGCTAAGTGGAATTTTAGATATGTAATCAGTGAATTAAAAAATAAAGACAACCAATGGAGTCACAATTTGGATTTTTCAATTACGGTATTGGCCAGGTGCTCCAGGATTTGTACTGCATAGATCAAACTCGCGAAACGCTTATCTTTGGTTTGTCCATGGAAGTAGCGGTAATAAATTTGTTGAGCAATTCCTGCTAAACGAAAAAGACCAAAGGTGTAATAGAAATCAAAGTTGTCGATGGCTATTCCTGATTTTTTCGCATAAGAGTCTATGACTTCCTGACGAGTCATGGCACCCTCTTCCGCAGTCGGCAACCTGCGAATCATTTGCATCGGACTGGAATCATTCTTCTCAATCCAATAGCCGAGGGAACTCCCCAGATCCATCAAGGGATCACCGATTGTTGTCATTTCCCAATCTAAAACACCTATAATTTGGGTAGGATTGTTTTCATCCAAAACCACATTATCGAACTTATAATCATTGTGGATGAGGGTCGCTTTGGGTGAGTTGAAAGGAATATGATCGTTCAGCCATTGTATGATGGACTCAAAGGTAGGAGCATCTTGTGTGCGTGCCGTCGTATAGCGTTCACTCCAACCTTCGATTTGTCGTTGAACATAACCCTCAGGATGCCCCAAATCCTCCAGACCTGCCGCTTGATAATCAATCGAGTGCAAAGCCACATGGACATCAATCAGATTTTCGCATAATTGCCTCATCGCCGTAGGTGAGTAGGATAAACCCTTGGGAAGATCTTTTCTTAAAATGATTCCATTGATTCGTTCCATAACGTAAAAGGGCGCGCCGATGATGGACTCATCTTCAGCGTAAACCAAGGGTTTGGGGCAATACTTAAATACCTTTCCAATACCGTTTAAAATCTTATATTCTCGTCCCATATCATGCGCCGTTTTCGCCTTTCTGCCAAAGGGCGGACGTCTTAAAACGAAATCTTTGTTTCCGATACGAATAAGGTAAGTCAGGTTGGAGTAGCCTGAAGGAAACTGCTGTACAGAGAGTTTGCCTTCCGTTCCGGGAATACTGTCTTTGAGGAATAGTTCCAATTGATTTAAATCCAGTTCTTCTCCAGTTCTAACTTCTGTTGGGTTATCAATAAGAATCTCGGAAGACGATTCAGCGTGAGTCCTTGGCGTTGGGGCTTTAGGTTTTATTGATTGTATAGGCTCTGGTATCTCAAAATTCATAATAGTCTCCTGACAAAAGGGGATTGCAATTTACGGCTTGGACCATAACTCAATCAGAAACTCAAAGGAATAGACATCTTTCCTAAATAAACGCTGGATTTTAGCGGGTTTGCAGGAACCCTGGCAGGGTGCCACTTAAGCGAAGCAAGCGCGCCACTCAAGGTAGGGTGCCGCTTAAGCGAAGCGAGCGCACCACTCAAGGTAGGGTGCCCAAGGTAGGGTGCCGCTTAAGCGAAGCGAGTGCACCACTCAAGGTAGGGGCCGCTTAAGCGAAGCGAGCGCACCACTCAAGGTAGGGTGCCCAAGGTAGGGTGCCGCTTAAGCGAAGCGAGCGCACCAGAAAGCCGCCATCCCCTTATTTATGGTGCGCTCGCTTCGCTTAAGCGGCACCCTACTGGTCAACTCTTATCGACAGCGGCTGGATTTATGGTGCGCTCGCTTCGCTTAAGCGGCACCCTACTTATGCTTATCACCTATTCTCGGAGAGCCACTTGGACGAGTTAATTGAAAACCTCTTCGATTTTTGTCGCGGTTATAATACGTTCCAATAAGAGTTCAATTTCTTCTAAACGACACTGATTGAGTTGACTTTGATATAAATTATATGCTTGATCTCCAAACTTTTTCCGTAATAGCCGACCCAATAAAATAATTTCTCCTTCTTCTCGGCCTTTTTCAATGCCTTTTTCAATGCCTTTTTCAATGCCTTTTTCAATGCCTTTTTCAATGCCTTTTTCAATGCCTTTTTCAATGCCTTCTTCTCGGCCTTCTTCTCGGCCTTCTTCTCGGCCTTTTTCGATGCCTTCTTCCCTGCCTTTTTCGATGCCTTTTGCCAAGGCTTCATAATAGATTTTGGGGAAAAGTAAGGCGGATACCGATTGAACATCGGGATTATCCCTTAAAAAATCTGCTTTGGTATACATATTCGACTCCATGATTCCATAATACTCGATTAAACGGTAAAGGTATCTGCTGATCTCTTCAAACAGTCCACGCTCCTGATAAAACTCTGGAAACTGGGTTAACACTTTTTCACGATCATTGGAAAACAAGGTTAACAGCGGATGCTGACTTTGTTGGGTGATTATAAACCGGACCGGACTCATTGTCGATAGCTTAAGATCATAAATCTCATTTTTTCGGATTTCTACCAGGGACTCCGTTCCTCTAAACGATTTCAACAGTTGAACCGGTTCATGATGGACCAGCGCGTACAGATTTACTTGCTGTTGAGCCAGTTGATGCTTTTTACGATAATTGGACGCGTGACCATATAATTCTTCTAAAGACACCCCGATAAACGACTCCCGGTGCGATTTGAAAGAAATCAGATTATGGTCATTCAACGGTTCAAAGGGGTGAAGGTATTCAGCGGGAAGAGTGCCCATCTGAGGGGAAGAAGAAGTCTTACGAACCACAGTCAAATCGATCAACTGCTTTTTGAACGATAAGTCCACCTCAACTTCGGTTTCATAGCCAAACCGTTCAAACATCGGTTGAAGGATCAAGCCCATCAAACGATGCCAATCTATTTTCTTGCTCATTTGAAACTCCTTAGGTTTTGGCGCATTACGTTCGCAACATGCATTAACCACCCTACGTTTGTCCCTCCTTAAGCGGGTAGACGAGTGTCCGGATTGGTTTAAATGAGAAAGGAAGGGATCACCACGACCTTCCCGTTTAGGTACCAGCCGTGGTGAATAAAAAAACTATTCGTCCGCTACTGCGGCACAGGATGAACCAGAAGCGGTTCGGGGCATGGGTACAGAGCAGGTATCCGTAAACACCTGCCATCAGACAAACGCTCCGGGCTGCACAAGCGGGCACCGAGGTTGTTGTTGGTATTGGACGGCGTATTGTTGTTACGCTTCGCCGACCGCACATTCGCGGCGTCATTGTTGAAACTGCCGCCACGATTCACACGGTTCGAGCCTGAATACTCCTGTCACCCTCTTTCCTTCTTAAAGCAAATCAAAGCGTTCTTCAAGCGTCTTGTTAAAAAACTTTTGCCTGAGATGAAAGGTATTGGCCCATTTCAGGGATTCTTGCAGACCATTGACTGACTGGAAAAAATGTTCCTCAGAAAGCGCTCCTTGTCGCCATTGATGTTCTCGCTCTCTCAGTTTTTGTTCAAAGCGGCGCCATCGCTGTTTTTGCAGACGGATCGTCCCTCGAAAAATCCTGACGCCCAGATAATCAATACCCTCTGAAACAGGAGCCAGCCTTGTGGCTTTGGGTTTGAGCGTTAACGCCAGTCGCTCTGTTAGAAACTGCTGGAGTTCAAAATGCAACTCTTGGAGCTGAGCTTTGCTTTTCGCAAAACACAGCAGGTCATCCATGTAGCGTACATACCCTTTAACGCTCAGTTCGCTCTTGATGAATTGATCCGCCTCACTCAAATACAAATTTGCGAAATGCTGGCTGGTCAGATTCCCGATAGGAACACCCTTGCCTTGAGACGCGGAAGCGGGCAGCGGATGATCAATAATCTTGTCCAATAATTTTAGTAAAAAAAATCCCCGTGATTGAGTAGGAGGAGCCAAAGGCTCCGTCCTCTCACAGAACCGTGCGTACGGGTCTCGTACACGGCTCTTCATGCCAAACGTATCCATGCGTTTAAGGGTTTCCAGTGATCTAATTGCTGA